>CAZGXW010000040.1:0-26535 GCA_964529975.1 uncultured Fimbriimonadaceae bacterium
CGTGTGAAAAGCCCAGGACGTATTCTTCAGCCTCAGCGAGAGTCAGGCCTGGTGTCCGTTCACAGTTGCGTTTGAGGTTCAACAGCAGCATGGGATTGTGGATCCCCATGAGCAAGTAACCAGCATCAAGGAACAGTCCCGCTGTGTAGAGTTCTTCCGGCGAGGCCTGAGTCCTGTTCTTCGCCAACGACCTCGCGATGAAGGCTTGCACCAACGAACGCTGTCTCAACTGGTTGACGTCGATGACTTTTGCATCCTTGGTCGCAGAGGCCAACGACGACAGGATGATCGTGACCATGAGGCTCTCGAGTTCTCGCCATCCGAGAACCTCGATTGCGAACTTCACGCTGCTGATCTCCATCGCCCCATAGGCGGGGGAGGAGGCGAGTTTGACGAGATTGATCGCGAGTTCAGGAGAAACTTGGACGACGGCCTCGACCTCGGTCGCGGCTGCGTTGCGCCGCACAAGGTCCAGAACCTTTACGGCTTGGTTGACGCTGACGTTGAGATTGCCGCTGCGCCTGGCCAATAGCCGGAAGTGCTGCAGTTTGGACTCGTTACCTCTAGGCGTCTCAAGACTCATGGCCTCAATAGTTATCGGTAATCGTGTACACAAACCTCCCCCTCCGTGAGGAGTTTTTGAGCCAGTTAGTCTCGATACGGGTCGAACTCGTTTTCGCCTGCCATAGCCACCCCGATCGGCTTCAGGGTGTGGATAACCCGAATTGAGGCCTCGTGGTGCTTCAGCACCTCTGGAAGCCGCTTGTAGCAGTGAGGGGACTCATCCGTTCCAGCCCCCCTTAGGGCCACACCCATGTCCTTGACCCACTCATCCATCATCTCGCGAGTCACAGCGCCGCCCGTCCGCTTGCCCTTAATGACCCTGCCTGCGGCCTGGTTGCGCGACATCACCCGTCCAGCACCATGGACGGTCGAATAGAACCCGGCCCGGCTCTCTTCTGTGTCCACGCCTTCGAGGATGACGGAGACGTCCCCCATGGAACCTCCCACAAAGCCGCGCTGCCCGGGGAAGGCGGGCGTCGCGCCCTTACGGACGACGATCAGTTCTTGGTCGCCGTGCTTCTCTGTCCAGGCGAAGTTGTGGTTGTTGTGGACCTCGTCCAGCGGCTTTGCCCCCATGATTCGGAGCACGCGGTCGCAAACCCAGTCACGACCGGCGTAGGCGTACTGGCCAGCGACATCCATGGCGCGCATATAGTCTTCTCCAAGTGCGCTCTTCAAGTCCAAGACGACCGGCGGGACGAACATACCGTGCTTTCCGCCGCCCTCTTCCACGGCCCATGTCGCCACTTTGTGCCCAATTCCGCGTGAACCGAAGTGGACGCCGACCCAGACCCTCTCTAGTTCGTCGACAAACACATCGACATAGTGGTTTCCGCTGCCGACAGTGCCGAGTTGGGCTTGTGCGCGTTGGCGGTTGAGGCGAAGGACGTCGATGTCCTTCCAAGCGTCGTCATCGAACAGTTCGTGGTCGACGTGCTCTTCGTTCTTCATCCCCATGCCGAACGAGATCTTTTCGAAGACATCGTCCATGATGCGCGCGATCTTGCGCCTAGCTTCCTTTGCCGGCATGTCGGTGAGGACCGCCTTGTTTCCGCACCCGATGTCGAACCCGACGCCGCTCGGGCTTACTTTCCCCTGGTACGCGACGACGCCACCGATCGGCATGGAGTAGCCGACGTGGTGGTCCGCCATCAGTGCGGCCCCGACCGCATCGGTCGAGCACTCCTGGATCTGGGTGAGCGCGTCCTCGAGGATAGGCTCGCCCCAGACTGGGATTCCATTCAGTAGGCGCATCGCGACGGGGTTAGACGGCCTCGATTGCCCCCAAGTTCCACCTAGGCCTTGTATGTATAGTCGCCTCGGTGGGCGTCCTCGATGTACCTGGCAAGCACGTCGACGGACGCCTTCAAGTCCTTTTTATGGATCGTCTCATTGACGGTGTGCACGTACCGCGTCGGGATCGAGAGCGTGAACGAAGGGATGCCACCGTGTTGTCGCTGTACTCCGCCAGCGTCCGTTCCGCCGAGGGGAAGGACCTCGATCTGGTGAGGGATCTTGTGCTTCTTGGCGAGTGAGAGGAAGTGCTGATAGAGTTTGGGGTGACAGATCAACGACGAGTCCATGAACTTGATCGCCGTTCCATCTCCTAGCCGCGTAACCGCCATCTCGTCCGGAATCCCAGGGATGTCGTTTGCAAGAGTGATGTCGATCGCGACGCAGATGTCTGGCCTGAGCCCGCTGCCGGCCGCCGTCGCACCCCTGAGTCCGATCTCTTCTTGGACCGTCGCCACACCGAAGACGTCGACTTCGTGCGACTTCGCCGCCTTCATTGCCTCGATCATTACGAACACCGCGACTCGGTCGTCCATCGCCTTGCACGTATAGAGGTCTCCCATCTCGTGGAACGCCCTGTCCATCGTGACCATGTCGCCAATCTGGATCGTTCGCTTGACTCTGGCGACGGGCAGGCCAAGGTCGACGAAGTAGTCGTCTGTGGTTAGTTGCTTGGCCGCATCAGCAGGGGTTAGGAGGTGCTTGGGCTTGACTCCTGGCATCATGACGCCATTCAGGGCTCCATCTTTGCAGTGCACGATGACGCGCTGCGCAGCCATCATGCGCGGATCCCACCCGCCCAGAGGTTGGACGCGCAAAAAGCCTTTGGGATCGATGTAGCGAACGATGAACCCGATCTCGTCCATGTGGGCGGCCAGCATCAGTTTCTTCGGGGCGCCCTTGGCCGGCTTTCTCGTCGCTCGTTTCAGGCAGATCATGTTGCCCATCGTGTCGACGCTGATCTCGCAGACTTTTGCGAGTTCCTTCTTGACGATCGCGCGGATCATTTCTTCCTGGCCAGGCACGCCGTGCGCCTCGGTCAGCCGCTTGAGAAGATCGATGTTCATCGGCCCATTTATACCGAATCGGAATACTGGTTGTTCCATTGATACTTTGGGCCCAACGCCACGCGTGCGGAATCCGTCCGTAAGGTGTATTCAGACGAGGCCGCTATGGCGTCAGACGAACTGAGCGAACTGCGAGCGAGGGTCGAAAGACTCGAGTCCGAGGTCGAAAGGTTGCGCGGAGCGCAACAGCCAAGAAAAACAAGCAAGCCTGTGACTGGACCTCCGCCAGTCCAGCGGACCGAGTTCGAGCCCATGCGTCCACGGGAGGAGACCTTGCCGCCAAAGGTGGCTGACGCTACTCTCGTCGACTCCGAGATCAAGTTCGGATCTCAAGTATTGCCGCGAGTGGGAATAGCACTCGTGCTGATCGGAGTGATCATCCTTGTCGCCAAGGCGATCGAACAAGGCTGGATCACCCTCACCGTGCAGTTCGTGGGCGAACTCGTGCTTTGCGCGGTGCTCATAGGGCTCGGACTTTGGAAGATCAATCTGAGCGAGGACTTTGGCCCACTCTTGATCGGCGGGGGATCGTGCGGCTTGTATCTCAGTTTTGCGGGCGCACACGTTTACAAAGACCTGCTCTCCGGAGAGACGCTCGTACTCCTGTTCGTCTTGTTGAGCCTTGCCAACCTCGCGTTCAGTTGGTGGCGGTCTAGCCGATCGTTCTGGGTGATCGGGTTCTTGGGAGGACTGGTCGCTGCTGTTCTGCCGCTGGATGAATGGAACACGACCTCGGCTTTGATGCTCGTCGCTGTGATCTCGGTGCCAGCCGCGCTGCTTGCCGCAAGGCAGAGGTGGCTGAAGGCGCAGATTGCCCTCTGGTTCGTGTCCGTACCGTTCGTCCTGTACGTCGCATTCGAGGGGCTAGACCGAGACCTGATGTCCCTCAACGCAGGACTCACCGTACTTTGCCTGTTCTCGCTCTTGCCAGTCTCCGCGTACGTTCTCAGGTTTGTCCAGAACGGCTTTGATCCGAAGGGACTGTTCCCTGTGTTCGCTACCCTTGCGACCTCAGTTGCGGTCGTCTCGCTTGGCGATGGGAGTGGCCCGATCCCCGACTCCTTGTTCGTTGCGGCACTGGCTTTGGCCTCTGTAGCCGTGACAATCCCTGTTTGGCGCGAGACACAAGGACGAAGTCTCCAGGTAGGGGCACTCGTCGCTTTGACCGCAGTCGGTCCAATTCCTTTCGCTCCGTTGGCCGCGTGCCTGACTTACGCGGCGCTGAGCGTCGCAGCTTCGGGTTTCGCATTTGCCTCAGTGGATCGGCTCGCCCGCCCTGGTGTCTACTTTGCTTCTGGGTACTTCTCGCTGGCCGGCGTCTCCTACGCCGTAGCGATGTCGGAGCGCGTGCCTGTGGAAGGCACGGAGTACCTCATGCTCGCCGCCTTGGCGTTCTCGCTTCTGTGTGTGACGTTCGTCGCTAACCGTCTGGAACGCCAAGACCAGGCGTCCGTGTCCGTTGCGGCGCTTGTCTTGTTTCCCATCGTCTCACGGGCGGCATTCATCGCGGCCGAGCATCCCTTCACCTACAAGTACATGCTCATGGGACAGGCGATCTATGCGCTTGTGCTCGCGGTCGTCTCCTGGCAAGCCAAGTGGAAGTTTCCAGCCAACCTCGCCCTGGTCTTCGCATACTTCCTGTGCTTCCTCTACTGGGTCGACTTCGAGTCCAGCCCACAGGTCTACGGGTTCTCTTTCCAACTGCCACTCATGCTGCTCGTTGCGGCCGTTGCTGTCTTCTCCACTTTGGGTTACAGCAAGGAAGGTGTCGAACGCGCGGCGGTCTTAACCTTCGCGTCCCTGCTCGGCTGGTTCGCCTTTGCGAGGTCTCTCTATCTTGTCCTGACCTTGCCGTCCATTGGAATGGAGGGAAACTCCGCGGTCTCCGTGGCGTTCGCCCTCTACGGCGGGCTCTTGATCGCGCTCGGGTTCATGCTCGAGCAAAAGACGCTCCGCATCTTCAGTTTCGTTGTGTTCGGCGTGACCGTCGGCAAGGTCCTTCTCATCGACCTGAGCGAAGTCGATGCACTGATTCGCGTCTTGGTCTTGCTCGTCCTTGGCGCAATCCTGATCGCAGGCGGCTACATCTATGTCAAACGTCGAGACGCTGAGGCCAAGTCGATAGATCCAGCGCCATAAACGTCACTCCAGGGATAGGATTGTCGTAATAGGGCTCGATCTCGGTAAACCCAAGGCGGCGGTAGAGCGCTATCGCTGCCGCGAGTTTCGGCAAAGTGTCGAGCCGCATGCGCGTACACCCCTGCTCCCTCGCCGCGTCGATCAGTTCGACCACAAGGCGCCGTCCAAGTCCCGAGCCGCGAAAACGAGGCACGACGTAAAGGCGCTTCATCTCGCACTCACCTTCCGCGTACCCACGGTAGGCGATGCAACCGACAGGCTCATCTTCCTCAAACGCGAGGAGCATCTTGCCCGCAGGCGGGCCGTACATCGACGGGAGCGTTCGGAGTTCCTGTTCGAAGCCGATTGCGCAGAAGTCTTCGGCAAGCCATTCCACATACTCAGAGATCAGCGCACGAGCGATGGCGAAGTCTGCGTCCGATGTCGCCGCTCTGACCGTCATTACAGCAATTCTAGACGGCCTAAAGGCGATGGGCTCGGGAACCTGTGCGGTGGGTAAGATGCTTCCCCAGTTATGCCCCGCGAAGTGATCATCATCGGCTCCGGCCCCGCCGGATACACGGCCGCCCTCTACGCCTCTCGAGCCGATCTCAAACCGCTCCTCTTCGCTGGCGAACAGCCCGGCGGGCAGTTGATGATAACAACCGACGTAGAGAACTACCCGGGCTATCCCGAAGGCGTCATGGGGCCACAAATGATGGCTGACTTTCGCAAACAGTGCGAGCGGTTCGGGACAGAGGTCCGAGACGAGACGGTCACGAAAGTCGACTTCTCTAGCGACCCCAAGAAGGTCTATGTCGGCGACACCGTCTACGAGTCCCGCGCCGTCATCATCGCGACCGGGGCCAGCGCAAAGTGGCTCGGGCTCGAAAGCGAGGTCACTTTCGGAGGATACGGCGTCAGCGCGTGCGCGACCTGCGATGGGTTCTTCTTTCGCGGCAAGGAGGTCGCCGTGGTTGGGGGTGGCGATACGGCCATGGAAGAAGCGAACTACCTGACCAAGCACGCGAGCAAGGTCAATCTCATTCACAGGAGGGACGAGTTCCGCGCGAGCAAGATCATGCAGCAGCGCGTCCTCGACAATCCGAAGGTCGAGGTCCACTACAACTCAGCCCTGGCAGAAATCAAGGGAGACATGACGCCGCACAAAAAGGTCACAAGCATCGTTCTCCAAGACACCGTCAATGGAACAACAAAAGAGGTTCCGATGGACGGCGTGTTCATCGCCATCGGCCACAAGCCCAACAGCGACCTCTTCAAGGGGATCCTCGATATGGACGATGTTGGATACTTGAAGGTCGTCCCTGGCACGACCACCACCAAGATTCCTGGGGTCTTCGCCTGCGGCGACGTCACCGACCCGACCTATCGCCAGGCCGTCACTGCGGCTGGAACGGGCTGTATGGCGGCCATCGACGCGGAGCGGTGGCTCGCCCATTAGGCGAACCCCCGGGCCGTCAAAAGCGTCGTAGAGACTAAGGAAGGACAATGCTGGGAACCCTTACTTTTGCCCTGCTCGCGTCGGCGGGTCAGCAGCAGCAGATCGAGGTGCCAGACGTAAGGGTCGGCCGAGAACTCAAACTCACAAGCGCGGACAAGAAACTTTCCATCCTACTCATCCAGGCGTACACGTCCAAAATGGACCGTCCCAAGCGATCTCCCCTCAATGACTGGGTGTTCGAGTACGTGACCAACGGGTACACGCGGGAGACCGAGAACGAGGGCTACAACATTCGCATCCGAGTGTTCAACCAGTTTCGTGCGACCGAGGGGGACGTCACGGACTATGCTGCGCGCATGCTCCTGCGGCTTTGGGACTTCAACCGCTGGAGGATGAACTCAGACCATGGCCACATCTTCAATCTCCGCACCGTAGACCTGTATCTGTGCTTTGGGGGCGAGCCGGGCGGCCAGCAAGTCTTGATCGAAGACCACGACGAACTCGACAACAACGGCAATCCGTTCCGGGCGAACAACATCTACATCTACGCCATTACGTCGCTCACCGACAAGCTGGAGTTCGCTAGGGAGATCGCTCACGAGTACGGTCACGCGACGTGGCCGGCCATCGGCGGATTTACCAAGCCCGAGCAGTGGGCAAACGGCGACATGGGCGAGCGCGTGTTCTTGATGTGGATGCTCCAAGAGATCGAGAAGGGCACGCTGGGACGGGACGACATGATGCAGGCCAGGGTCGAGGACCTTCGCGTCATGTACAAGAACCGAATCCTTCCGGACATGGAGAGGGTCGCGACCCGCGGCCCTGACATCGGACTATTGGCGAAGGGCGATGAGAAGGCCTACAGCGAGTTGCTCGGCCTCACAACCTACGCGGCAGCGATCATGCCCCACCGGATGTTCGGCCGGGCCATCCACCTCAACCCGAACAGGACGGCGGCGGGGTTGGCGAAGGGCGTCTTGGACGCGGCCGACGAAGCCCAGACCTGGAACGTTACGGTCCCGAACGGACTCCAGGGTCAGGCCATCTGGCTGCCAGTCAGAGCCGGCACGGTGTCTGGCGCAAAGGAACTGAGGCGACAGGGCGACTGGGTCAAGGTTCAACCGACCAGCGGGGTCATCAAGGTCACGAACAAGCCCAAATCCTAGAGTCCATTCTCAGGTTTCCGACCTGAGGACCCTGAGGAAAACACCGGGAACTCCGATAACGAAACTGACGGCCCAGATCAGGACTTTTCAAGCCTGCGCTGAGCCGCTAGGAACGTCGAATTGTCGGAGATCCTCTCTCAGGGTGAAATCGAGGCGCTACTCCAGTCGCTGAACTCAGGCGACGGGAGCCCTGCGCCGGTCGAGCCTAACCTGCCTGCCAAGACCGGTAGCCGGAACGCAGCCCGCAACCTATCGGCGCTTTCCTACGAGGTCTACGACTTTCGTCGCCCGGACAAGTTCAGCAAGGAGCAACTCCGTACGCTCCAGATGCTGCACGAGACCTTTGGGCGCCTCGCCGGAACAAGCCTGTCGGCCTACCTGCGCAACAGCGTCCACATCGACTTGATCTCGCTTGAGCAGGTTCCCTACGAGGAGTACCTCCGCAGCATCAACCAGTCAGTCTTCACGATCACATCGCTTCCGCCGCTTACGGGACAGTCTGTGCTCGAAGTTGAGTTCTCGCTCGTGTTCACGATGCTCGACAAGATGCTCGGCGGCCCAGGCCGCGCCATCGATAGGACAGTCTTGACCGAGATCGAAGAGCCCCTCGTTCGCCAAATGATAGAGCGACTGCTGATCTCGCTCAAGGCAGCCTGGGAAGGTGTGGTCGTGGTCAACCCTTGCGTTGAAGGTCTCGAGACCAGCGCCCAATTCGTGCAGATCGCCCCACCGAGCGACATCGTTGTCAGCATCCTGTTCGAGGTCCGCATTGGCGAGGCGCGGGGCGCCATGAGCCTTTGCATCCCCTACATGGTGCTCAAGCCGATCACCGCCAAACTCAGTTCGCAGAAGTGGTTCGTGACAGGCCAGCGACGGCACACTTCGCAGAGCCGCACCTTGCTGGTCAACCACATTGAGAACACAAACGTCGACTGCAGCGTCGAACTTGGCACTGCCGACGTTACGATCCGAGACTTCGTCAATTTGAAGCGAGGCGACGTCGTCGTCCTCGACCAGAAGAAAGACCGCGACCTCATCATGAAGGTCGGCGGCGCGCCCAAGTACCTTGGGCTTCCTGCCCTCGAAGGCAAGAACGTCGTTTTCACTATCACAGGAGCCCACTCGTAGAGAAGAGCCATGCCAGACATGACACCAGAATCGATCTTGAACTTCGGCAACGTCCAGAACCAAATCTGGCACGTCGTTGCGAACACCGTCAGTGAGTCCGCGAACGCCGAAGTCAGGCTGACGTCGCCCAAGACGGACTACGTCTCCCCATCTGCGCTCTTCGCCGAGGCGGCCGAGCCAAAGGTCGTCATCCAGTTTTCGTTCTCTGACCTCCCGGACTCGAACCAGATCATCTTGATTCCTCACGAGACGGCACTTGCGCTGGCTTCGGTCATCAAGAACGAGCAGGTCAAGGAGATCAATGACGGACTAGTCAGCGAACTTCGACCTGTGTTCGAGGCCTATGTGCAGGGCGTTTGCCTTGCGATTGGCCAACTCCACGGGAGCGCCGTCGTCGCCAGCAACCTCTTCATCCGCTATCAGTCGCTCGCCTTCCCGCCCAACATCCAAGGAAGCGAGGCCGTGTTCGCCACCAACGTGGACTTTGCCGTTGAGGACTACACAGGGCGCGTCTCATGGTTCGTCGACTCGGAGACGGCACGCATGATCCTCGGGATCGAAGACGCAGCCGAAGAGGAGCTACCGACCCCTGCCCGACCTCGTCCGACCGCCGGCAACGAAGAAAGCCTCGAAATCCTCATGGACATCCCGCTGCAGATCAGCGTGGAACTCGGCCGTGTGAAGATGGTCGTCAAGGACGTCGTCGAACTTGGCTCCGGCTCGATCGTCGAGATCGACAAGGCCGCAGGCGAGCCCGTCGACGTGCTGGTCAACGGCAAGATCGTCGCCCGAGGAGAAGTCGTCGTCATCGAAGACAACTTCGGCGTCCGCATCACTGAGATCCTCAGCCAGCAGGACCGACTGGCTAGATTGCGCGAGGTTGCTTAGTGAAGCCCTTCGCCACGCTATCGACGCTCGCTCTGGCCGCCTTTGTTGGCGCCCAAGAGCAGGGCATTGGCACCAAGCCCGACCTGGTCGTTCGCGGAACGCAGAACGCGTCCGCGATCGGACTCATGGACATGGTGCAGATGGTGGTGGCGCTCGGGATCGTCTTCGTCTTGCTCAAGTGGGCCCTTCCCAAAGTCATTTCGAAGATGAACAAGAGGATCGTCGCGAAGGACGGCTCCAGCATCGAGATCGAGGAGTCGGCAAGTTTTGGTGGAGGAAACCTTCAGATCGTTACTGCCCGAGGGCGGACCCTGCTCCTTGCGGTCAGCCAGGCCGGTGTGACTTGCCTTGCTGACCTCACAGAGAGGAAGGCCGAGGCGCAGAAAGACGCTCCGGCGTTCTTCGAGCTCGTCGACAACGCCACCGCCGAGTCAGCGGACGACAAAGACCTCATCGCGCTCGATCGCTTGCGCAGGCTCACTGGCTAAGGGATGACCACCACCACTCAAAAGACACGACCGTCCGGCAGTGCAAACCTCACGCGACTTGTGAAGTTTGCAAAGCCGCTCTTGATCCTCGTCTTGCTGATTGTGGCTGGCGTCGTCCTCGCCCAGCAACAGGGTCAACAGGTCCCCATCCCGAGCCTGAACCTCGGCATAGGTGGCGAGAGCGACAAGGAGCAGATGAGCACATCGCTCAAGATCCTCGCGCTCCTCACTGTCCTCAGTCTTGCACCGGCGATCCTCATCCTGACGACAGCGTTCACGCGCATCGTGATCGTCCTCAGCTTTGTGCGCACCGCGCTTGGCACGCAGAGTATCCCGCCCAACCAAGTCATCATCGGGCTCAGCCTGTTCCTCAGCTTCTTCGTCATGGGGCCAACGTATCAGAAGATCAACACGGAGGCCATCCAGCCCTACATGGCGGCCGAGAACCCCATCTCGTTCGACGAGGCCGTCGAGCGCGCCGAGGGGCCACTGCGCGACTTCATGCTGCAGAACACTTACGAGAAAGACCTCAAGATGTTCTTGGACATGCGCGGCGAGACCGTTCAGACACGTGAAGACGTGCCGATCATGACGCTGATCCCGGCCTTTGTCATCAGCGAACTGAAGACGGCGTTCGTCATAGGCTTTTACATCTTCCTTCCGTTTGTCGTCATCGACCTCATCGTCGCAAGCCTGCTCATGGGCATGGGCATGATGATGATGCCGCCAGTCGTCGTGTCGCTCCCTGCGAAACTCCTCGTGTTCGTCCTGGCAGACGGATGGTCCGTCTTGGTGCGAGCAATCCTCGCCGGGTACGCCACGTGACGGACGGCGTCGTTCTCGATCTCGCCCAGCAGGGCATCACTGTCGCCCTGATGGTTTCGATGCCGATCTTGGCAGTCGCGCTGTTCTTCGGTCTTGCCGTCAGCGTGTTCCAAGCGGTCACGCAAGTCCAGGAAATGACCCTCACCTTCGTTCCTAAGATCATTGGAGCAGCGGTAGTGCTCGTCTCGATGGGCGCGTGGATGCTCGACACGATCGTTCGCTATGCCACCCTCTGCTTTGAGCAGATCGCGAAAGTAGGATGAGCCTCGACGCGACCCTGATCGTCACCTTCTTCAGTGCATTCACGCGCTGCAGCGCAATGGTCATGTCGTCGCCAATCTTTGGAACGAACGTGCCCGTCAAAGTCCGAGTGATGTTCTGCCTGGTTTTGTCGATGGCGCTCGTCCCTGTCCTGCGCGAGCACACGACTTCGGTCCCCGAGAACATGGCGGCGCTCGTGATGATGTTCGCAAAGGACGTCGTCATCGGGCTCCTGATTGGCGGCATGATCCAGATCCTGCTCGCCGGGTTTCAGATGGCCGGCGCGTTCCTCGATGTCCAGATCGGCATCGGAGCGGCGCAAGTGTTCAGCCCGATGTTCGGCGGAACGTCTTCCCCACTCAGCCAGTTCAAGTTCCTTCTAGGCCTGGTGCTGCTCTTGCTGATGGACGGCCACCACTTCATGTTCCAAGCGTTTGTGCACAGTTACGAGATGGTCGGACCCTCTGTCGCGCGCATTGGCGAGATGCAAACCACGCTGATCGCGTTCCTGGGCCAAGTCTCGCTTATGGCCCTTCAGATCGCCGCCCCGGTCGCCGCCGTCTCAGTGATCGTCGACGTCGCCGCAGGACTTGTCAACAAGGCAGTTCCGCAGACGCAGCCATTCCTTCTAGCTCTTCCCGCGAAACTCATGGTCGGCATCTTTGCGCTCGGCCTCGGGCTTCCTGCGATGGCAGTCGCCACGAGGGCAGGCGTCGACTTCACGTTCCAGCAAATGTCTCGCATGCTGGGAGGGCCATAAATGGCAGAACAACCAGCAGGCGAAAGGACAGAGGAAGCAACGCCGCGCAAGCGGCAAGAAGCACGCAAGAAGGGCACTGTAGCCAAGTCCACCGACCTTGCCGGAGCCCTTTCGCTCCTCGTCTGTGCCCTTATGCTCCCAGGCGTGATGCGGGCCCTTGGCAACGGCATATTCACCACGCTCGGCAGTTCAATCATGGAGGTTCCGCGAGAGATCAGCGCAGCGAGCGTGATGAACTTCGTCTCCGCTCTCCTCGTCCCCGCGCTTATGGCGATGGCCCCGCTGATCCTCGTAATCATGGTCGTCGGCCTTGCCGTTAACTTCGCCCAAGTGGGCTTCGTGCTCAGCGGAGAGGCCATGAAGCCATCGTTCGAGAAGATCAACCCGCTTGCGGGCTTCAAACGGCTGTTCTCGGTCAGAACCACGTTCGAGGGAGTGAAGGCAATCTTCAAACTGTTCCTCTTCTCGTGGATCGCGTATGGCGTCGTGGTCTCGCAATGGTCGACCCTCATTGGCTTGGTCTACTTGGCTCCTGCAGAGGCGGCTTCCGTCATCGGAAGCATCATGCACACGATCCTCGTCCGAATCGCCGCAGTCTGGCTCGTCCTCGCAGTCGCCGACTACATCTTCCAGCGCAAGCAACTTGACAAGCAATTGAGGATGACCAAGGACGAACTCAAGCGCGAGATGAAGGAGCAAGAGGGCTCCCCAGAAGTCAAGACCGCGATGTTCCACCGGCGGCGAAAGCTTCTCAAAGGCGGCCTCGCAACCCGGTTGCGGGAAGCAGACTTGATCGTCACAAACCCGACCCACTTTGCTGTCGCGCTCAAGTACAAGCGCAACGAAATGCACGCCCCAATGGTCGTGGCCAAGGGCCAGGACTACCTCGCCCTCAAAATCAGGGAGATGGGCGGCGACTTGGACATCCCCGTCATCGAGAACCCGCCCCTGGCACGAGCGCTCTATAAGCAGTGCGAGGTCGGCGACTTCATACCGCGCGACCTCTTTGCGGCCGTCGCCGAAGTCTTGGCCTACGTGTACAAGAGCGTGAAGTCCGCACGCAAAGCCAGAGTCGCTTAGCCTAAGATCTCCCGTGCGCGTTTGATCGCCGCTTCCACGCTCTGGCACAAGTTCTCGGTACCGACGACCTGCTCGAACTCCGCACGCTGCATCAGCCGCGCAGGCTGACCGCGCATGCCGCATAGGATCAGCGTCCTGCCAGATTCAGCAAGCGTGGAGGCCAAGTCCTCGATCGCGTGCAGGCCCGTGCCATCGATGGCCGTCATGTTGCGCAGGCGCAGCACGACGACAGGAGGAAGGCTCGCCACGTCTTCAAGGACGACGCCCAACTTGTCCGTCGCACCGAAAAGGAACGGCCCGTGTACGCGGAATATGCGCACCCCTGACGGAATGTCCTTGTACTGGAGGATGTGCTCTTCGCCCTCCCTAATGTACTCCTCGGTCGCCTCTGTGACCGTCGTCGTGTCAGTCACCCGCTTGATGTACAGGAGCGCGGCGAGAACGAGCCCGGCCGTCACTGCTACCGTAAGGTCTGCGAACACGGTGAGCATGAACGTCACGAGCCACACGGCGATGTCAGCCTTGCTCAGCCGTAAGATCCACGGTATCTCAGACCATTCGCCCATGTTGTAGGCGACCATCATCAGGATAGCGGCGAGAACGGCCAACGGAATGTGACCAGCGACCGGAGCCCCGACAAGGAGCACGACCACAAGGACGACGGCATGGACGATCCCGGCCACAGGCGTCTTGGCTCCGCTACGGATGTTGGTCGCAGTACGCGCGATCGCGCCGGTCACCGGGATTCCGCCCACGAGCGGGGAAACGACGTTCGCTACGCCCTGGGCAACGAGTTCTGTGTTTGGCTGATGCTTGTCCTTGCTCATCCTGTCCGCGACGACGGCAGACATGAGCGACTCGATAGCCCCGAGGATCGCAATTGTGAACGCAGGCCCGGCCAACCTTGCCGCTTGAGTCAGGTCGAACAACGGCACCTGCACGGCGGGCAGGCCTGTCGGTATTCCCCCAAACGCCGAGTCGATCGTCGTGACGGGCAACCCAGCGAGGCTCGATACTCCGGTAGCGACAACGAGGACAAAGATCGAAGCAGGCACCTTGTTGGCCCAAACACGAAACGCGACCAACACGAGCAGGCTGCAGGTCGCCAAGGTTGTAGCCGAAGGATTGAGCGTGTTCCAGTGGTCGGCGATCGAGACCAACCTCGGAACAAACTCTCCAGGAACTTTCGCGATCTCCAGCCCAAAGAACTCCTTGATCTGAGTGCTCGCGATCAGTACGGCGATTCCGTTTGTGAAGCCGATCACAACCGGCCGCGGAATGTAGTCGACCGCACTTCCCAGGCCGGTTGCACCAAGAACGATCAAGATCACTCCGGCCATCAGTGTCGCGATGTACAGCCCGGAAACGCCGTGCTCCTGTACGATCCCGAACACGATCACCACAAAGGCGCCTGTCGGCCCAGCGATCTGTGTCCTGCTTCCGCCGAGCAACGAGACGATGAGGCCCGCGGCTATCGCGCAGTAGATGCCCGCCTCTGGCTTGACGCCGCTGCTGATCGCAAACGCCATCGCGAGCGGCAGGGCCACGAGCCCGACCGTAAGGCCCGCAACAAGGTCGTGTGCAAGCGTCTTGCCCGAATAGCCGCGTAGGCTATGGAGCAGTTTGGGCGCCCATTCGGGCAGCGGCGCGCGGCCTTCCTTCAACTGGGTCGAAGCAAATGTTACTCACCTCGCAATCTGTATCGAATCGTGCACAAAAAAAGCCCCGGACCGGTTTGGTCCAGGGCATGCAATGGAGACTGAAAAACTATGCGGCTGCCATGGTCGAAGACGCGCCCTTCAAAGCCTTCACCGCCGCTTCGACAACGGGATCCTTTCCGTCCTCGCTAGGTTGCCCACCGGCCTCGATCGTCGGTTGAATCGGGTTGCCCTCGATGCGCACTCCCTTCGGGGAGATGTAGTCGCTGACCGGATACTGGAGAGACCAACCCTCCGGCAGCCTTGCGTAGGTCGAAGCCAGTACTGCGCCGGCTGTCCGCTGTCCCACGCTGATTGCACCGACCTGCTCCTTCAAGACGAGCGTCGTGATCTCGCTCGCGCTTCCCGAGCCCCTGTTCGTCAAGACCGCGATCTTGCCAAGGAACGGCTTGACGTTCCTGTTCTCCCGTGACTTTGCCTTGTTCTCGACCCACTTCGCGATAGTAGCGGCGTCGGTCGGCGCGTCTGGGTTCGCCTTGGTGTAATCGTCTGCCGTCCTCCGATTCACGAAAACCCCTGTCTCAGTTCCAACAGGAAGAAGGAGTCCGAGCAGATGGTTCATGTTGTTGACCGCACCGCCTCCGTTGCTCCGCAGGTCTAGGATCAGGAACTTCGCCTTTGCAGCGTCGCCCAAGAGTTTCTCGATGTTCTCTCTGCTGTATCCCGTCGAAAACGTGTAGACCTTGAGCATCGCGGTCTCTTCGTCGACCCAAGTCAGGGTCTCAGGGCGCACGGTCGAATAGCGTTTGATCTCCAGTTCGGCGGTCTTCACCTCGCCGTTCGACTTCTTGATCTCGACCTGCTTCTTCGTGCCCTCTTCTCCGTTCAGTTCGTCTGCGCTTGCCGGCTTCTTTCCATCGATCTTGGTGATGATGTCGCCGACCTCCAGGCCAAGGTCTTTCGCAGGGCCTCGATCTACGACGCGGTTGACACGCAGTCCCTCCTCGTGGGGCACCACAGACGCCCCAGCACCCACCGTACTCGTTTGGCCGCGAGCAGCCGTCGAGCGCGGGTTCGCAAGGCGGATGTGGCTGAACCCGAAGTCGCGGAGCGCTTGGTTCACGATCCGACCGAAGGCGGCCTCGTCAGCGGCAGCATCGATCTCCGCCTGCCGCTTGGAAACGAACTCGGTCCACTTCTTGAAATCGACTCCTGGCACGAAGGCTCGGGTCGTCACCGTTTCTTCGATCCCTTTGAGGATCGCAGCCTTCGTTTCTGCGGTGAACGCCGGGGGCGTCGCCGCCGCCGTCTCTTGGGCTAGTGCCGTAACGACCAAGAACGCCAGGCCCGAAACCAGGCTGGCTAGGCGAACGAAAGCGCGTGCCATAGAGGCTAATACGGGCCAGGGGCACCGAAGTTCAGCCGATTCGCCGAGGCAAGAGCCGTCCCAATGTACACTCCGGAGCGTCGATGTCGACTCACGCCAGTTCGGAAGCCTGGAAGAAAATGGTGCTCCGTTCCATGCCTGCTCCGGCCTGGCTTGAGGGCGAGGCTCCCGACTCTGACGTCGTGATCTCCTCGCGGATGAGGTGTGCCCGGAACTTGCTCGGCCACCGGTTTCCACACCACGCGACGGACACCGAACTCGAAATGGTCCTCAACCAGATTCTCGAGGCGTCGAAGCACCCGAGGCTCCAACTCAACGTGCAGCACAAACTCACGGCGGCGGAGCGCGACTATTTCCTAGGAAACAGGCTGATCAGCGCAGACTTCAAGCCCAACGATCCTGGCCGGGCGCTCCTCACCGACGACAATCGGCTCGTCAGCATCATGGTCAACGAAGAGGACCACTTGCGCATCCAAGCACTCAGTTCGGGATGGTCGATTTCGACAGCGCAGTCCGCTGTCGACCATGTGATCGGATGCATGGAACAGTCGCTTGACTTCATGCAGGACGAGCGGCTCGGGTACCTCACCGCCAGTCCGTCCAACATGGGAACGGCTATGCGCCGCTCCGCTCTGTTCCATTTGATCGCCCTTGCGCATACAAAGCGGCTGATGAGCGTCCTCAAGGCCCTCAACACCTGGGGGCTGACCGCACGCGGCCTTTTTGGCGAGGCGAGCCGTGCAGTAGGTGCGTTCTTCCAAGTCAGCACTACCCACCAAGGGATCCATGAGTTCGTGGGTGCCGCCGAGTACTTGATCGAAGAAGAGCGGAAGGCGCGCGAAGAGGTCGCGCTGCACGAACTCACGGAACAGGCCGAGAAGGCACGCCTCTACGCGGCACAGACCCAGGAGGTCGCCTTGTCAGACGCTCTGCGCGTTCTGTCGTGGCTGAGGTGGGCGGCGGCATCGCACGTTAGGGGATTCCCCCGCTCGGCGCGCACCGTCGACCAGTGGATCAGCACGATGGAGGTCCACGGAACGCAGGACCAGCGCATCGCGGCCAGGCACCGTGCCGTATTCCTAAGGGACAGGTCGCAGCCAGAGGCCGGCGACTAAAGGACTCCTCCATGCCTACGGTCACCTACAGGCCGCCCGACGTGCTCCACTGGTTCAGCACGGGCTCCAGCGAGGCCTACCTCTCGGCCAAGCGCAAGGGCAAAGCCCTGGCAAAGTCAGGTCCCGAGGCATCGGTCAAGCAGAAGTTCTTTCAGGCCGCCAGCATGGCCGCGGACTTTGGCCGAGGCGCAGGTGCCGACCTCGTCCACAGGCACGCCACGGAGGCCGTTTACAGGCTCTATGACGACCGACTGGTGGTCAAGACGCCCCTTGGGCAACAGACTGTGGCATACAGCGAAGTTTCCGCCATCCAGGCTCACGGCAAGGACAAGTTCACCGTGGAACACGACGCGGGTACCCTCACGGTCCGGCCCATCGCCCACCTCGTTTCCGGCAGGATTCGAGTCCCCGTAGGGTGGATGAGGAACGACATCGAGGTCCCTTTCACAATGCTTCTGGAAGAACTTGCTGCCCGGTCTGGCGTGGAGATCGAGCCTGCATGAACGCAGGGTTCCGCCATCCTGCACCCGAAGGCTGGTTCGACATTGCGATGGGGGCCCTCGCCGAGGACATCGGCACCGGTGACCTCGCAAGCGCAGCCCTCGAACCCGACGAAGTCGTCAACTGGTACATCGAGGCCCAAGGGACAGGCGTGGCCTGCGGCGTGGGGATCGCGACCGGCCTTCTCGGACCCGACGCCGATGAGCCGCTCGAGTGTCGCGCAGACCCTCTTGTCACTGACGGTGACGACGTGAGGCCGGGAGATCGAATTGCAGAGGGAGTTGCAGAAGTCAGCAAACTCCTGGCGAGAGAGCGGACCGCCCTGAACTTCTTGATGATGCTCAGCGGAACTGCGACGTTGACGAAGGCGTTCGTGGACAAGGTCGCCGGTATCGGTGTGGACATCGTCGACACTCGCAAGACGCAGCCTTACCTGCGGTCGCTGCAGAAGTACGCTGTGCGGTGTGGCGGCGGTCGCAATCACCGCATGGGCCTTTACGACGGCATCATGCTGAAAGACAACCACATCAAGGCCGTCGGATCGATTGTCGAGGCGGTCAAGAGGGTTCGAACCACTGCGGGACAAATGACGCTTATCGAAGTCGAGTGCGCGACCCCCGAAGAGGTCGATCAAGCCGTCAAAGCAGGGGCCGACATCGTGATGCTGGACAACATGGACCCCTTCACCATGAAGGAGGCCGTGAAAAAGTATAGAGACAAGGTCAAACTTGAAGCAAGCGGAGGAATCACGCTGGAGACCGTCCGCGGAGTCGCTCGAACAGGCGTGCACGCGATTTCGGTCGGAGCGTTGACCCACTCCGCGCCCGCCCTTCCCTATCACCTCGAGATCGAATGAAGGCTCCGACCGGCCCTTGGCTGGAACTCGAAGAGTGCGGCTCGACACAGGACATCGCAGCGACGTTGCTTGAGAAGCCAGACTGCCCCGGCGTGGTGTTCACGCACCACCAACTCGATGGGCGAGGGCGTTTCCGACGGACTTGGCACAGCAGGCGAGACGATTCGCTGACGTACTCCCTGGTCTTTCACGCCTACTCCGGGCACAGCAAGCCGTGGCTCATTGGCATGGCGACTGCGATTGCCGTCGCTCACGTGCTCGGGGCACGGCTTCAATGGCCGAACGACGTCGTGATCGACGGCAAGAAGGTCTGCGGTGTCCTGATCGAACTGCTACCGATCGACGCCGCTCGAAAAACGCCTGTCGTCGGCGTCGGCGTGAACCTCAACCAGTCGGAGTTCCCGCCCGAACTCGACCACCGCGCGACCTCGGTTCTGCTCCAAACAGGCAAGCGCAGCGATCCAAAGGAAGTTGGGCGGCGGATCATCGAAGCAATCTCCGCCTTGCCAGAACCGGAGGATTGGTGCGTTCTAGAACCGCACTGGGCACCATTGGACGCCACACCAGGCAAACAGTACACGCTGCCGACAGGCGAACAAGCAAGGGCGCTAAACGTTGGAAGCCAAGGCGAACTTGTCTGCGAGGTCGCTGGACACGTGCGAACTGTCCTCGCTGCTGAGGCGCTGTTCGGCGCGTAGCGTCGCCAATCGAAGGGAGGGAGAATGGAGCGGGAAACGAGATTCGAACTCGCGACCCTCTCGTTGGCAACGAGATGCTCTACCACTGAGCTATTCCCGCTCGGAAGGTCAAAGATACCTCATTTCAGGCTCAAAGAGGGCCGGGCGGGACTCGTGACCGTGGGTGCCATACTGGGCCGTGCCGGACTACGCCGCCTTGCTGGAAGACGTCCAGGCGGCCTGTGAGCAGGGTGCCCGAACCGCCCTGCAACTCCGCGAGAGGATGGCCCGCGAAATCAAACCTGACGGCAGCATCGTGACCGAGGCCGACCGCGCCGTCGAGCACGACATCCGCGCCGTCCTCGACCGCATCGCTCCCAACGTGCCCGTCTGGGGAGAGGAGCACGGCTACCAGCCTCCGACGGAAGCGGGGCTTTGGATGATCGATCCTGTCGACGGCACGTCGAACTTCGCCTTTGGACAACCCCTCTGGGGTGTGACCGCGTCGTTCTTCCACCAGGGGCGCATAAGGCTGGGCGTCATCGTCGCCCCACAACTCGGCTGGTCGCTCAGCGCGGTCGAGGGTCAAGGCGCCTTTCTCAATGGCGTGAGGCTGCCTGACGTCAAGCCCGGACCGATCCAGCCCTTCGAACTCGTCGGCCATGGCAACCTCGACGTGCCGATCAAACGCTCGTACCCTGGCAAGCCGCGCCACATCGGCTCCTTCGTCGTCGAGGCGGCGATCTATCTGCAAGGCGGTATGCGCGCGCTGGTCACGAACGGCGTCAGGCTGTACGACGCAGGCGCAGGGATCGTCATGGCCAGAGAGATCGGAGCCGACCTGCGAAACCTCGATGGCACAGAGTTCGACGAGTCTCAATGGACCCGGGACGTGAAGTGCGCTCCGTTCGGATTCTTTCCGCCCGACTCCGAGTGGCCCTTCGCTCAGTCCCAATAGGCTTGGAGCCGTTGGACGAGGTCAGGCTTCTTCAGTTTGGCGAGCGCTTTCTTCTCGTGCTGCCGGACGCGCTCGCGCGTCAGTCCCATCTCAGCACCGACCTCTTCAAGAGTGCGGAGGTCGCTCCCGTCCAGCCCGTACCGAAGGAAAAGAACTGTCCGCTCTGCCTCGGGCAGGCTCTCCAGGGCCTCCCTCAAGCACGCGTTCTTGAGGCTGCGAAGAACCTCCTCGAACTCGTCGTGGTCGGTCTCGTCGCTGACCATGTCCGCAATCGTGCTGTCCATTCCGTCGGCGACCGGTGTGTCGAGCGAGATCGCGTCGGGCGTGGACTTTAGTACGGAGCAAAGCCGCGTCGAGGAGATTCCCGATGCCTTCGAGATCTCATCGAGCGACGGCTCGCGACCAAGAGACTGTTTGAGGTGCGCGGTGACCTTCAACACCACGACGAACTGCTCGGCAACGTGCATCGGGAGCCTGATCGTTCGTGCCTGCTCCGTGACGGCGCGGATCACTGCCTGCCTGATCCACCAGGTCGCATACGTGCTGAACCGGCAGCCTTTCCGCCAATCGAACTTAGCGGTCGCCTTCATTAGCCCGACGTTTCCCTCCTGGATCAGGTCGTGGAGCGGGATCCCACGTCCGACGTACTTCTTGGCGATGCTGACCACGAGCCTCAGGTTGGCTTCGATAAGGAGTTCGCGGCTCTTCTCGCACCCGAGTTCCGCCGCCTTCGCAGCCTGGAGTTCCTGTTCGCTCGTGAGCAGCGGAATCTGGCCGATTCGAACAAGCCAGCACTGCAAGGGGTCGTCCGCAGGCATGGCCCGCAACGGCTTGCGGGGCCTGAGCGAAAGCGATTGAGCGGCTTCGACCATCCGTGCGAACCTCAACCTCGACCGGCGCCCTCCAACCCCCGGTTATACGAAAGGATCGGGCTGGTTGTCCAGACCGTTTGGCACATTGTTTTCCAGGGGTTTTGCGCCTTTCAGTTCCTTAAGACGGGCGTCGATGCGCATTAGGTCCTCGTCGGACTTCTCTCCCGTGCCGACGACCGAACGGAGCGAGATCTCGTCGCGACGCCGCTCCAGCCTTTCGCGAACATCGAGGATGGCGAGTTCGTCGATGGGCGGGCCGTCGAGCATCAGCACCGCTGCTAGCAAGTCCCTGTCCTTCTCCTCCCGGATGGCGTCGAGGAGGTCGGTCGCTTCGAGGTCTCGAGGTGCCTCCACGAACGCCTGGACCAAGGCGCGGGACAACCTCCGTCCCATCTCGGTGACGAACAGGTCTTCTTGGCGGCAGATCTCCCATGCAGTCGCGCGGATGTCGCGCTCGACCAGAGCGCGGAACGGGGCCGCCTCCAGTTGAGGCGGCAAGGCGACCGGCAACCCCTTTGGCTGGACGGTCTGCTTCTGTTCTGGCTTGGCGCCCTTGCTCGCTTTTCGCTTGGCCTGCCGAACCATGCCGCGCAGCGCAGTTGCGGCGCGTTCGGGGTCTCGCATGAAGGGATAGCGCACGGCCAAGGGCATCAGGTGCCTCTCGACCTCCATCGGGCTCTCCAACCGCGCCAGCGCGGCGGTGGCTTCTTGCCAATACTCTTCTTTGTCCGGCGAATGCCGCAGACCGATCTGTTGAAGCAAGAACTCTATCGGCTCTACTCCCCGTTTGACAGCGTTCCGGACCGCTTCTGGCCCTTGCTCGCGGAGCAAGGTGTCGGGGTCTTGGCCTTTCGGCATGAGGGCGACGCGCGACTTGATCCCACCGACCGTCAGCATCTCGACCGAGCGTTCCGCCGCTTTTTGGCCCGCCTCGTCGCTGTCGTAGAGCATCACGACCTCGTCGACCCAGAGCGAGAGTCGTTTGACGTGGTGCTCGCTCATCGCCGTTCCCAAGGTCGCCACGGCGTTGGTCACGCCGGCCTGGTGGCAGGCGATGACGTCGAGATAACCTTCGACGAGCACGGCCTGGCGCGACTTTCGGACCGGATCCTTGGCACGGTGCATGCCGTACAACGTGCGCCCCTTGCTGAAGAGCGGGGTGTCCGAAGAGTTGATGTACTTGGGCATCCCGTCGCCGATCACGCGGCCGCCGTACGCGACGAGGTGGCCCTGGTCGTCTCTGATCGGGAACATAAGTCGGCCTCGGAAACGGTCCTGGAAGCCGATCTGCTGGTTGCCGTCCAGGATGTTCAGTTCGGTGGCCAGCGCAAGCGGTACGCCGCGCTTCTTGAGCTCCGCAACAAGCGCCTCACCGACGTCCGGCGCGTAGCCGATCTCCCAGTATTCCAGGACCTCGGAAGTCAGTCCTCGCTTTGCGCAGTACTCCAGCGCCTTGGTGTGCGATTCCAGGTGGGAGCGGAAGAACGCCTGGGCGACCGACATGGCGTCCGCCATTGCTTGGCGTTTGGACTTGTCCTGCCCCTTCCCTTTGGTGAGCTCGACGCCAGCCTGCTTTGCAAGGATCTCGAGCGCCTCGCGGAACTCGACACCCTGTGTCTGCATGACCCAGGTGAAGGCGTCGCCCGCCGCGCCGCAGGACCAGCACTTGTAGCGTCCGATGTCGGGGCTGACAGAGAAAGACGGGTTCCTGTCCTCGTGAAAGGGACAGAGACCCGTCCAGTTCCTACCTGATTTTTTGAGTTTGACCCGCTGGCCGATGAGATCGACTAAGTCGATTCGGGATCGAACTAGATCTCTCTCATCGGCCACATCGGGATTATGACTTGCCGGCCGCGACGACGATGCCAGTCACACGGTGCGTGTCCTTGGCCTTGAGTTTGGCCAATCGGAACGCGACGTGGTCGCGGACGAGGTAGCGGACGACGATGGTGTCGCCAGAGATCTCGTACGCATCGGGCACGTTGTACGCCTTGATGACGTCCGCGAAGGTCGAGCCGAACTTGATGCTTCGCGAGGTCGTGACCTTACTGTCGCTCATGCCGACTGCCTCGATCTGCACGACGCGGTTGTACTTGTCGACCACGAAGGCGTAGCGGCTGGAACCGCGCTTGTAGACCCATCGGGTGAACAGGATGCGACCGTCCGCCCCGCCAGCGGCGCCGCCGCCGTTCTGGTTGTTGGCGTTACCGAGGTTGCCGCCTGCGTTGCCCGGAGGGCCGAAACCGTTTGCGTCGACTCCTGGCGGGCGCTCAGCCGCGCCAGCCTGGAACGGGTCGCCGATCAGGCCGATGCCGTTGTTGGGACGGTGCTGGTCGAGAGGGATCATGCTCATGCCGCCACCACCGCCGCCCTGCGGGCCTGCGCCGCGGCCTGCGCCGCCGCCAAACCCACCACCGGGGCCGACGCCGCCGCCACCAACCGTGAGCGGCTGGACCTCGTCCGGCGAGCCGAACTTCGAAATCAGCGACATCCCCGTGTCGAGGATAGCGACGCCGACCAGTTTCGTCTCAGCCGGCTTTCCTTGCCGGGCCTGAGGCGTGGACTGCTGGGCGCCGATGGCCAAGACTGCGCTGGCCAGCGCTGCAACTGCCAAAACCTTGTAAGAACTCCTCAATGTCATTCCTCGCGAAAGTGTTCGCTTTCCACAGGTTCGGACGGCAATAAGGGCCGTCTGGTTACACGGCTCAGGCCCGAACCGAGCCTGAGGTATACCTGAACCTGCCCGGGTTCAAGACCCGGCCATCGGAGAAACCTTCAAAATGGGTGCCAACCTCGCCTTGACCGCAGCAGATTTCGAGAAGGAAGTCCTTCAGTCCGACGTCCCCGTCCTGGTGGATTTCTGGGCGACCTGGTGCGGCCCCTGCATGGCGATTGCCCCCCACGTCGAGGCCATAGCGGCCGAGCTCGCTGGCAAGGCCAAGGTCTTCAAGGTCGACGTCGACTCCGACGGCGACGTCGCCGCCCGGTACGGGGTCATGTCCATCCCGGCACTGATCGTCTTCAAGGGCGGCCAAGAGGTCGACCGCATGGTCGGCGCAGGCCCCAAGGACGCGATCAAGAACCTGCTCGAGCGACACATCTGAGCAGGCCCCAGGCCCCTAGAACCCAAACCGCGCTTCCCTGCATTATAGAGGCATGAACGCTTTGAAGGCCGACTTCCAGAAGGAAGTCCTCGAGTCCCCCATCCCCGTCCTGGTCGACTTTTCCGCGACCTGGTGCGGGCCGTGCCGCGCGATCGAGCCCTTCGTCCACCAGGTCGCTAGCGAGGTCGAGGGCAAGGCCAAGGTCGTGACCATCGACGTCGACGAGCACGCGGACGTCGCCAGCAAGTACGGCGTGATGAGCATCCCCACGCTCATCGTGTTCAAAGGCGGACAAGAGGTCGACCGGCTCGTGGGCGCCGCGCCGAAAGACAGGATTTCCAGCCTCATCTCAAACCACCTCTAAGAGCGGCAACTCGGAGGGCCGTCCCACCGGACGGCCCTCCTTCATAATGGGGCGAAGTGTCCGAAGCCCCGATCGTGCCCACCGCCGCCAAGGCCGGCGGCATCATGGTGGCCAGCCTTTTCCTCAGTCGCGTGCTGGGCTTCGTGCGCGACATGGTGATCACCGCGCGCTTTGGGCAAGACGCCCTCACCGACGCCTACTACGCCAGTTTCCAGATCCCTGACCTGCTCTTCTATCTGATCGCGGGCGGCGCTCTGAGTTCCGCATTCATCCCGGTCTTCAGCGAGTACCTCCACACCGACCGCGAGGAGGACGCTTGGAAGGTGTTCAGCGTGGTGATCACCGTGATGTCCGCCGTCGTGCTGGCTTTCATCGCGCTGTCGTGGGTCTTCGCCGAGCCGCTCGTGTACGTCGTCGCGCCGAACATCCCGCAGGAGAGCGTGCCGCTCGTCGCGCACATGAGCCGCATCCTGGTGCCAGCGCAGTACGCGTTCTTCATCGGCGGCGTGATGCTCGGCACACTGTACGCACGCAAAGTGTTCACGGTCCCCGGCCTCGCGCCGAACATCTACAACATCGGCATCATCGTCGGCGCGCTGGTGGTCTCAAACGTCGTGGTCCCCGGCGTCGTGGGAATGTCGTGGGGCGCGCTCGTGGGCGCGTTCGTCGGCAACATCATCATCCCGCTCCTGGTGATCCGCAAGATGGGCGCGAAGTTCACCCTGAGTTTCGACACCAAGCACGAGGGCGTGCGCAAAGTGTTCAAACTCATGCTCCCGGTCGTGCTGGGGCTCTCGCTGCCCGGCGTGTTCGCGTGGATCCTGCGCGCGTTCGCGTCGGCGTACCCCGAGGGCATCCTCAGCGCGATGGAGCAGTCCAACCGCCTGATGCAGGCACCGCTCGGCGTGTTCGGACAGGCGCTCGCGCTAGCGGCGTTCCCGGTGCTTTCGCAGTTCTTCGCGCAAGGCAAGATGGACGCGTTCGCCGACCAGATCAACCGCTCGCTCCGCACGGTGGTGTTCCTGTCGATGCCGGTGGCGGTGCTGTTCGTGGTGGTGCCGGGTCCGATCGTCGAGGCGCTGTACCTGCGCGGGAGTTTCACCGCGGCGGACGCGGCGAACACGTCCGAGGCGCTGCGGATGTTCGGCATCGGCGTGGCGGCGTGGTGCGTGCAGCCGGTGCTGATGCGCGCGTACTTCTCGGTGCAGAAGACGTGGCCGCCGGTGGTGATGGGCACGCTGACGACGGGCGTGTTCGCGCTGGTGTCGTGGATGCTGGTGCGCTCGGGGTTCGGGTTCCAGGCGTTGCCGATCGCGGCTTCGGTGGCGGCGGTGTTCTTGGCGGTGTTGATGCTGGGAACGGTGCACCGCGGGGTGTGCCGACTGGACCTGGCTGGGATCGGACGGACGGCGCTGGGCTCGCTGGTCGCGGGTCTGGTGGCGTCGGGGTTTGCTTGGGGAGCGTTGCGGCTAGCGGCGCCGCTCGGCGGACGCGGGGCGAACTTTGGGTTGCTGGCGGTGCTGGCGTTCGTGCTCCTGTGCGCCGCGTGGGTGTACTACTTCGTGGCGAGGCTGATGAAGATGCCCGAGACCGACACCCTCGCCCGCGCCATGAAGCGCGGGCAGTAGTGCGTCAGTCCATCTTGATTGCGAAGAAGGCGAAGATACCGGCTATGGAGAAAACGTCACCCAGAAGGACGAGCGCCCAAACCCAGGCGTACTTTCCATGCTGGTTGACGCAGCACCACACGATTTCGCCGAGCGACCAGCCGCACGCTAACAAGCCCAAGAACCACGCTGCGCCGAACACCCACTCCAAACTCCCATAGGACAACCACACCTGGAACAGGAACCAGCAAACAACAACCGCGAGCGGCGGCAGCAGGCACAAAGCGAACGCCCAACGGTCTTCCACCCACGGCCGCTTGACGGCGTCCTGCCCGG
>CAZGXW010000041.1:0-26451 GCA_964529975.1 uncultured Fimbriimonadaceae bacterium
GTGAGGCGCGGATCGACGAGCACGGTGCGGTTGCCGTTGTTCCAGTCGAGCGCGAGGAGCCCGCTTTTGCCGGGCTTCAGCGCGGCTGCTTGTACATTGAGCAGATCCTGCGGTTTGTCGACCAGTCGCGCGCACCAGTTGAAGAGGTCGCCGACTGCGGACTGGCCGGCCTCGATGCCCACCATGCCGGGGATGACGGAGCCGGGGACGACTCCGCAGACGCCAGGAATGTCGGGCGTCGACGCGTCGCCGACCATGATGTCGCAGGTGCTCGTGCCCATGATCTTCACCATCGTGCCGGGCTTGACGCCGCTCCCCACGGCGCCGAGGTGCGCGTCGAATGCACCGACCGACACGGGCGTGCCTGCTGCGAGGCCGAGCGCGTCCGCTTGCTCGGCGCTAAGAGTCCCTGCCTGTTCGCCGACCACGTGCGTCGAACGATAGAGCCGATCTCGAAGTGCGGCAAGCCTTGGGTCGAGTTCATTGAGGAACTCCTTTGACGGCAGTCCGCCCCAGTCGGGGTGGTATATGGCTTTATGTCCAGCCGCGCAGACGCCTCGCGGCACAGCGTCTGCGTCCGTGATCCCACAGAGCACGGACGGAATCCAATCCTGCGCCTCTATCCAGGTGTGCGCCTTCTCAAAGACGGCAGGCGACGTGCGCGCGCAATGGAGGATCTTCGACCAGAACCACTCGGACGAATATGTACCTCCGCACTTGGCGAGATAGGGTTCCCCCCGGCTCGCCGCCAAGGCGGTTATCTCTGCGGCCTCGGCGTGGGCAGTGTGGTCCTTCCAAAGCCAGGCCATTGCTGCGAGATCGTGTATGTGGGCAGCAAGCGGAACGTTGTTCTTGTCGACGGGGAGCGGTGTGGACCCCGTCGTGTCGACGCCGATGCCAACGATCTGGCTCGTGTCGACTTGTTGGGCTGCGCTCTTGACCGCGGACGCCATCGCGTCCATCCATGCTTGAGGATGCTGTCTGGCGAGGTGCGGGTCGCCCGCGTCTAGCCAGACGCCTTGGTCGCCCCCGGGATACTCAGCGACCGCCGTCGCGCGCTCTTCGCCAGTCGCCGTCTCGACGATGAGCGCCCGGACGCTGTTCGTCCCAAAGTCGAGTCCAAGCGAGAGGTCGGCCACGCTCGATACTTTACTCAGCGCGCGGAGCGCGCTTTCCAGCACCGGCTGTGCCATGATCATCCTGGGCTGGGGAAGGCCCGGCCCAAGTCAGGAGTCGGAATGGCGACGTTCAAACTTTGCGTCCTCGGCCTGTTCACACTGGTGATCGTCCGGGCGATCGGCGCCAGAGGGACGCTCTCTGAGCGGACATACGGGCTTTACATCCTGCTTGGAGCGTACTACGGGCTGCTCGTGCAACCTGTGATAGACAGGGTCAATTCTCCTTACAACGAGAACGGCCCGTGGATCTCGTTCTTTGGATCGCTGTTCTTTCTCTTCGCTTTGATCTTGCCCGTGTACTTTGCCGTGGTCCGGTCGAAGGCGTTCAAGGCAATGAGCCTTGCCGACGTGTTCCTCATCGCTTTCTGTCTGGGCTTTGGCGTCGACTTTGGTCGGCTGTTCGTGTTCTCGTTGACTGGCCCCGAGCCCATTCCCGGCTATCTTTCGTTTCCGCCGTTCGTTTATCGTCTCGGAGAGGGAGAGGTTTCGACACTCGCCGGCCACGGATACTGGTTGGCGTTCGTCTCGCTTGTGTTTGCCGCCTGTATGCGGTTCGTCCGTAAGCCGGTGGTGGCCTGGGTCGCTGGTGCCGCCGCGCTGTTGCTGATGGCGCTAGAGGTCGGCGCGTACGAAGTGCGGCCCGCAGGGATCTGGGAGACGGTGTACAAACTCGGCAAGTTCGGTGCTGCGACTCCGTGGCTCGTTTTGATCGGTGCTCTCGCGCTGTGCGCCTATGAAGGGAAGTGGGCGGGTGCGAACAAGGAAGCGGGCAAGTTTCCACTCATAGAGGAGTGGCAGGCCCTTGCCGGGGCACTGTTCCGTGGCCGATTCAAGGAGTACGCACGGATTGCGAGCAGATACCGAACGGCCCGACGAGCAGAGATCATCGCGGCGGAGTCTCTTCGCGCGCCCGGGGACGCCGAACTCCAGCGTGGTGCAGAACGCATGGCGAAGCACGCGGGCTCCGAAGCCGAGACGGGCGTACCGCCCTATGGTAATGGATCCGTCAACGCGCCTCGCTGGTGGCAAGTTTGGGGCGGATGGATTGCGCTCGCCCTCGTTCTCGTGGTCTTGCCAAAGCTTCCTGTCGGGTTCGAGGCTTGGTTGTGGAACTTCTGGGGTTTGCACGTTGTGGTACCCGGCGTTCCGTTCACTTTGCTGACCCTCGTTCTTTCTGTGGTCGTCGTTCGACGACTGATGGGTTCCGCGGGACGTCCGGCAAAGCGCTCCCGGCCTGACGACATTGCATCGTTCGTCGCAGAGCGATCGCTGCTGATTGTCGCCTTTGGGCTGGTCATTGCCGCCGTGATCTATGCGACGCCGGAAAAGTTGTTCGCCTATTCGCCTGCTGTCGGCGAGCCTGCCGCGGTGCCGTTGCACGGCGCGAAGACGATGCTCGTCCTTTTGGCGTTGGCAGCGACCGGGGTCGTCCTGAACCGCACATCCAAGTGGGCCGCAGCGCCGATCGAGGATCGTCGCCGTTTTGCCTTGCGGACTTCGCTGGACCTCCTAGTGTCGACGGGCGTCGTGTTGCTCGTAAACCTCACTTATGTGTCGAACCTCCAGGCGATCCACACGAAGTACGGACCGGCCCTGTTCCGTAAGTACCAGGGTTCGGGCAACTATGTCGCGGCGATGTGGCTCGCGCTAGGCATCGGGATAGCGAGTTTCCTCATCCTTTACATTGCGCGCCAGCTCAGCCGTCGGGCGGAGAACTTCATCGTCGGAGACCCGCGTGGGTAGCACCGACCCAAAGTTGAACGCCCGCTTGCGATGGATCGGGGCTTTGTTGGCGCTGGTCTCCCTCGGTGCTTTGCTCTCGCACGTGTTTGGGCCTTTGCCGATGGCGTTCTTCCTGAGTTTCTTTGGCGTGCCGTCAGTGCTGGGCTTGTTCCTTTTGGCGGCGTATGCAAGGAAGATCAACGCAAGCGTGTTCTTGAACTGCCTGTGGGTGGGACTTGCGGGCGGATTGGTCGGCACGCTCCTCTATGACGGTGTGCGCTGGGTGCTGACGACCTTCGAGGTCTTTGGCTACAACGGCTTCAAGGCGATTCTGATCTTTGGAAGTTGGATCACGGGCGAGGAGACGAGCCATCCTGCGGCGATCTGGGCAGGTTGGCTTTATCACTTTTGGAACGGGCTTTCGTTCGGGGTTTTCTATACGCTTACGTTTGGTCGGCGCCATTGGGCATTGGGAGTCGTTTATGGACTTGTGATGGAGGCTTGCATGCTGGGACTGTTCCCCTTGTTCATCCAAGTCACAGACAGGTTTGATTTCATCATGTTGAGTCTGATCGGACACCTCTTTTATGGTGCTGGGCTCGGCATGATCGCGCAGAAGTACGGAAGGAACTGGAGCGACGCATGAAGAAAACACTCTTGATCGCTATTGCACTCGCCGCCGTCTCGGCACGGGCCGACAACTGCGGAAGCGAGTCCGACTGCCAAGCCGTGCCGCAGAACATCGATGCGGCCACCGGGTTTGCCGCTGCGGGCGCCGGCGCAGCCGTGGTGACCGCAGGGGCTGCGATGGTCGCCCGTCGTCGGGAGGACGAGGTCGATCCGGTCGAGTTCGACCCGGACGAGGACGAGGAGGAAGGCTCGGGCACGACGGGCACGCTTGAGGACATCTTCGGCTCAGGCGAGAGCGAAGAACCACCCGCGGAAGAGCCGCCAGTCAGGCGAGGGCCACCGGACATGGCGCTGGGCGAGGATCCTCCTTCGCCGCCGACGGATCCTGACGCTCCGAGGTAGTTCGATGAAGCGCGTTCTTTGCCTTCTGCTGGTCTTGGCGGCTTCGCTCGCCAGCGCGATCGACCTGACGGGCCGGTGGTTCAGCCAAACGTTGGGTGGAACCATCACGATCAAGCAGTCGGGCAACGACCTTGAGATGGTCACCCGGACCGGGTTCGTGTTCAAGGGCCACATCGACACATATCGCAAAGTGACGCTTACGTTTCGATTTGAGAAGGCCTCGGACGTGCCGGGGAACCTTCCGCCGGAAGTGAAGAAGCAACTTATCGGGCAGGGCATTCGCGTGGTCGGATACGCCGACGAGGCCGGCCGCGTGATCACTGCCGACGTCATCTTGCGCGACGTTCGCTACAACCCGCAGACCTTTGAGATTACATCCAACCGCGACCAGGTGACGAAGGACGTCCGCTTTGAACGGCGCGCAGACATGGGGCCGCTGCTTGTCGCGCAGGTCGTCGAAGACTTACGGACGCTTGTCGAAGACGTCGGTCGGGGAGAGACGTTCGGTCCGACGCGCGGCAAGTTGTATCCGACCGACCGGCACAGGCTGCTCATCGTGACGTCGCCGACGCTGAACTTGGGTGAACGTCGGGGTTTGCCCAATCCGGACTCTGACGCGGTGCAATACGAGGCGGTGGCGGCATGGGAGAATGGGCGCAATTCGACTGAGTCGCGCTGGTTAGGGATCAACCCGGCGACACTCCTGCGCTCTAAGGGCCAACTTGACACGATTTGGGAGGAAGGCTTCAAGATGCTCGCCGCGCAGTCTGGCAAGAGCGTCGCAGAACTAAAAGCGCAAAAGGCCGCACTTGTGCTCGTCTACTATCAGCCCAACCTGCCTGTCGGAGAGCAGAGGTTCTCTTTTGGCGGCGGACAAGGCTCTTGGCAACTGGAACAGGGAAGCAACCAGCGCATCGTGCGTTTCGTGCGCAAAGTTGAGGAGGGGGTGTTCGAAGAGATCAGTCAAGCGATCCCGGGCGAGGAAATCTACATCGAGGTCTTGGTGACCTATCCGCAGTGGAACCCGACGTTCGACGTTCCCGAAGGCGAGGATCCGAACAGTTACCTCTATGCAAGGAGGCCGCCTTTCGACACGGTCGAGGTCGTTGTGGGGCTGAATGGAGTGCCGGTCTCGATTGCGAGCCTTCCGACCATAGAGTGCGATATTGTGCCCCGGACTGCTGGGACCTTTCGGAGCGGACCGATTCTGCTCAACGACGAAGGCGCGATGAGCCTGGATGTGAACGACGGCGATCGAATCCAGGCCTCGGTCGCCGACCCGACTGCGGGCCCGGCGGTTCCTCCCGTCGTCTCGCTGCCGATCGTTGGACTGAAGGCGCCAAAGTACTTGTTCCGCGAGGGCGTCCTTTTGGCTGCGATCGCGCACAACATTTCGATCACTGAGAATCCGACTCCTGAAGGAAAGGTCGTCGAAGAGGAGTCGAACCTGATCATCACCGAGGCTGGGTTCCGTACGACGCAGATACGGATCGGTCAGGTCGCCGCGATGATCCTGTTGCGGGACCGGTTCGTCGACCTGATGACGGCGTACATCACCGAGGCATCGAAGATCGACGAGACGCGGGAGTTCATGGGCTTTCTCAAACTTGTCGCGCCGACCGTCCTCGATGGGTCTAACCCGATCGGTACGGTGATGGTGAGTTCTCCCGCCGGCGAAGTCACGTTCAAGGAGGCGATCTCCGAGGCGTTCTTGCGCGAGAGATTTCCGAACCGCGCTGCCGCGCAGGTGTTCCTGGTCGATGCGACGAAAGAAGCGCACAAGAAGTACCTAGAAGCCTCGATCGCATCGCGCGACAAAGCGAAGGCGATCAAGAACCACGAGTCGGTCAAACTGCTCGAGCTGACAAGCTCGCACTTCCAGGCGGTCGTCAATGACCTTGTGCCTGACCTTGTGAAACCGGTCATCGTGAACGGCCAGGTCACAGGTTGGGAGCCAGACAGGCTTGGACGCAGTTACGTCAAGGCGATTCAAGGCCTTGGAGACCAGTTGCGCGCCCAGCGCGAACTGTCATCGATCGATACTCAAGTCGCGCTGGCGGTGGTATCGGTGCCATTGCTGCTGTCGCCAGCATCGTTGATCGTGACGGTGCTCCAACTTGCCCAAGGCGCCTACGACATCGTGGACGCGAGCGCTGAGTGGATCAGCGACGGCAAGGACCGCGAGTTTGCGCTCGGCGCCGCTCCGATCCTTGGTCGAGACATCTTGGACGAGGCGATGATGAAGGAGTCGCCTTGGTGGAAGCACTTGCTTTCTCTCGCTGCGGCTGGAGTCGGTCTGGGGGCGGACGTCCTGGACGCGGTCCGGCTCGTGAAACTTGGGCGCGCACAGGCCCAGGCTGCAGACTTGCTCAGCCGGGTCGATCCCAGAGATGCGGCATCGTTCGCAAGGTTGAGCAAGGAGGACCAGTCGACCTTGCTCGCCCTCATGGGCGATGCACGAAACCGGGCCTCGCTCGATCCAGACGCGCTCACCGACCTGGACAGACAGTTGATAGGGTTCTCGGACCAACTGGTCGAGAACTTTGCAAACGCGGCCCGCCGCGCAGGAAAGAGCGTCGACATCCAGCCGTTCACTGGCCCGAAGCGGTCGGCCGATTTGACGAGGAACGAGGCGAACTCGCGCCGTCCGATCCTTGAGAACCAACTTGCCGACGCCAAACGGCGGATGGCCGCGGCCGCGGAGGGTTCGCCGGAGTACAAGGCTGCGAAGGCACAGGCCGAGGACCTGGAGTCGCGCGTGGCGATCCTCAAACAACTCGACGAGTTGGGAGGCACAAACCCGGCGAAGTTGGAGAGGATGACGTCGGACGACGTCTTGTTTGCTGCCGAACCTGGCAGAAAACTGACCGACGACCAGATCAAGTGGCTGCACGAGAACATTATCGACCGCTATGGCGATTGGGGGCACGTCGTCAAGGCGTTCAACAATGGTGAGATATCGCAGGCTGAGATGCACCGGTTCATCGCGTATCGGCAGTCCGTGGTGGACGGAATGCTGAAGCAGGCGATGGACAGAGTCAATCCCGCCGAAGGGGTGCTGAAGCGAAAGGCTTTCGGCTCGACCAACCTGACGAGCGACTATGACATTTCGATCGAAGGGCCGGGCGCCGAGCGCGTCGTCGCAGAGTTCAACGCGTTGTTCAGGAACGACCCACGGTTCAAGGGGCTCGAGCCTGGTTCGTTCTTCGACACGAACGTGTACACAGATCCGATCTACTCGTTGCACAGAGGGCCGACGTCGCACGCGCCGTCGCTGGACCTTGACCCGCTGCAACAGGACAATCTTCGCCAGGTCTTGTTCGACCAAATGGCCAGCCGGAAGTACTTGAGCGACGCGCAGTGGGAGGCGCACAAGCGCACGATGCTGGAGAACTCGACGCCCGAGATGCGCCCTGTGATGCAGTACGCGCTCGACCAGGCCGAGCAAGCGAACCGTCAGGCCCGCGCGCTCGCAGACGCAGAGATCGCCAAACTCCCCGCTGCCATGCGCGGGACTGAGAACGGCTCGTTGCGCGCCACCAACGAGCTTTACAGCCAGAACCTGAGTCAGATCGACAAACTGCGCAACGAGATGAAGCGGCTGGACGACCTCGCGGCAGGGCGGCCCGTCGGCCCGCCCGACCCTGACCTCGTGCGGACATTTGGAGGCGGCGACTATCAGGCGTCGCTCAATCGCATGAACGATCTGATCAACCAGCGCAATCGGCCGGGGATCTCGGACGCTGAGAAGGCCCGCTTGACTTCTGAAATCGACAAGATCAAGGGCGATTACGGCGAACTGTTCACCAGTCAGATGCGGACTCGGCAGGGGCTCGCCCTCTACTACGCGAGCGAGGCGTACCAGACCGAGGGAGCGATCGAACACGTCGTCTACGAGATCCAAAAGAACAAGAAGGTCATCAACGGGGAGACGCTGACGAAGCCCGTGGACCTGAATCGGCCAGGCCGTCTTACCAACCAGCAGTACTCAAGTTCGTTCTACGAGAACAGGGCAAACATGTTCAAGGAGCTCAATCACGCCAGGGAAGGCGGCAATGCGGACCCGCGCAAACTCGCCGCGAAGGCCGCGAAGTACTTTATTCGGCAACTCGATGCGGCGAACGAGCTTGGAATCAAGCTGACGGACATCGCGCCCGCGGGGCTGATCGACCAAGTCGTGTTGGCCGACAGGAACCGCGGGAAACTCGAGGACCTTGCGAAGGTCTTTGCCGAAAGGAACATCGACCTGAACTCCTTCGTGACCAATGTTGAGGACATGGCGAACAGGCTTGCGGGCGTCATGATCTCTCGGTCCGAACTGACGCGGGACGCCAGACGGATCAATGACTTTCTCAACGGGCCACCGCGCTAGCGCAAGACTCCGTCCACGACTTCGCCGAAGACGTCCGTGAGACGGAACTCGCGACCTTGGTACGGGAAAGTGAGCCTGGTGTGGTCGATCCCGAGTTGGTGGAGGATCGTGGCCTGCAGGTCGTGGACGCCGACGGGGTCTTTGACGACGTTGTAGCAGTAGTCGTCGGTCTCGCCGTAGACGTGTCCGCCTTTGAACCCGCCTCCAGCGAGCCAGACGCTGTAGCACGCGCCGAAGTGGTCGCGACCATAGAGCGGCTTGTTGATGTCGCCTTGGACGAACACGGTGCGCCCGAACTCGCTGAGCCACAGGACGAGCGTGTCCTCGAGCAAGCCGCGTTGTTTGAGGTCCTTGACGAGCGCTGCCGAGGGTTGGTCGGTGTCACGACATTGCTCGGCAAGTTGGGTGGAGAGGTTGTCGTGCTGATCCCAGCCGCTGTGCATGATCTGCACAAAGCGTGTTCCTCGCTCGACGAGCCGTCGGGCGAGCAGGCAGTTGTGCGCGTAGGTGCCGGGCTTTTCGACGTCGGGGCCGTACATTTCGAGCACGTGCTTCGGCTCCTTGCTGACGTCAGTGAGTTCTGGGACGCTCGTTTGCATCTTGAACGCGAGTTCGTATTGCGCTATCCTGGTCTCGATCTCGGGATCGCCGTACGTCTCGTGCCGTTTGCGATCGAGGGCGACGATGTCGTCGAGAATGTTGCGTCGGAGTTCTGGCGAGACTCCGGGCGGGTTGCTGAGATAGAGGACGGGATCGCCGCCGCTGCGAAAGCGCACGCCTTGGTACATGCTCGGGATGAACCCGCTCCCCCAGTAGTAGTCGTAGAAGAGTTGGCCGCACGTCTTCTTCTCGTCGCTGCTGGTCATGACGACGAAGGCAGGAAGGTCCTCGTTCATGCTCCCAAGCCCGTAGACGACCCACGCTCCCATGCTCGGTCTGCCGGGAATCTGGCTGCCCGTGAGGAAGAACGTTACGCCCGGGGCGTGGTTGACGGCCTCCGTGTGCATCGACTTGACGAGGCAGATGTCGTCGGCGATCGATCCGGTGTGCGGAAGCAGTTCGCTGAGCCACATGCCGCTCTCGCCATACTGCTTGAAGGGTTTGATCGCAGGGAGGACGGGGTACTTGCCCTGCTCACTGGTCATCGTGGAGAGCCGCTTGCCCTCGCGCAGACTTGCAGGAAGTTCTTCAAGGCGGTGCTTCTCGAGTTGGGGCTTGTAGTCGAAGAGGTCGACCTGGCTTGGGGCGCCGCCTTGCCAAAGGACGATCACCTTCTTGCTGTTCTTGGGCTGAGCGAGGCCTTGGGCGTAGCCGTCGTTTGCTAGGAGGGAAGAGAGGGCGGCGACTCCGATGCCCTGCGCGCCCGCGGCGAAGAACTGTCGCCGCGAGATGCGGAGGTCGCGCTCGAACCAGGGGTTCATTCTCTTGTTAGAGCCTCGTCGAGATTGAGTATGGCCAAGCAGACGTTGGCGAGGGCGGCGTGTTCGACTGGATCGAGCGATTCGTCTCGCTTGCTGTCGCCTTGCTGCAGATACAGCGCGGCCGCGGCCGTGTCTTGTCGATAGTGTACGGTCGCTTTCGCGAGGCTGCGCTCGAGGATCGCGAGTTCTTCTTTGTCGGGCTTTCGGGCGCAGACCAATTGGAAGGCATGGACGAGTCGGTCGCGAGTCGACTGCTTGTCGTGCATCGCGCGCTGTGCTAGGGCGCGGCCGGCCTCGACCCACGTGACGTCGTTCATTGTAGTGAGCGCGTGGAGCGGTGTTGACGTTCGATACTCGCGCACAGTGCAGACTTGTCGCGATGCTGCGTCGAAAATGTTGCCGGGTGCCGCAGTCCTTCGCCAGAAGGAATAGATGCTCCTTCGATAGAGGTCTTCTCCTTTGCTCTGCGGGTAGGTGAAGTCTCGCTCTCTTGTGATCGCGAGCCCGTCCCAAATCCCCGTCGGTTGATAGGGGTACACGGGTTTTCCGCCCAACTTTCGGTTGATAAGCCCGCTTGCGGCGAGGGCGACGTCGCGAAGGAGCATCGCGGGCATGCGGAATCGCGCTCCACGCGCAAGGAGTTTGTTCTCCGGGTCTTTGTGGAGGAGCCTTGACGACAATTTGCTCGACTGCCGGTAGGTCGCGCTCGTGACGATCAGTTTGTGCAGCCGCTTCGTGTCCCACCCGTTCGTGGCGTATTCGACTGCGAGCCAATCGAGCAGGTCGGGGTGGGTCGGTCGCTCGCCTTGGACGCCGAAGTCCTCGGGCGTGCGAACGAGGCCAGCGCCAAAGAAGACCTGCCAACTGCGATTGACCTGGACCCGTGCGACCAGAGGGTTCGACGGGTCGGTGAGCCACATTGCGAGTCCGAGTCGGTTCCTTGGGCGATGTGCGCCGAACCGTGGCAGGTTGCTTGGCGTGTAAGGGGTGACTTCCTCAAGGCGCTCTGTGTAGTTTCCGCGGTTATAGATGTACGTTTTGCGCGGGTTGGCTTCGGACATGACCATCGCCTTAGGGATTGCAGAACTCAACTCGATGGCTTCGGCACGGAGACGTTCATACTCGTCACGGACAGTCGCATATTGCCCGGTGATAACGACGTCGAAGAAGTGGTTGCTGACTTTTGACTCTTCGAAGGTGTTCCGCTTCTCCTTTGCGAGGAGGTCCAGGATTTCCTTGGGCATATTCGGGTCGCGCATCTTCTTCCAGTCCTCGAGAGCGGCCTTGCTCTCGGGCAGGGCTCTGATCCTCTGCAATTCTTGGCCTAGCGGAGTCATCTTTTTGCGGATCGCCTCACGTTCGTCCATTTGTTCCTTTGTGCCGGCGTAGATCCACGGCTTTGCGACGTTGTACGGGCTCCCGCCGTCGGGGATGCCCATCTCGGGGACGTTGTTGAAAAACGCCATCATGCTGTAGTAGTCGCGCTGTGTGACGGGGTCGTACTTGTGGTCGTGGCACCTCGCGCACGCCATAGTCAGGCCGAGGAATACCGTCGAGGTCGTGTCGACGCGGTCGAAGACTGCGACGTTGCGCTGCTCTTCTGGGATTGCACCCCCCTCGTTGTTGATCATGTGGTTGCGATTGAAGCCGGTGGCAACCAAGAGGGCGCGGCCCTCATGCGTCTCCTCGTTCGCGCCGGGTAAGAGGTCGCCGGCCAGTTGTTGCGTGAGGAACTCGTCGAAAGGCATGTTGTCGTTGAGCGCTTTGACGACCCAGTCGCGCCAGACGAACTGGTAGTTGTCCGCGTCCTGTTGGAAGCCATTGCTGTCGGCGTACCGAGCGGCGTCGAGCCACGGAAGCGCCATGCGCTCGCCGTAGTGCGGGCTCGCGAGGAGCCGGTCGACCACTATCTCGTATGCGTCCTTGCTCTTGTCACTGAGAAATGCTTCGACCTCTTCGATCGATGGAGGAAGACCGGTGAGATCGAGGGTGAGGCGACGGATGAGGGTCGTTCTATCGGCCTCTGGAGACGGCTCAAGGCCTTCATGTTCCAAGCGAGCAAGGACGAAGGCGTCGATGGGATTGCGGACCCAGGCGGCCCTCGCGACCTTGGGGACATCGGGCCTGACAGGCATTTTGTACGCCCAGTGCCTTTGATTGGCTTCGCCTTGCTTTGCTCCTGCAGCGATCCACGTCTCGATAATCGAGACTTCTTTGTCCGTCAAGGGCGCGAAGCCCATGGGCATGCGCGGGAGTCCACCTTCACCGTGGATGCGATTGACGAGCAGGCTCCTTTTGGCGTCGCCTGGAACGATGACGCGTCCGCTCAGGCCCCCCTTCATAGTCGCTTCAAACGTATCGAGGCGCAGCCCGCCGCTCGCGGCCGACTCACCGTGGCAGGTCACGCACTTGGCTTTGAAGACGGCTTGGACCTGCGCGAAGTCCGCGCTCTGTTGGTCGGCGCGGACAGCGGAGGCGAGACCCGCGAGGAGAACGGACGCCGAGCCCAGCCAGAGAGCAAGGTCGGCACGCCGGCTCATTTCAGCAGGTCGGTGACGACGTTGCCAAAGACGTCGGTCAGCCGGAAGTCGCGGCCCTGGTACTTGAAGGTCAGGCGCTCGTGATTGATACCCAGGAGGTGCAACATCGTCGCGTGCAGGTCGTGGACGCTTACGGGGTTTTCGACGATGTTGTAGGAGAAGTCGTCTGTCTTGCCGTAAGTCATGCCGGGCTTGACTCCACCGCCGGCCATCCAGATCGAGAAGCAGCGTGGGTGGTGGTCGCGGCCGTAGTTCGTCGCGGTGAGTTCGCCCTGCGAGTAGACGGTCCTGCCGAACTCTCCGCCCCACACCACGAGCGTCTCATCGAGCATTCCTCGCTGCTTGAGGTCCTTGACGAGCGCGGCGGACGGGCGATCGACGTCGCCCGCCTGTCCTTTGACCATGCGGGGTAGGTCGAAGTGGTGGTCCCATCCCATGTGGAAGAGTTGGACGAACCGTACGCCTCGCTCGGCCATGCGTCGGGCGAGGAGGCAGTTGTACGCATACGAGCCCTTGCGGTGCACGTCGGGGCCGTACATTTCGAGCACTGCAGCCGGCTCCTTGCTGATGTCAAGGAGTTCGGGCACGCTCGTTTGCATTCGGAACGCGAGTTCGTACTGTGCGATGCGCGTGTCCGTCTCAGGATCGTTGGTGACCGCTCGCCTGATTCGGTTGAGGCCGAGGAGTTCGTCGAGCATCTCTCGGCGTGTGGCACGGTCGATGCCGTGCGGGTCGCTGAGAAAGAGGACCGGATCGCCGGTGTTGCGCAGCCGCACGCCCTGATGGTGCGTTGGAAGGAAGCCTGAACCCCAAAGTCGGTCATAGAGGGGTTGATCGTCCTGCCGCCCGGTGCCGATGCTCGTGAGAACGACGTAGGTCGGCAGGTCGTTGTTCATGGTGCCAAGGCCGTAACTCAACCATGCGCCGATGCTCGGCCTTCCCGCGATTTGGAAGCCGCTCTGCAGAAACGTGACGGCGGGGTCGTGGTTGATCGCTTCGGTATAGAGCGAGCGCACGAGGCAGATCTCGTCGGCGATGCCTCCAATCTCGGGGAGGAGTTCGCTCATTTCCGTGCCGCACTCACCGTAGCGCTGGAACTGGAAGATCGAGTTGGCGACGGGGAACTTGGCTTGGCCGCTGGTCATGCCCGTCAGGCGCTGGCCCATGCGAACCGACGAGGGAAGGTCTTCGCCGCGCTGCTTTCCGAGGTCAGGCTTGGGGTCATAGAGTTCCATTTGGCTCGGTGCGCCGCTCTGGAACAGGTAGATCACTCGCTTAGCTTTTGGTGCGAAGTGGGGTACGCCTGCGAGCCCTCCGATGCGTTCCTGTGTCTCCGACGCTTCCCCGCTGAGGATGCCGAAGAGCGCGGCCATCCCGAGCCCTCCTGTCCGTTTGAGGAACGTCCGGCGATTGAACTGGTCTTGCAGGCTGAAATCCATGTCTATTCCTTGTTGATAGTCTCGTCGAGGTTGAGCAGCGTGCTGCAAGAGATCGTGTAGGCGGCGAGTTCGGCAAAGTCGAGCGACCAGTCGACGCGCGATTCGCCGATCAAGACGAGGTCGCGCGCTGCGACGCTGTCTTGCTTGTACTTTGCGATCCGCTTGGTCAGGGCTGACGTCATTATCTCGAGTTCGGTCTTGGTGGGAGTCCGTGCGAGCACGGTCTCGAACGCCCAGGTCAACCTTTGATCGGGGGTCTTGCCGCCTTCGCGCATCGCCCTCTGTGCGAGGACGCGCGCGGCCTCGACGTAGGTCTCGTCGTTCATGAGCGTGAGGGCTTGCAGAGGAGTATCTGTCCTGGCCCTTTGTACGCGGCACGCTTCTCGGCCAGGAACGTCGAAGACGAGCATGTTCGGCGGTGCGGCGGTCCGTTTCCAGATCGTGTACAGGCTGCGCCGGTAGAGTCCCTCGTCCGTCGCGTGCCTGTAATTGCGGAGGTTGCCGTAGAAGTTGGTCTCGTCCCAGACTCCTTCCGGCATGTACGGATACACGCTGGGGCCGCCGAGCTTCTCGACGAGGAGTCCGCTGACGAAGAGCGCTTGGTCGCGGATGACTTCTCCGGAGAGCCGGTACCGCGGGCCCCTTGAAACGAGCCGATTTAGCGGGTCGTGCTCACGCTTTGCGTCCGTCGTGTGGCTGGACTGCCGGTAGGCGGCGCTCGTCACGATCATCTTGACCATCGACTTGAGGTTCCAGCCTCCGTCGACGAACTCGATGGCGAGGTAGTCGAGCAGTTCAGGGTGCGACGGGTACTCCGCGCGCGTCCCGAAGTCCTCGAGTGTGGCAACGATGCCGTTTCCAAAGAACCGCTCCCAGAGGCGGTTGACGGTGACCCTCGCCGTGAGCGGGTTGTCGTTCGACGCGATCCACTTTGCGAATCCGAGCCTGTTGTTAGGTGCCGCGCTTGGCAGCGGTGGCAGCCAAGTCGGGACGCCCGGCTCGACTTTCTCGCCCGGTTTGTCGTAGACGCCACGCTCGAGCACGTGCGTCTCGCGCGGATTGGGCATTTCTGCCATGACCATCACGCTCGGAATAGAAGCGGCGAGCCTTCTTCGCTCCTCTGAGAGTGCGGCCAGGGTCTTGTCGTCCTCCGCAAAGTCCTTGTCGTTCTCGAGCGACCAGAGCCGGACGATCTCGCGCTTCTGGTCGGCCGTGCGCTCTTGTTCGGGCCTCGCGAGCAGCGCGAGCGCAGGATGCGTCGAGGCGAGCCTTGAGACCTCTTCGGGCTTGAGTTCTCGCGCATAGAACGCGAAGTCGTCGACATCGCCGTTGAAGAACTCGCTGTTCGTCCTGCGACCGATCTTGGTGGAGACTTGTGTCCGAATCGTGTCGCTGAGTCGGTCGTTCTCGATCGTCGTCTCGACGAGTTTGCCGTCGATGTACATCTTGAACCCTGCAGCCTTCGAGGAGCCGTCGTAGGTCATGAAGACGTGCACCCACCGGTCGCGCGGAATCATCTGCTTCGCGGCGACTTTCAAGGCGTTCTCGGGCCACTTGTTGATCAAGTGGGCCTGCGGGCGCGCGCCGAAGAGCGAGAGTTCCCAGCCGCGATAGGCGTTGCCGCTGTCCATCCGGCTGAATGGCGCGCCCTCTCCGTTGCTCGATTTAATCCACGCGCCGTAGGAGAACGGCTTGTCGCGCTCGACGTCAGCGAAGTTTCCGAGGTCTAGGAAAGAGTCGTTCGAGGTTTTGACGGCGCCAGTCGCGCGTCCCGCGTCGAAAGTAGGTTTGCCTTCGGGCTTTAGTCCCGGCCCACCGGGCACGAGCGCGAACCTTCCAAGGAGTGCGCCTTCAAGGACGGGAAGTGACGCGTTCGGTTTCCAGCCGCGGGCTGAGGACGCGTTGCGTGCGATCGCGGCATCCATGCTCGTCGCGAGTGTCTTGGAATCCGCTTCGATCCTGCCCAACCGGTCCGACTGCTCGCGTGTCGGGGCGTCCATGAGCGGGGGGTGGTTGACGGGTCGCTCTTCACCGCTGCCGGTCTCTGGCACATTGTTGAAGTACGAGTACATCCTGTAGAAGTCTTTCTGAGTGAGGGGGTCGTACTTGTGGTCGTGACAACGCGCGCAGCCGGCGGTGATGCCGAGCCAGACTGCAGTCGTCGTCTCCATGCGGTCTACGACCGTCTCCACACGCCACTCTTCGGCGATGACGCCGCCCTCTGTGTTGATGCGATGATTGCGGTTGAATCCAGTCGCAAGTTTCTGGTCGAAGGTCGCGTTCGGAAGCATGTCTCCCGCGATTTGCTCGACGGTGAACTGGTCGTAAGGCATGTTTTTGTTGAACGCTTCGATCACCCAGTCGCGCCAGCGCCACTGGAACCGCTCGTAGTCGGCCTGATAGCCGTTGCTGTCGGCGTATCGCGCGTAGTCCATCCAGTCCATCGCCATGCGCTCGCCGTAGCGCGGGCTTGCGAGCAGTCGGTCGACGACCTTCTCATAGGCGTTCGGCGATCGGTCTGCAAGGAAAGCGTCAACCTCTTCCTTAGTTGGTGGAAGTCCTGATATGTCGAGCGTCACGCGGCGAATGAGCGTTCGCTTGTCCGCCTCTCTTTCAGGTTTGAGGCCGTGCTCGTCGAGTTTCGCGAGGATGAAGTTGTCGATCCCGTTGCGGACCCAGGTCGGGTCGCTCACCTTGGGAAGGTCGGGCTTGACGGGTCGAACGAACGCCCAGTGCTCTTTGTACTCCGCGCCCTGCTTGATCCACTCAGTGAGGACCTGCTTCTCTTCCGCGCTGAGCGTCTTGTTGCTGGCCTCCGGCGGCATCTTGAGGTAGTCGTCGGCGTGGATGCGCTTGACGAGTTCGCTCTCTTCCGGTTTGCCGGGGACGATCGCACGGTTGCCGCTGGGGAGCGCTTTCGTCGCGCCTTCGTGATTGTCTAGCCGGAGCCCAGCGACGCCTTCGCCATTGTCAGGCCCGTGGCAGGTGAAGCACTTTGTGAGCGTCATCCGGACGTCGCGGTTGAAGTCGATCTTCTTGGTTGCTTGAGCCTGCTTGGCGGGCGCGACGATCGCGGCCAGCACGACGGTCGCGGGCACGAGGATCGAGAGGTGCCGCAGGCTCGGCTTCATGCCGCCTATTCTACTGGAGCGCAGGCCGGATTGAGTTCAGTCGATCTGCACCCACTTTGCCGACCGTAGCACGACGGGGCCGATCAGGCCGCTTTCAAGCAACGGAGAGTCCTTGTCCCAGAACCGCCAGGTGGTGAACGTGTAGCGGCCAGACTTTCGGATCTGATTTTGGGTCAGCCACTCGGGCCACTGTTTGAGTTGGACGCCGTTCCACTCGACGTCCGCAGGCAGGTTCTCGTCGCCAATGATGCGGTTGACCCAGAGGTTGGTGACCTTGATCTTGAGGTCGTTACGTCCTCGCTTGAGGTGCTTTGTGACGTCGACCGTGAACGGCTCTTTCCACAGGACGGCGAGTTCCTTGCCGTTTAGCGTGACAGTCGCAAAGTTCTTGACGCGTCCGAGGTCGAGCAGGATCAAACGGTCGCCGAACAGCATGGATGCTGGGGCGTCAATCGTTCTCGAATAGACCGCGCTACCCGAGAAGTAGCGAACGCCTGGGTTCTCGTGCTCGCTCCAACTCATGAGTTGTGGAAGCGTGACGGTCGGTGGCGCGCCCCAGTTTTTAGCGAAGTCGACTTTCCATGGTCCTTGAACGTCGAGCGTGTCGGCAGGGGTGGCAGGTTTCTCCGAGTAGATGGCATTGCGGCCGAAGACAGAGTAGTTAAAGGGCTTGAAAGCCGCCATCAACGTTTGACCCCTTTCTCGCTTGAGCTGGTAGGGCGCGATCTCTATCGGAACTTCGGGGACTTGAATGAGGGCGATGACCCCGTTTTCGGGCACCGTCTGTGTCTTCTCCGCACCATCGACCGTGTACACGATAACGAGCCGCTTGACGACGTTGACGACTGGATCACCGAACGCCCCGTTCGTTGCAGGGATTTCGTATGTACCCTCCTTTACCATGTCACGAACGATCTCGGTAACGTCCGCTCCGCGTCCGTCGGGAGCCTCGTAGCGTGCCGATTTGATCTCGATCTTCGGCACGTCGAGGGCTTCAACGTCAAGCGACGTGACGAGCCGGTCTCCATAGTGCCATTCGTAATTGCGACGGAAGACGACAAAGACAGACTGTGCCGGGTCGAGGTGCATTCTGACAGCAGTCGTGCCTTGTCTCGTGTCCGCAAACTGCACGGCTACTTCGATTTTTCCGGAGTCTGGGTGCCAGAGTTCCGGCTGTTTTCCGCTGATACGGAACTCGCACACGACCTCGGTAGGTCGGTACTGCTGGTTGCTGACGAAGTAGACGTCAGCATCACCGATCTTGCGGTGGATGTACGCGAGTTTCGAGCCGCCTGACATGCTCGTGTATTTGAAGTCGGGCGCGACGTTGATCGAGTCAAACACTTCGGCGAGGGTTGCGTCGCTAAAGACGCGGTTGCTCTTCCACACTTCGTCTGCCGTCCGCCTGACTTGGGCGTCGCACTCTGGATATCCGACGAGAGACGGAGAGGCAGTCGGTTTCGGGCCGACGACGGTGGCTCCATCGCGAACGAGTTGGGAGACCTTCTCGAGGACTTGTGGCGTCATCGCAGGATCTTCGGGAAGCACGAGTACGCGATAGGACATCCCGCTCGCGAGTACGACGCGACCATTGACGACTCGGGCGCGTATCAGTGAGAACGTGTCGCAACCGTCATAGTCGTAGCCGCTCGGTAGTCGGGGCCGCAGGTTTTGGCGATAGGGAAGGTCGGTCGGCGCTGTTTCGCCAGTGAAGTACAGGACATCGGCGACGAACTGCCCTTGCTGCAAAAGGAACTGGCACCGCGCAACGTACTTCATCCACTCGCGCGCCTCGGTCCACCAAGTCTGTGTGCGTTCGAGGTGCGTCCCCCACGGCCCCATCGTCATGCCAGGGAACTGATCCATCCACGGCTGGTGCGCGTAGCGGTGGAAGATGTAGCGGTTCACGCCGTTCGTGAACACGAGGTCGCCGAGCGCTTTGGCCGCGTACGGTTCTTCTAGCCATCGGCCGCGCGAACTGTCTGCTGTGAACGCCTCTGCTCCTATGACCTTGCGGCCATAGACGTGGCCGACGGACGCGGCGATCTTCGTCGTGCGCAATGTGTCCGGCCCGCCGTTGATCCAAAACTCGCCCATCGGAATGTCGGCGGTCCCTCCGACTTGGATGTTGTCGAACGGTCCGTCGTAGGGTTCTGTCGAAAACAACAGGCCGTTCTTGCGGCAGAGTTCTCCAAAGTAGCCGAAGTAGTTGTCGGCGAAGAGGTCGGCGATCGTTCGGTTCCAGTCCCAGAGGAACCGCTTGGACTTTTCCGCACTTTCAACGACTATTCCAGCGACAACTGGCAACCAAGGGACTGGGTCATAGCCACGACGGGCGATGAACTCCTGGCGCATGAGCGGTGTCCAGTTCTGGTTGCCGACCTCGTAGCTGTCGACGAGCGCGTTGTTGAGCACCTTGCCTGCGAGCGGACCCGCGTCTTTGATGACAGTCGCCATCGTTCCTTGCCAGAAGTCGTCGAGCGCGGCCCGGCTCATCTTGTCGACTTCGAGCCCGCGCCCCTCTTCAGGCGCCGGGTGGTTGTCCTTTCCGGTCGGAACGTGGCCCATGCGTAGGAGGGTCCAATTGCCTGCCGGCACGTCCCACGTGAGACGTCCGTTCTGGAACTGGGCTGTGAGGTCGCGCATGCCCTGAACTGCGTTCGTTGCTTGTACGGCAGGGTACGCGTACACCGCTATGTCCTTGCGATAGTCGACGTTTGCGAAGACTTGCGGCGCCTTGATCGGAGGGAGCGCCTCGTCGAACCGCCGCGGACCTTGGACGGTGACGCTGGACCATGCGAGGGTCTGCATGGCGTTCTCGGGCTCTACCCAAGGGCCGCCGCTCGAAGACCAGCCTGCGCAGTTGTGGATACAGAGTTCGATGCCGAGCCGCCCCGCCTCCTTGATCGCGTGAAGGGTCATCTCGCGCCAAAGCGGGCTCATATAGTCGACCGGCCCTTTGGGTATGCCCTGGGCGACGGTGAACATCTGCGCGCCACCGATCCCGACCTCCTTCATCGCCTCGAGGTCGGCCGTGATGCCCTCTTTGGTGACGTTCCCATCCATCCAGTGCCACCACGTGTGCGGCTTGGCACTGTTCGGTGGATTGACGAACCCGGCTTCAAGCGAACCGTGTTGGGTCGAGGACAGGAGGACGAGGGCCGCGAGCAGCATGCCGCTAGTATCGCACGACGCTTCAATGGGGAATCGCGTCTAAACTGCGTTCGTGGGTGAGGCGGCAGAGGCGCGGTCGAAGTTTCCGTGGTGGCTAGCCGTCCTGACGGGCGCCGCCTTGATATGCTTCCTCCCGTTTGCCTGTTCGCTCGATCCAGAGTCCGTTCTGGACAAGGTGCCGATAGGCAGCAAGTACGCAGACCTCGACGCGCTCCTGGCCGCGTATGAGTTCGACGAGCGCGGAGAGTATCTGTACGACCACGAGCGCAACGCGCGGCTCGGCTACGATCCGGTCACAAGCGAGCGGGCTCCCGAGCAGCCGAGCGATACGTTCACGGGAGAGGTGCGGTTCTTGCTCTCGACCCAAGGGATACGAGACGATGTGTTCCCGACGTACATGTTCGGCTTCTACTACCGTAACGGAGTGCTTGTGAAGAAGAACTGGGGCAGGTTGCCAGGCTGACCGTCTAGAATCTACGCGTTGGGCGAACCCCTCCTTTCCGCTCGTGGTGTCACTGTCACCTTTGGTGGCGTTGACGTGGTTTCGTGTGTCGATGTCGATCTCCGAGGGGGCGAAGTGCATGCGATCGTCGGCGAGAACGGCGCAGGGAAGTCTTCGCTAGGGAAGGCGATCGCGGGCGTCTACCGTATGCGGGGCCAGATCGTCTTGGACGAGCGCGAAGTCTCGTTCAGGAGCCCCCGGGAGGCGCTGCGACACGGCGTCGCGTTGATCCACCAAGAGCCGCAAGTTTTTCTTGATCTCGAAGTTGCAGAGAACGTGTTCGCAGGGAACCTTCCACGGACCAAGCGCAAGACGGTCGATTGGACGGATTGCTATCGAAGGACAGGCGCACTCCTGGACCAACTCGGCGCGAGGATTGACCAGCGCGCGAGCGTCAGGGGCCTCTCTGTCGCACAAAGGCAAATGGTGGAACTGGCTTCTGCGCTTGCGCACGAAGCGCGCGTTTGGATCTTCGACGAGACCACGGCACCGCTCACGCCGCGCGAGACGGAAGACTTGTTCGCCGTGATGCGTCGCCTGCGCGACCAGGGGTGCGCCATCGCGTTCATTTCGCACCATCTGCACGAGGTGTACGCGGTCTCCGACAGGATCACGGTGTTGCGCGATGGAAAAAGCGTGTTCTCCTCTGCGACGAACGAGACGAGCGCGGCCGAGGTCGTGCGAAACATGGTCGGGCGTGACCTGCCGCCTCGAACTGTTCGGAGTCGAAAGGCGTTCGGGCCGCTCCTTTCCGTGGAACGACTTTCGGGTCGTGGGTTTACGGACGTGGACCTTCAAGTTGGCAAGGGTGAGATCATTGGGATCGGAGGGCTCGTCGGCGCAGGGCGGACGGAACTCTTAAGCGCGCTCTTCGGTGTCGAGCCCGCGTCTGCCGGCCGTGTCTTGATCGAAGGAGAGGTAGTCACTGTCGCATCACCCCTGCAAGCGCGAGGGCTAGGGATAGCGCTCGTTCCCGAAGACCGCGTCCACGACGGACTTCTCATCGAGCAGTCGATTGTGTTCAACTCTGTCCTAGCAAACTTGCACAATGCTAGCCGCCGTGGGTGGATCGACCGAAAGGAGGAGTCGCGGCAGGCGTTGGAGAAGGCCGGTGTGCTCGGGTTGAGGTTCCGCTCTGCCGTCCAGCCGGTCAAGGAACTGAGCGGCGGCAACCAGCAGAAGGTCGTACTCGCAAAGTGGCTCCTGACCAATCCTCGGCTGCTGCTCCTCGACGAGCCGACGCGAGGTATCGACGTCGGCGCGAAGTCAGAGGTCCACAGGATCGTTCGTGGATTGGCCGACGAGGGTATGGCTGTGCTCGTCGTATCCAGCGACCTTCCCGAACTTCTCGGATTGTGCGACCGCATCCTCGTAATGCGCCAGGGGAGGATCGCCGGAGAAGTCGACGCGCAAACGGCGACAGAAGAACAGGTGATGACGCTCGCGACGGGAGGGCCGCGTGGCTAGGAGCCTCGTCGCTCTCGCCTTTCTCGCGATCTTTGTGACTGGGGTCGCGATCGCTGAGCCGAGGTTTCTCAACGCTCAATCGATCGAGAGCATTCTGCTTTGGATGCCGCTGATCGCTGTCGCAGCAGTCGGGCAGATGCTGGTCGTCCTTAGCGGTGGGATCGATATCTCCGTTGGATCGATCCTGGGTTTCAGTGGGATCGCCGTCGGGCTTGTGATGAAGGACAATCCCGAGATCGCCGTTCCCGTCGTGTTCTTGGCAGGTGCAGCCGTTGGCCTTGCCCTAGGATTTGTGAACGCGGCGATCGTTGCGTGGGCGAAAGTACCGCCGCTCATTGTGACGATCGGCACGCTCGCCGGTTTTCGCGGGCTCACGTTTCTCGTGAGCAAGGGAGACCAGATCGATTCAAGCATGGTCCCGGAATCGATGACGCGGCTGGCGAACACCGGGGTCACTCTCCTCGGCGTGACTTTCAATTGGCTCTTGGTGTTCGCGATCGTCTTCGCACTCATCGCAGCGTTCCTGCTCAAGAAGTCTCTTGCTGGCCGCAACCTGTTCGCCTTTGGCAGCAACCCCGTCGCGGCCCACCTCAAGGGCATCAGTGGCAACGCTGTCACGTTGTGCGTCTACTCGCTATGTGGGATGGCAGCGGGAATCGCGGGTGCGATGTACGCCGCGAGGTTCGGGTTTGTGAACCCAGGAAGCGCGGGCCAGAACTTTGAACTCACGGTAATCGCGGCCGTCGCTATCGGGGGCACGAAACTGACCGGCGGCGTCGGTTCGGTGTTGGGCGTGATGCTCGGTTGCCTCCTTCTCAGTTGCATCAACGTGGGACTCGCCGTGCTGGGCATCGACGCGAACTGGCAGATGCTCTCTTATGGCGTCGTGATCTTGGTCGCGGTCGTCGTCGACGGGATTGTCGGCAGGAGGCAGTCTTGAAGGACTGGCCTATCGTTCCTGGGGCCCTGCTTGTGGTCGCGGTCGTAGTTGCGAGCCTTCTGAGCCCGCACTTTCTCGATGCGAGGTACCTGCTCGACACTTCGACCCTCTATGTCGAGATCGGTCTCCTCGCGCTTGGACTCACACTCGTCATCGTGAGCGGCAACATCGACCTCTCGGTCGGTAGCAACGTCGCCTTGACCGCGTGTTTGACGGCGATGGTGCTTCAGGCAGGGCTGCCCGTCCCGCTTGCGATCGTGTTCTCCTGCGCGGTTGGCACGGTCCTCGGCACGATCAACGGCCTTCTAGTGGCAAAACTTCGACTCCCAAGTTTCCTGGTCACATTGGGAACGATGGCTGCGTATCGCGGCGCGGCGCAAGCGGCCATGGGCGCGCAGTCGATCAAACTCCCCGATGAAATCAAGGGCATGGACCAGTCTCTATGGCTCGGCGTGCCGCAGCCGCTCTTCGTTTTCGCCGTCTTAGCCGTTGTCGCCGGCGCGGTCCTCCATCGCACGGTGTTCGGGAGGTGGGTGTACGCGGTGGGGTCGAACGAGAGCGCGAGCCGGTATTCCGGCCTTCCGACTGACAAAGCGAAGGTCGCGGTGTTCGCCTACTTGGGTCTGATGTGCGGAGTCGCAGCGTTGCTCCTCGATTCGCGGCTGGGAGTCGCGCGCTTCGACCTCGCGCGGGGGATGGAACTTGACGCGATCACCGTGGCCGTGGTCGGCGGCGCAGCGATCCAGGGCGGAAAGGGAACGGTCGCGGGGACCGTCGTCGCCCTCGCGCTCATCATGGTGATCAAGACCGCGATGGGCGTGGCCAACGTCAAGCCCGAGTACCAGTTGACGGCGATCGGTGCCTTGCTCGTCGTCGCGGTGCTGACGGGCAACGCAGGGCACGCGTTGCTCCGCCGAAGGGCGTAATCCTGCTACCATAGCGGTTGAGGCCGTATGTCCAAACGACTGCTTTTGATCGCCATCGTGGCCGTGTCCGCCATCGGGTGTAGCCCCAAAGAACCGACTGCCAACGGAGGCACGGAGACGACCGACCTGGTCTTCATTCCGAAGAACTCGGGGAACCCGTTCTTCAGCCGCCTAGCGGTCGGGTTTGAGGAGACAGCGAGCGCGAACGGGCTGAGTTTCAACGAGCAGGCGCCCGCCACCGCCGACGCCACTTCGCAGTTGCAGGTGATCAAGGACCAGGTTCAGCGCGGCGCGGACGTGATTGTGATCTCAGCGAACAGCCCGGATGCGTTGAACGAAGCGATCGACCAGGCGCGCTCAAAGGGTGTGACGGTCATCACGGTCGACAGCGACCTTGTGGGCAACGAGGACCACCGAGACCTTGCCGTCTTGCCGGTCGACTTCAGCCTCGTTGGCGCGAGCCAGATCGAACTGCTTGGAAGCCAGATCAACTACGAAGGCGAGTTCGCCATCCTGAGTGCGACCGTCGACGCGCCCAACCAAAACTCTTGGATCGCGAACATGAAGGAGGCGCTCAAAGATCCGAAGTACGCGAAGATGAAACTCGTCACCATAGTTTACGGAGACGACGAGCCACAAAAGTCCTCGACCGAGGCCGAAAGCCTGCTCAGCAAATACCCGAACCTGCGAGGGATCATCTCTCCGACAAGCGTCGGGCTTGCGGCGGCGGCGCAGGTGCTGGAGAACTCGGGGCTCTATCCCGGTGGTCCCAAGGCCAGGAACGGAGGAATCGTGCTGACAGGTCTGAGCACACCGAACCAGATGAAGAAGGCCGTCGAAAAGGGCGTGGTCGCCAAGTTCCAGTTGTGGGACCCGGCGGACATGGGTCGGGTGGCTTCCTATCTCGCTGCCCAGATCAAGTCTGGGAAACTGAAGCCCGCGCCGGGCCTCGAAGTCGACGTTCCTGGGTTCGGCAAGCGCACTATCGGTGAGAAGAACGTCGTGATAGCAAACGAACTGCTCACGTTCGACAAGGACAACATCTCCAAGTACGACTTCTAGCACGTTTGCCGGGATTCGCTCGCCGTTCCTGCAAGGCACGTGGCTTGTGGCGGATCGGGTGTGCGTCTCACCTTTCTGGTCGCATTAGTCGCGTTGGCCTTCTCGGCGAGCGCGCAGACGCGCCTCTCGGGCAAGGGCCAATACCCCCAGTCAAGGACTCTCTCCGGTCTCGCGGGCGGCGGCTCGGGCGTGGCGCCCAGTGGAAAGCCGTCCCTGCGCGGCGCCCTGGCGATGAGCACTCCTATCGGCTACACGTTGGGGGAGAACAGCGCGGTTCTGACCGGGGGAACGACCAGCGCGACGGGATCGCCGAGGTGGTTCGACGGCGACGTCGCGACGAACGGATCTAACGGCACGGCGACCGCGATGTTCGGTCTGACTTTCGGGGGTTCCAATCTCGGTGTGTCAATCGTGCAGACGAGCCGCCTGTCGGAAGACCGCGTGCTCAACGTGCAGTTCTCGCCCCGCCGCATGGGCAGGTTGGGACTGTCTTTCGGTGTGCAAGACCTTTTCGACGAAACCGTGACGACTCCCGACTACCACGAGTCCGCGCAGACAGTGTTCGCCGCCGCGACCTACGGCTCGGAAGGCGTCTATCTGACAGCGGGGGGCGGTAACAGGCGGTTCCGTCAGGGGTTTGCAGGCCTGAGCGCGCCCGTCACCAATGGAGTCCGGGCGATGGCTGAGCACGACGGCTTTGGATGGAACTACGGCGTCGAGGTCAGACTGTTCGACGTGCACTCTTCGCGAGCGTCGCTCTTCTATGGTTTGTGCCAGGGCCGCTACGCGACCTGGGCTCTGAGTTGGCAGTTCTAGCGTCCTGATCTGCCAGAATGTCGGCATGATCGCCGCGTTGGTCCTTTCTGTCGCCTTACAACAGCACAACACGTTGTCCTCCGCCGAGCAGAGAGCAGGTTGGAAACTGCTGTTCGACGGCAAGAGCACGGCCGGTTGGCACAACTACCGTGCGGAAGGTGTCCATCCAGGCTGGGTGGTCAAAGACGGCACTCTCATTTGCGACGCGGCGCAACACCCGGGCGATATCGTCACGAACGACACCTACCAGTGGTTCGAACTTTCGCTCGAGTTCAACCTCGGCAAGGATCAGAACAGCGGCATCATCCTGCGCGCCACCAACGAAGGCGAGACGATGTGGCAGAGCGGTCCCGAAGTTCAGTTGTACGACCACCCGGCGGAAGAGGGCGTCGAGATCAGCGGATACCTCTACCAACTCTACAAGTCAGAGACGGACGCCCAGAAGCCGGCGGGACAGTGGAACCACCTGCGCATCCTCATTTCGCCAGAAGCCTGCAAGACTTGGCTGAACGGGACGCTGTACTACGAGTTTGTTTGGGGCAGCGAGGATTTCTGGGCAAGAGTCAAGAAGAGCAAGTTCTCACGCTACCCATACTTTGCGAAAGCCGAGCGCGGGATGATCGGTCTCCAGGGCGACCACGGTGCGGTCACCTACCGCAATATCAAGATCAGGCCGATCACGAAGCAGGCGGCTCAGGTGGTCGAGTCGAGCGGTTATTCTTGGCGCGG
>CAZGXW010000042.1:0-24926 GCA_964529975.1 uncultured Fimbriimonadaceae bacterium
CGCACTACATGCACGAGGACGCGGGGTTCTGGGTCGGCGAGGTCGATGGCGAGGTGGTTGGGTGTGGCGGCGTGCTGTTCTTCCCTGCGATTCCCGGCCCTGTCGGCAACATCGTCCCGCACGAGGGCGACTGGCGCTTGGGAGGCGCAGACTGCGAGGTCGTGCGCATCTATGTCCATCCTCGCGGGAGACGCAAGGGCGTCGGCGGCGCGATCTGGGAGCAGGTGTTGCGCGCTTCGATCGTGCGGGGGTGCTCGCAGATGGAGATTTGGAGCGACCGGCTGCTTGTCGATGCGCACAGGATGTACGAGCGATACGGTGCCGTGCGCATCGGCCAGCGCATCTGTCCCCCACCGGACCAGACTCCGGAATGGGGGATGCTGCTCGACCTGTCGAAGGTCGACTTAGGCTAGGCGCGAAGTGACTCGGCCCGGGCCTTCTCGACGAGTTCGCCGATGGCACCCTTTTGCTCGCGCCGGAACTCATCGGGAGTGCCCAGGAAGATCACCCTTCCCTTTTCCAGAAACGCGATGCGGTCAGCAACACGGAACACGCTGGTGACGTCGTGGCTGACGACGATGCACGTCATGTTAAGACTGTCCCGTGTGTGCACGATGAGCTGGTCGATCGAGTACGCAGTGACAGGATCGAGGCCGCTTGTGGGCTCATCGTAGAGGAGCACCTTGGGCTCCATCGCGAGTGCTCGCGCGAGGCCGACGCGTTTGCGCATTCCGCCCGAAAGCTCGCTGGGGAGTTGCGTCTCGCAGTCCGCAAGGCCGACGTCCCTCAGTTTTGCTTTGACGAACTCCTGCTCGTCCGCGCGCTTGACCGTTTTCAAGCGTCGCACGCCGAAGAGCACGTTGTCCGCAACGTTGAGATAGTCGAAGAGCGCGGCGTATTGGAACACAAGGCCCATCTTCTTGCGCGCTTGCTCAGGCTTCTTGACCACGTCGACACCATCGACAGTGATCGTTCCACGCGTCGGGACGACGAGGCCGCTAATACACTTGAGCAGCGTAGTCTTGCCTCCGCCGCTGCTGCCCATGATCGCCAGTATCTGGCCCTGAGAAACGTCAAGATCGATGTTCTGCAGGACGAGTTGGCGGCCGAAGGTGTGGTCGAGGCCGTGGACGCTCAGCAATTCAGACCACCGCCAGTCCCTTTCTCGCCGCTTTCACGCGATCGATGGTCTCTTGTGTGACCGCCTTCTCGAACGATCTGAACCCTGCAAGTTTGAAACCGTGCTTGTTCGCCAGTCGCGCCATCTCTTGCACTTGGTCGACGCTGACGTCCTTGCCGATGGTGAACGACTCCTTGCGGTCTTCAAGCGCGAGCATCATCGTCTCCGACATGCACGCGTAGGCTGTCCCTTTCGGGAATCCAAAGTCGAACCCGAAGTCGACCGGACCGGGAACCTCGACTACTCCACCCTCGATCACGAGCACGTCAGGTCGGTCTTGGGCGACGCGCACGCTCACGTCGCGCGGGCGGCTCACGTCGCAAACGACGCAGCCGCTCTTTAGGTGCTCCGGGAAGATAACGGCTGTGTCCGCGCTGGTGACTGTGACCACTACATCGGCGTCACGGAGTTTGGTGAAGTCAGTAGTGGCGAGTGTGTTGGGGAGGTCCTTTGTGACTTCTTCTGTGCGCGCATGGTCACGTCCGACGAGGACAGAGTTCGCGAACTGCGGAGCCATCACCCTCGCGCAGGTTTTTCCGATCGAACCCGTCGCGCCGACGACGCCAAGCGTCGCTTTCGACACGTCGATGTCGAGCATCCCCGCTGCTTTGAGCGCGCCCTCGATCGCGGTCGTGACCGTGTAACTGTTCCCTGTCGTGACAGCGATCTTCGCACGGTCGTCGAGAGTCTTGCCTCCATCGCCAACGACTGCTGTGAACGCGCCGAGCCCTATGATCTCGCACCCTTCCTCTTGGGCAATGTCCGAACATTGCTCCAGGCGGTCATAGACGAACTCCAGCGGGAGTTTGTCTATCATCATGGCCGGCGTGAGTGGAAGGCCGATGAAGATCCCTTCAGTCTTGGCGCCAGTTAGTGATTGGACTCCACGGATGTCGCTGACCTTCTCCGGGCCCTTCTTAGTCAAGAGCCGCTCAATCACGCCGTCGGGCATGAACTTCGCGATGGGGTACTTCCGCGCGATGTCGCGGGGGTGGATCGGGTGGATGACGAAGGCGAAGCGGGTCAAGGCTTTCAGTCTACTAGTTTGATTACGTTGGGCACCCAGCCTAGGCGTCGCAAGACCTCCAAATAGTCCTGCTCGGTCATCTGCTCCGGCCGCTTGCCCGCCAGAGTGATGATGACGCCCTCCATGACGTTGGTCGCGAACGTCTCACCGCCCATGACAGGAGTCGTCGTGATCGCTTCCTTCGCTCCGGTGGTCCTAAGCCAATCGAGGTCGTCTTTGCGCAGCGTCTGTGTGATGATCGTCTTGCCCGTGAGATCGTCTGGGGCATAACGTCGAATGTAGTGCCAGTCGCCGCAGATCACCGTCGCCCAGTCGAACCACTTCTTGTGCTTCGGTGTTCTTTGTTCTTGTTTCGCGCCTGTCGGATAGAACCACTTGAACGGGAGTTTCGTGACGATGGGGAGCAGGAGGCTCGCGATGACTTTGACCGTCTTGTACTTTTTGATCGGGAACGGGAGGCCGAGGCCGAAGAGCAGGTCGCCGTACACGACGTTCGGGCACGCCTTGTCGAGCGCCTGCGCCATGCCGTAGCGGTCCACCGCGCTGACGAGCAGCACGCGCTGCTTGGGCCAGTCGATGTGTTCGGTGAGGACGTTGATCGTCTCTCTTTCGAGCGTGTGCTTGAGACCGCTGCCGTCTACGACGGGGGTTTGTTTGACGCCGGAGATGAGCTGGCGTATCTGTCGGAACTCGTACTTGCGATCACCGACGACGACCCATACGTCTGCGCCTCCGACTCCAAGCGCGTCCACTTTGCCGTCGAGCTCTTCAAACTTCTTTTTGAATGCTGCCAGGTCTCCATCGGTCCCGACACGACTGATCTCGAACTCCTCTCTCAGAATAGAAGTCGTGTGAGCCTTGTTGCGTTTGGACGAACCAAGCGATATCGACACTACACGCCGCATTACCCTGAACCCTGTACCCCAGACCCTAAATCCTTGACCCTGTCAAGCCATCGCAATCGCTTCTATCTCCACGTCTGCGCCCTTCGGCAGACCCGCAACAGCGACGGTCGAACGTGCGGGCGGTTCTTTGTCGAAGTACGAGCCGTACACTTCGTTGACGGCGGCGAAGTGGTCCATCGAAGACAGGAAGATCGTGGTCTTGCACACGTGCGCGAAGGAGAGGCCCGCCGATTCGAGCACGGCCTTCATGTTTTCCATCACCTGCTTGGTCTGCGCCTTGATGTCGCCGGTGACCAGTTCGCCGCTCGGCTTGAGCGGGATCTGGCCGGACATGAAGAACGTCGTGCCGTCGGCGCGGATCGCCTGCGAATACGGGCCGATCGCCGCCGGCGCCTGGTCGGTCGTGTGTGCCTTGCGTTGCATCGGGCGGGAGGTTACCAAACAAGCGGGCGGCGCCTGGTGAGAGGAGCCGCCCTGGCGGGGAGGGGATGAATCAAGGAGTAGGGAGTAAGGAGTAAGGACTGAACTTCCCTACTCCCTGCTCCTTACTCCCTTACATCACTATCGCTTCATGTTGATGAGGTCTTGGAGCATCTCATCGACCGTCGTGACGACCTTGGTGTTGGCCTGGAAGCCACGCTGCGTGATGATGAGATCCGTGAACTCGGCACCGATGTCCACGTTCGACTGCTCGAGGAAGCCCGAAGAGAGCGTTCCGCGACCGCCCGTGCGCGGTGCGCCGACGACCGGGATGCCCGAGTTGTCGGTGTTGCGCCAGAGGTTGCTGCCGACGCGCTCGAGGCCGTTCGCGTTCGGGAAGATCGCCATGCCGATCATGCCGAGCGGCCGCGTGAGGCCGTTCGTGTAGAGGCCGGTGATCATTCCGTCCGCGCCGATCGAGAACGCGCTGAGCGAACCGGGGGCGAAACCGTTCTGGTTGCTCGCCTGCACCTGCATTTCGGAAGCGAGTTGCGAAAGGCCGGAGAAGTCGAGGTCGATCGGGAACGCGGGGACGCCGCTCGCGGGCGGCGGAGTCACCGTGATCGCGCCAGGAGTGCCGCTCGAAAGCGTGCCGTTCGTCGGGTCGAACACGAGCGTTCCGTTACCGGCGACGGTCGTGCCGTTCGCGCCCGTCACCGTCCAGTCCCACTCGTTGGGGGTAGCGGTCTCTGTGAGAGTGAGCGTCAGCTCGTGCTCAGTGCCGAGCGAGTCGAACACCCTCACGACCGATGAGGTCGAGGCCGTGCCCGCCGCGGCGAACACGCGCGAGTCGAGGTTGCCAGCCCACGAGATGTCCGTGGTCGTCTGAACCGCGGTTCGTGCGCCGATCGGGATGCGGAGATAGGACGACGGCGTGATCGGAAGGTTCGTGTCGACCTGGCCAGTGGCCTGGTCGGCGGTCCAACCGAGGAGGCGCTGGCCCGTGGCGCGGTGGACGAGGTCGCCCGTCGCGTCAAGGTCGAACGCACCGTCTCGCGTGAACGAGATGCCGGACGCGTTGGAGACCATCAAGAAGCCGCTTCCCTGGATGGCGAGGTCGGTCGGTCGGTTGGTCGAGTTGAGCGATCCCTGCTCGTTGTTGACGTCCGTGCCAGCGACCAATACGCCGAGCCCGTACTGGATCGGGTTGGTGCCGCCGAGCGAGCCGTTCGGGCGCGATGCGCCTCGAATCGTCTGCGCGATCATGTCCTGGAACGTGATTCGCGTGCTCTTATAGGCAGTGGTGTTGACGTTGGCAAGGTTGTTGCCGATGACGTTCATGCGCGTCTGTTGCGCTTTGATGCTGGCGACGCCAGCGAGCATGGCTTGAAGCATTTGTCTTTTTCTTCCTCAGTGTTCTTTGTTGTCTGGGGAAGGCCGGCTCGGCACTTCTGGCCTCGCCTGGGCTCCCGCGCCATTGGCACGGGTCCACCTTTGTTCGCCTTCCTCGTTGTCTAAGTCGTTTACGGTCACACGATGACCGCGCTGTCGATGTTCGTGAAAACGTTCTCCTTGAGTTGTGACTGCTCGACCGCCGTGATGACGGTGCGGTTCTTGACGCTGACGATCAGGGCGACGTCGTCGACCATCACGAGCGACTCCTTCGCGCCTTTCTGTGCGGCCCTCTCCACGCCTTGCATCACCCGCTCCCACGCTTGCGCGTCGAGTTGGATGTCGCGGCTCTCCAGTCGCGTCTGAGCGTGGCCGCTGATCTTCAGGCGATCGTTGAGGATCGCGGTAAAGTCCGTGCGGCCTCCCTGCTGCGGCTGCGCCGTGGGCTGGTTGACCCGCGACTGGAGCAGTTGCTGGACGACGTTGTTCTGGATCGGGCTCGCCATTTACTTCACCTCTGCGATGGCGGCCAACATGACGAACTTGAGATCGCCGCTGGCCGTGCGGATGCCGACGATGTTCGGCGCGTTGGCGAAGGAGATCTTCTCGACCTTGCCTTCCAGGAAGTCGTCGTCAGGGTTGTTGGGGTCTTCGTCGACGTTCACCGCCTTGACGTCCTTGCCGATGAGCGAGACCGCCTGCGAAGCGTCGATCGACCCCTGCAGGTTGTTCTCGTATTGCACCGATTGGATCGCGCCGAGGCCGATCTCGACGTTGCCACCGTTCGACTCTCGCACGACGAGCATCTGCTCTCCGTTCTTGACCACGACGCCGGTAACGACGCCGTAGACGAGCGGATCCTCGAACGTGCCGCCGCTGGTCGTCGGTCGGACCGCTGTGACGGTCTTACCGATGAAGCCTGTCGCCTGCGCCATGTCCGATGACGTCTGCAAGTTGTCGAGCCCCTCGACCTGACCGAGTTGCGCCATCTGCGCAAAGAAGTCGCGGTCGTTCATGGGCTCCAGCGGGTTCTGGTTGACCAACTGCACGACGAGGAGGCGCATGAACGTCTCCATGTCGAGGTCGTCCTTTTTCTTCGCTGGCGTGACGCCGAAATACTCGGAGCCGTCTACTGGTGTGACTGCGTTCATATCATTCTCCTAGGCGAGGGTGTCGATCCCCTTTGCCCTGCTGTTCGTGTAAGTCGTGGTGGTCGCGGGCTCGCTCGTGTGCGACCACAGGTTGTGGGCACGCGTGAACTCTTGCCTCATGTCTTGGGTCTGGCGGTTGCCCTGGCCCTGCTGTTGTGCGTCGGGCCTGTTCTCTTGGCCGACCGAGAAGTTGCTGAGGCTCAGGCCGCGGCTCTCGATCGATTGCACGAGGTCGGAGCGGTGTGTCGCGAGCGCATGTCGGACGGACTCGTTGCTCGCGGTGACTTTGGCCTCGACGTTCTCTCCTGCATTGAGCACGGTGAGCGTGAGCGAACCGAGATCTTCAGGATTGAGCCGCACAGTGACCGTGTTGCGGCCGCGCATCGCAGCGAGTTCCTGAACCTGGTCGATGACGCGCTGGCGGACTTCCTGTGCTTGCGGCTCGGTGATCTGCTTCACCGGCTTGTCGGCCCCCATCCGCTTGATCGGTTCTGACTGCGGCTTGATGAGCGTCGGATCGTCGGTAGATTCGAGAGCGTCGTGGTCGGGTTCGACCTCTTCTTGCTTTTCGGTCGCCTTCGGCTTGTCGATCGCTGCGGCTTCCTTGGACGTCGCAACGGTGTCGGCCTTAAGTTCTTTCTTCGTGTCGATGACGGTGGGGGCGTTGACCTTGGTCTCGATCGTCTCATTCGAGATCGGAACCACAGTGATCGGCTTGCCCAGCGGGCGGGGATCGATCGCGTCGATCGTAACGTCGGTCACACCGAGCGCTTCAATGATCTTGCCTTCAAGGCCTTGCGGCTTGGTCGTGTCTTGCTGCGGCCGTGACTTGGAGAGCAGGTTGACCAAGATCGGTCGAACTGTGTCGGCGTTACTCGTTCTCTCGACCACGCCACGGTCCGAGATCGGGTTGACGAGCGCAAAGCGCGCCAGCGTCGGGTCAGCCAGTCTGCCTTCCGTCTTTGAGTCGATGGGGAGATTGAGTTCGAGAGTTTGGAAAGTCGGCCGAGCTTCGTCCACGCTGGGCTGAGGTCGGCTGCCGTATGCCTCGATCATGCGCGAGAGGAACGCCTTCGCTCGATCGATGTCCACATTGGCCGGGCGAGCGTTGTCTTCGGTGGCTTTTGAGTCGACTCCCTCAGACGTGGGTGCTACGTCAATCCTGTTCATAGCAGGATTTGCGACTCTCCCTGGAGGAGACGTAAGGCGATTGAGCGACGGGTCGGCGATCCGGCCCTCCTTTCCATCGTTCGATTCGGTGTCGACAGCTCGGTCGTTCGCGTAGGCCAAGCGGTCGAGCGTCGGATCGATCGCGCTGCCGTCGGAAAGCGTCAAGCGATTGAGCGTGGGGTTGGCGATGCGGCCGGGTACTGTCGGCTGTTCTGCCTGAACAGCTGCGAGCACAACTTTTAGCACTGTCCGCACAGTCGGCGGGAGAGTCTCGTCGTTCGCGGCCCTTTGGATCGCAGCCTGAAACTTGGGCTCGTCTAAGTTCTGTAAGCCCTGAGGTGCGAGGGTTGCAAGCGCATTGATCGTCGCAAGGACTTCGGGAACTTCGAGTTTGACCTTTTCTCCGCCAAACTCGATCTCGAGTTCAAACGAAAGAGGGTCAGAAGCGTCCTGAGGGAGGGCGTTTGGCGCAGTCCATTTGAGGATCTGCTCCAGAAGGTCCAGCTGTGTCGCCTGAGACTTCGGCTCGGTGGCGGTCACTTCCTTCTGGAGCCCTGCCGCGATCAGCGGTGGGCCCCCGAGGACGGGTGGCCCGGTGTCCACCGCCTTCGGGGCGGTCGGCCTCAAGCCGAGCACCGAGAATAGGTTCAATGCGATAGGGACCATAAGGAGCCTCTAAAGGAATGTCGGCAGGTGGCCCCCGCATTTTTAGCGGGCAGTCCTGAAAAGCCGGGCAGGACAGGGCACTTCTGCCATAATTCGAGCGTCCCTAGCCTGAAATCCCCGGTCTGCGAACCTAAACCGTCCACCGAGGAGCGAGGGGCCTGGCCGCTGGCGAACGCCCGGACAGCATCCTGACCAACCGGCAACGATATGCCAAACGAAAACGAAAAAAGCGATTTCCAGGCGGAGAACTCCGCTGAACCGACACCCGAACCTCCGACCGAGCCCAAGAAGAGAGTGACGCTCCGCAAGTCGGAAGCGAGGGCGGCCAAGGGTGACGAGCCAAAGGAACGGCGTAGGCGCCAGTTGTTCAAGCGCGACGAACCGGAACCGGTCGTCGAACCGAGTCCCGCCCTAGAGCCACCGGTGCTTGTCGCTCCAGAAGGAGCCGAGGACGTTCTAGCCCACCTTTCATGGCGCCCCAAACAAGCGCGCCCGATCGAGTCTCACGACGAAGACAAAGAGAAACCAAGACAACGCCGCGAGCGAGAACGGAAGCCTAAAGCGGCGGTCGAGAGGTCTGCCCGCAAGGAGCCAGAGCCGAAGGAGACCAAGCCGGCGAAGGTCGAAGAGCCGCCAAAGCCCAAGCGAAAGCACATCCCCATCCCAGAGCGGGCGGCACAGGTCATAGTGCACGAAGGGCTGCCAAGCCTGGTCGTCGACAAAAGGATTGTCGCACCAATAGTCTTTACCGCTTCGTTCGGAGACAACAAGCACCGAGACACAGTCCTCGAAGAAGCGCGGATGGCCGCCGATAAGGGCATTTCGACGGTTTCGCTTTTCATCGACTTCCCCGTGGACAAGGGTGAGGTCCAGCGCCTAGTGGGCGAAACGATCGATCAGATCAATGCGATCTCGTCCGTCAGTAGTGCCGCGAAGTTCATCGTGCGAACCGACTTTGTTCCGCCGCGCGATTGGGACCGAAAATACAAGCGCGCGCGATACAAGTCGAACGGCGTGCCCGCCGAACAACCGAGCGTGTGCGACGACGAATACTGGTCCGTCGCAGAAGAGTGCCTCGTCGACTTCGTCAAGTTGCTCAAGTCGTCCGATATCGGAGAACGCGTCATCGGAGTCCATCTCGACCGAGACGGGTGGTTCTATAGCAATGGAACGACGTGCGACACGTCCGATGCAGCAAAGGACGAGTTCCGCCAGTGGCTGCGACACCGATACCGGGACGACAACGTCTCGCTCCGTGCCGCGTGGTTCGACGGCCGAGTCACGTTTGAGTCAGCCGACGTGCCTGAGCCGACCTCGGGATCGAGCGCAGACGAGTTTGTGAGGACTGGTCGGAGGTCGCGCCGATGGGTCGACTTCAACCTGTTCTTGAGCGACATCACCGTGGATCGGCTCGCCAAACTTTCCTATGCCGTGAAGCAGGCGACCGAAGGATGGTGGCTCGTCGGCGTGACTTACGGTTACACGTTCGAATGGTCGCACCCCGGCAGCGGACATCTGTCCCTAGGAAAACTCCTGCGATGCCCCGACGTCGATTACGTCTCCGCACCACCGAGTTACAAGAGCCGCGAACCCGGCAATACGGGCGCGTTCCCGTCTCCGATCGACAGCTTCGCGATCAACGGCAAACTCGCCATTGGTGAGGACGATTTCAAGACTCCGATTAGCGGGGGTAGCGAACCGGACACTTACAATCCGGTGATGAAGACGCCACAGGCGCTCGAAAGCGCGCACTGGCGGAGCGCAGGCGCCGCGCTTGCCCACTCCAGCGGTTCCATGTGGATGGACTCCTGGGGGAACGGTTGGCTGAACTCCCGCGGGATCTGGGACCGCGCCTCGCTCGTCCGACAAGCGTTCGAGCAACGTTATGCATCGCAACGGGGCGACACCGACGTGGCTGTGTTCATCGACGAAAGGTCCTTGGCCTATCTCGTCGACCAGCGAGCGTTCGAAGTCCTCGTGCAAAACGTGCGCGAGTCCGTCTTGCGGTCCGGACTAAGCGCGAGTTTTTATCTCCTTAGCGACTTCGCACATCGCGAGAACTTCCCCGAGGCGAGGCTCTACGTCTTCATGAATGCCTGGGACATCCGCCCAGAGGTCCGTAGCGCGATCAAGACCCGCCTCCAAAGGGACAACAAGGTTCTTTTCTGGCTCTATTGCGCCGGACTCTTCGAGGCAGGTCGTGAGTCGCTCGAACGTGTGCGTGAGGTCACCGGTATCGCGTTGAAGCCTCAACCGTACCACAGCAGACCGGGCACGACGCTCGTCAATACGCGACACCCTTTGTGCACTGCGCTCCCAGTCCAGAAGATGGCAGAAGGCGGCCAGTTAGAGCCCAGTTACTTTGCAATCCCCGAAGACTCGACGGTGCTCGGCGAGTACACGCATACGGGGCTGCCGAGTTTCGTCGTCCGCGAGTTCGTCGCTGACCGGGACAACGAGCACGCATGGAAATCGGTGTTCCTTGGCGAACCGGTCGTGACGCCTGGACTGTTCCGCGCACTCGGTCAGATGGCAGGTGCCCACGTCTGGAACTTCGACGACGACGTCGTCCACATCCGCGCACCATTCTTAACCGTTCACTGCAAGGGAGCGGGCCCTCGCACACTGACGTTGCCGAACAACTGGTGCGCCTACGACGTTGTCAACTCCCAGTGGATGAACGTCGAGACCAACAGCATCCGATTCACGGCGATAGACGGTCACACCTACGTCTTCCTTACAGGCATCAAGGCCGAGGTCGAGGCCATGCTCGCCTCCGACCCTGGCACCTTGCTCACTCTGGACAAGATCGACCCGCGAGAGGACAACACGATGCACTGGGACGCCGTGCAGTTCGACGTGCAGATCATGAAACTCGACCAATGGGTCGAAGAGACCTGGTCCGAGCAGCACGCTGACGACTTCCTGCTCAAGCCGTCTATGCTCGACGTCGAGGCCGAGGAGCCGCCCGCCGAAGACGAGGAACCCAAGTCTCGTGGGCGAGGCAGACGCGGCCGAGGCCGCCGGGGCCGTGGAGACAAAACGCGCAGACGTGGCAACGAGGAGTCCGCGAACGCCCGACGAGAGGGTGCAGACCGTACGTTCGACGAAGCAGGCATCGGCGTGCTCTTCCGTAAGAAGCAATGAGTTTCCGTTCCGGAGTCGTTGCAGTAGTCGGCAGGCCAAACGTCGGGAAGAGCACGCTCGTCAACCACGTCGTCGGTCAAAAGGTCTCGATCGTTTCCGACAAGGCGCAAACCACGCGGCGCCGCATTATGGGCGTGGCAACGACCAAGGACTGGCAAATCGTCTTCGTGGACACGCCTGGGTTCCACACGCCCCAGCACAAACTGGGCAAAGCCCTCAACGAGGTCGCCAGACAGTCCGTGCAAGACGTCGACGTGTTGCTCGTCATGGTCGACGGAAGCAAGCCGCCGGGACAGGAAGATGAAAAACTGGCTGCAATGCTCCGGGACGCAGGCGTGCTCGTCCAAGAGCGCACGGTCCTCTGCCTCAACAAAATGGACCTTCTCAAGGCGGAGTACGTGCAGCAAAACTTCGATGCCTTCTCCAAACTCTTCCCCGCCTCCGAGACGATGCTCACGAGTCTGACCAAGGGCCAGAACGTCGACCTCCTGGTCGGACTGCTCGTCAACCGCCTTCCAGAAGGCCCGCCGCACTACGACCCCGAGACTGTGACGGACCAGCCGCTCAGCGTCCTAGCCGCCGAACTCGTCCGCGAGAAGGCGCTGCACCTCACTCGCGAGGAAGTCCCGCACGCGATCGCGACCTACGTCGAAAGGTGGGACGAAGACGATGACTATGCGCACATTGGCGTCGTGCTCCTTGTCGAGCGCGACGGGCAAAAAGGCATCCTCATAGGAAAGAAAGGAGCGATGCTGACCAAGATAGGAACCGAGGCGAGAAAGGAGATCGAAGAGCTTCTTGGGAAGAAGGTGTTCCTAGAGCTCTTCGTGAAAGTGCGCGAGGCCTGGCGACAGAACGAGCGGATGCTGCGGGAACTTGAGATCCTCTAGGGCTACTTCGCCCAATCCAGGTCGGCCACGACGTACTTGTGGTCAGAGACTTCGCTCGACTCGGCCCAGGTGCCCTTAGGCTCGAACTCGTTGCTCACCCAAATCTTGTCGATCCTGAAGACAGCCATGCCGTCGAGCGCTGTCGCATACCAGCCTCGCCCTGCGACACGGAACGTGTCGACAAGGTCGTCGCCGAGGATCTGCAACTCGCCCGTATCAGGAACGAGATTGAAGTCTCCTCCGAACACGAGCGGAGCACCGGTCCGAATCTCCTCCACGCGGTTCCAGATTCCCTCTAGTTCCTTCAGATGCTCTGACCGGTGGCGCGAGTAGCTTTGCCAAGTCTCTCGTTTCCAGTAGGACGCACGGGCATGGGGGGCCATCATACGGAGACTTACAATGTCGACTTCTCGGCCATTGGCCAGTTGGGCATGCACAAACGTGAAGTTCGACCGCTCCTCGTCGCTCGACAAGACCTTGCCGCGGACAAACACGCTGCCGTCTCTGCCGAACACCCCGTCATAGCCCTCGCCAAGGGTCTCTTCGATGATCCCGCTCTCATCGCGGAACAACGAAGACTCTTGAATCAGGACGATATCGGGCGCAAGCAGGGCGAGTTCCCTCATTGCACCCTTCATATCGCCGCCCGTGTTCAGGGTCACGACCCGTACGGCACGCTCGCCAGGTCGTACGGGGAGGACGACCCTCCACGCCTCGCTAAAGGTCAGTGTGACGACCAACCAGGCAGCGAGAGGCCAGCGGAGCGCCTTCCAATAGTCGCGCGGACGAGACCACACGATCAAGAGGCCAGGTATCGCCCAGACCCAACTGGGCCAGATCGTGATCGCCTCTGTCTTCAACGGTCGGACCCAGTAGAGGGAGAAGGTCGCCAGCGCCAAGAGGACGGAAAGCCCGCTCAGCCAACGGCGCTGACGCCGCTCAGGCTTTGGGCTTTGCGTCGTTTCGGGCTTCGCAGCCACACACCTCTCCACAGGCGCGACACGAGCCCTTGGCTTTGCCAAACGGGCGCACAAACTGTTTCACGACCATAAACAGCGCGAACAATACCGCACCACCAACGAGCGCAGCCTCCCACCAATTCATCCGACCACCCCGCCCAGCCAGTTGATCCCGACTGCGGCAAGATATGCAAGAGCAGTCATGTACACGAACGCCACGATCGGCCACTTCCAACTGTTCGACTCACGCTTGATCGTTGCAAGGGTCGCCATGCATTGGCAGCAAAGCGCAAAGAACACCATCATACTGACGGCGTTCCAGGGAGTCATCAGAGGGCGACCGTCGGGCCACTTGGCATGGTGTAGCGTGTCGCGAAGGTCGCTCGACTCCTCGTCGACGTCACCGCCGAGGCTAAAGATGATTCCAAGCGCCGGAATCACGACCTCCCGTGCGGGAAAGGCCGCCAAGATTCCCGTCGTCAGTCTCCAGTCAAAGCCAGCAGGAACGAACACAGGCTCGATCGCCTGCCCAAACCTGCCAAGGTACGAGTTGCGCAACTGCTGTTGAGCGACGTAGTTTTCTTGGGTGAACACCTCGCGCTGCTCGGCCGAGAGTCCGGAGTACTCGGATGTGTACCGGGCCGTCGCTTCGTCGCTGCGGGGGAAGAACAGGAGCGCCCAGATAACGATCGACATGGCAAAAATGATCGTCCCAGCCGTTTGCAGGAACATCCTTCCACGCGAGTACACCGAGAGTCCGACGTCCTTCCATCGCGGCATCTGATAGCGCGGGAGTTCCAGGGTAAATGGGAGCCTCTTCCCTTTCAGGACGCCACGATTCAGCACAAAGACCACTGGGATGGCGACGAGCAGCCCTACAAAGTGCATCGCGAACAGCGAGACCCCGGCCCACAACGCCCCAAAGCGTGGCTCGATGAACGCGCCGATCAAGAGGACGTATACGGGCAGACGAGCGCTGCACGACATGAGCGGGGCGACCAAGATCGTCGCCAACCGACTCTTGCTGTCAGGCATCACGCGCGCCGCCATGATCCCTGGTATGGCGCACGCGAAACTAGAGAGCAGCGGAATGAACGCACGTCCGTTCAAGCCGCACCAGCCCAGCAGTTTGTCCATCAAAAACGCCGCTCGCGCTAGATACCCCGTCCCTTCGAGCACCGCGATGCAGAAGAACAAGATGCAGATCTGTGGCAAGAAGATCACCACCGCGCCGATCCCTGTGATGATCCCGTCGACGACTAGCGACTGCAGCACAGGGCTCGACTCCAAGGCCGGCGCTAACAAACCCTTCAGCCATTCGAAACCGCCGTCGATCAGGTCCATGAGCGGCCCAGCAAGCGTGTAGATCGCCTGAAACACGACGTACATCACTGCCAAGAACACGATAAGTCCGAAGAACCGGTGCGTCAGAAGCCTGTCCCACTTCTCCGTCTTGGAAGGGGCGGCGGCCCGGTGCGTAGTGATAGACTCCTTGCAGACCATTGCGGCCCAGGCGTAGCGCGCCTGAGCGTCGATGGTCTTCCCTTGCGCTCTCTCCCCTAGCACGCGGCTGCGTTCCTCGATCAAGGCGGAGGAAGCATCCGATGGGACCTGCTCTGCGAGCAACATTCTTCGTAACTGCTCGTCGCTCCCGGCGATGCCTTTGCTCCGCAGTGTCTCGACGGCCCTGTTGACGATCTCCGGAAATCCGATGTGAACGCTCGGAGAACTGGCCTCGCGGATCCCCGCCCTTATGGCGGACTTCAGGTCATTGACGCCGGTTCCTTTGTGGGCGACGACAGGGACCACCTTCGTTCCAAGCAGGGCCTCCAAGCGCTCGTGGTCGAGTTTCTTCCCGTCTCGCTCCAAGACGTCCGTCATCGTCAAGGCGACAATCATCGGTGCGCCCGTCTCGCAGAGTTGGCTGTAAAAGAACAGGTTGCGCTCGAGGTTGCTCGCGTCGAGGACGTATACCAGGAGGTCTGCCCCAGACTCGATGACGGCAGCGGCGACGGCCTCGTCCGCAGAGACCGGGCTGACGCTGTACAGACCGGGAACGTCAATGCACTCAATCTGGTCCGGCCCTGTGCCCAAATATCCGGAAACCTTCTCGACGGTCACACCGGGGTAGTTGGCGATCTTCTGGCGCGACCCGGTCAGGCTGTTGAACAGGCTGGATTTGCCGGCGTTCGGGTTTCCGACGAGAGCGACGACGGGACTACGGTGCTGGCTCTCGGGGACGCTGAACAACTAGGCCACCGCTTCGAGGGCGATGCCGGCCGTCTCTTTTCGGCGCAGACAGAGGCGGTATCCACGGAGGCTGATCTCGATCGGGTCGCCAAGAGGTGCGATCTTGGTGACCGTGAACTCGGTTCCAGGCGTCAACCCAAGTTCGACGAGCCTCCGGGTCTCCTCAGACTCTCCAGACACGGAGGAAACGCGGGCTTTCATGCCCTTCTTGAGGTGTTCGAACCCGAATGTAGATTCCATTGCCTGACTCAATCTTGACTTTAATGTACCTGAAGCCCCAAGGACTCTTCGCTGAAAGGACGCTCAGTCGACCCGAAAGATCGCTTCGTTGACCTGGGCGTTCACCTTCAAGTCCGCCGTCTCTGTTATTGTCAATTGTACGGCTCGGCCCTGCACGCTGTAGGTCTCCCGAAGCACGAACTTGACGAGGTCGAACCCGAGCGAGATGTATAGGTCGTAGCGACCCGTCGGGGTCGCGCCACTGTAGGGTTGCCAAAGCCCAGAGATGTGATAGACGGCTGCCCCGTTCAATGTCTCGACGCCAACGAGCGAGAGCGTGGCGACATTGATCTTGAAGTCCTCCAGGTGCTTCTTGTAAGCGATCGCTATGTCCAAGAAGGTCGAAGCAGCCAGCGATTTGTGGGCGGCGTTGTACATCTCGCCTAGGCTCAAAATGTACTGCTGGTTAGTTCCCTGTTTGGGAATGACGACCGGTTCGTAGAGCCGTTCGCGCGGCTTGGGTGGCACAGGTGCGTCGAAAGGTGGGTCGTATGCGAACTTGACGCCGTCGCTCACCAAGTTTGCCTTAAGACCGTTCTTGCCGACATAGTCTTGTTGGACCAGGATTTTGGTGGGACGAACGTAACTGACCTGCGTGGTGTACTTCTTGGATCCACCGCCGTCGGCGACGGTTTGCACGATGGTTCCACTAAGCGATTTCGCGTTCCAGTACCTCGCCAGCGTATTGCTGATGATCGTCTCAGGGTTGCGCTCCGTGTTGAGCTGCTTGTCCTGGAGCAGTATTGAACAAAGGACCAGTCCCATCATGGCTTGTCGTCTCCTGACCAGGTCACATCGCGCTGGCCTGCTTCGTGATTCGCATACCGCGCCGCACTGAACAACCAGTCCGAAGCCCGGTTGACCAGCCGCATGACCTCGGGCCTCACTGGTTTGGTCGCGGCTAGAGCCACGATCGACCGTTCAGCCCGGCGGCACACCGCCCTCGCTTGGTGGAGCGCGGCAGCCGTCATTGTACCGCCCGGCAGTACGAAGTTCTTGAGCTCGGGGAGCACCTTGTCGTGGAAGTCCATCCAGTCTTCCATGTCCTGCGTGAGCCCATCGAGCCCTTCGGCGTTCCACCTATCGTCAGGACTCGCGACCTCTGCTCCAAGCGAAAAAAGTGCTGATTGGAGCCGGACCAAGATCGCTTCTCCCTCAAGACCTTTTCCTACTGCCAGCACGAGCCCGATCGACGCGTTGAGCTCGTCAAGGTCGCCGAGCACGGCAAAGATCGGCGCGTCCTTGGACAGCCTTTCGCCACCGATCAGGCCAGTCTCGCCAGCGTCGCCCTTCTTGGTGTAGATCTTCATTTCGCGCCCCGCATCACCAGCCAAGCGAACTTGGGTAGCCTTGCGACCTTCTCCCATTTGCGTGGGTTCAAGATCAGCCTCCAAAGCCACTCCATCTTCATTCTCTGTACGACGACCGGCGCTCGTTTCACGCGCCCGCTGTAGACGTCGAGGCTCCCACCGACCCCCATTGCCACCTTCGCCCCGATCCTTGCTAGTGTCGAAGCAATGAACTTCTCCTGCCTCGGAATTCCCATTGCAACGAGCAGGATGTCCGGCTTCGACTTCGCCACTTCGTCCGCAACGACATCCGAGTCCTCGACGGGAAAGAACCCGTTTCTCATCCCGACGATGTTGCATCCCGGGTGCTTCAGTTTCAGCCTCTCCGCGGCCTCTTCGGCGACGCCGGGCGCAGAGCCTAGCAGATAGACGCGATACCCGTGCTCGGCGCTCAGCGCACACAGCCGGTCGACGAGATCGACCCCGCTCACGCGCTCGACCTGGGCGCCGCGCCGCCCCAGTCCCCAAACGACGCCAGACGAGTCCGCAGTCACCAAAGTCGCTCCCAAGTATATCGATCGCAGTTCGGCGTCTTCTCGAGCCAGGACTAGGCCGTACGAGTCTGCTGTCACCACCTGGTTCGCAGTCCCTGATTCGAGCAGCCGATGAAGATAAGCCACCGTCTCGCTCATCCGCATCGTGCTCACGGGCACACCGAGCAGTTCACAGGATGGAACGGTCGAGGTCTCGGACGGGTCGGCGGACACCTTCACTTTCAACCTAGATTGTACAGCGGGCCGGGACGAGGGAACCGACCTTCCCTCCCCCAGGGTTTCCGCATAGTAGACTACGGTCAACGCCCCCTCCCATGAGACGCGTCCTCCCTTTCCTCGTCCTCTTGCTGGCCTCCGTGATCGCGCTGGGCCAAGACGTCCCGCCCAAGGTGGTCTTCACGACCGAGAAGGCGACATACAAGCCGGGTGAGGACATCAAGGGCACGGTCACGGCAACCTTTGGCCCTGGACTGCACGGCTACCAAAACCCCCCAAGCAAGGACTACATGCTCCCAGTGCAGGTCAAGCCCGGCGACGGCACGATAGTGAAGTCCGTCAACTACCCGGCGGGACACATGGAGATTGCGGGAGGCGAAGAGGCAGCGGTCTATTCAGGAACGGTCAGTTTCCCGGTCGTCATCGCCGCACCCGCGAAGACCGGAAAGGTAACTCTGAACGTCGGATTCTTCTACCAGCAATGCGACGCCAGCACGTGCTACATCCCCAACACGATCCCCGTCAGCGCGGACGTGACCATCGAGGTTGGCGAGACTGCGCCGCCAAGCGAGAACGAACCAAACAAGGAGCGACAAAACGATTTGTCGTCGGCGCGATGGAACATCGTCCAACCGCTCGATCCAGTCACAGTATCTTCACCCTATGAGATCAAGGTTCGTATCGAGCCTAGTTCAAAACGATTCTTCTTTATCCCAGACGGCGAGCCGAACGCTTTCTCATTGAACGAGATCCCCATCGATCCTCAGAGGTTTGGATTCGAGAGGCGTACTGTCGCCGGTATCAAGGGCTGGGCACTTGCAGGCAAGATCGAAACGACCGTGCCAATGACCGCGCCGGCGTCAGCCGGAAAGCAGAAGGTGAGCGTCAAGGTTCAGTACACCCATGCGGATGCGAACAACATTTATCAGACGACAGAGTTCACCAGCATCCACGAAGTCGATTTTGTTGAAAAGACGAGTGAAGATCCGGTTCCACTGACCCAGGATTCGCCGCAGCAAACAACATCACAATCCAACGAAGGCCTCCTCGGATTCCTCAACAACGCCCTTGAGAAAGGCAACTGGGCGCTCATCATCCCCGCTGCACTTCTGGCAGGCCTAGCGCTCTGCCTCACACCGTGCGTGTTCCCGATGATCCCAGTCACCGTCACCTTCTTCAGCAACCAAGGTGGCAAGACGACAGGCAGTCGGTTCGTCCTCGGCCTCTTCTACGCGCTCGGAATCACGCTCACCTACGGCGCGGTCGGAGGCATTTCAGCCGCTGCCGGCGGAGCAGTGGGCCAACTCTTCACCAAACCCTGGTTCGTGATCGCCCTCGCCCTGCTCCTCGTCGCCCTCGCGCTCTCGATGTTCGACGTCTACGAGATACGGCTCCCCAACTTCATCCAGAAGAACCTTAAGGGACGGAGCGGACCAGTCGGCGCGCTCATCATGGGTCTTCTGATGGGCTTCGCGGCCGCGCCCTGTGCAGGGGCGCTCGTCGGTGCCGTCGCCGTCAAGGTCGCGGAGATCGGTTCGATCCCCACCGGCCTCGGGATGTTCGGCCTGATCGGCCTCGGCATGGGACTTCCCTTCATGGCCCTCGCCACCGCATCCAGCGGCGCGAAGGCCATGCCCAAATCGGGCGGTTGGCTCAAGACCACCAAGGCCGTGCTCGGCCTGCTCGTGCTCTACTTCGCGTTCGATTACCTCTTCAAAGGCATCGGCTTCCGGACCGGCGACGCGCGAACGAACATCGCGTGGCTCGCCATCTTCGGCGCGTTCATCGCGTACATGCTCTTCTTCGAGAAGTCGGAACCGTCCAAAGCGGTCACAACAATCAAGGGCATCGCAGTCGCCGCGATCGGAATGTTCGCAGGCATGACCTATGCAGGGATGAACGCCACCCCGGCGACGCTCAACTGGATCCCGTACAACGAGCAGACGTTCCAGCAGGCCGTCGCCAGCGGCAAGCCGATCATGATCGACGGCAAGGCCGACTGGTGCGTGCAGTGTCGCGAGATCGAGCACGGCGTGTTCATGACCCCAGAAGGCACAGCAGCCCTCCAGGACGTCTATCTCATGGCGATCGACTGGTCCACAGGGGTGGACCAAAAGTACATCGACGAGACCAAGAAGCGCTTCAACATCGTCGGGCTGCCGCACATAGTGTTCATGGAGCCGGGCGGCAAGAACGAGTTCGCCGTCAAGGACATCAAGTCTGTCGACGAACTCAAGGGCCACCTGCGCAAAGTCGGAGCCAACCCGTGAAGACTTTCACCCTGGGATCACACAAAGTCGGCGACGGCTCTCTGACCGTCATCGCAGGCCCGTGCCTCGCCGAATCGTACGACGTCTGCATGGCGGTCGCATCCAAAATCAAACCGATCTGCGAGCGCCTCGACTTCCCTTACGTCTTCAAAGCCTCGTTCGACAAAGCGAACCGCTCTTCTGTCGTGACCGACCGCGGAGCGGGAATCGACGAAGGCCTCCGCACCATCGAGCGCGTCGCAAAAGAGATCGGCGCGCCGAGCACCACCGACATCCATCTCCCCGAGCAGGCCGCACCCGTCGCCCAGGTCGTGGACCTCCTGCAAATCCCCGCGTTCCTTTGCCGCCAAAGCGACCTACTCGAAGCCGCAGCGAAGACAGGCAAAGCCGTCAACGTCAAGAAGGGACAGTTCCTCTCACCGCACGACACCAAGAACATCGTCGCGAAACTCGAGTCGTTCGGAGCCAAAGGAACGATGCTCACAGAAAGAGGCACGTCCTTCGGCTACAACACCCTGATCGTCGACATGCCCGGTTTAGAAATCATGCGAAGCTTCGACGTTCCGGTTTGCTTCGACGCCACGCACAGTGCGCAACGTCCCGGCGCGGCAGGCACTCAAACCGGCGGCGTAAGAGAATCCATCCCTGCCATGGTCCGCGCGGCCGTCGCGGTCGGCATCGACGCCCTGTTCCTGGAAGTCCACCCCGACCCAGCCAACGCTAAGAGCGACTCCGCCACCCAATGGCCGCTCGACAAAGCCCAGGAACTTCTAGAACAAGCAGCGCGGATCCGAGACGCAGTTTCCCGTAGCCGCAGCCTTTAGGCTGCGCGACGCGGGCTAAAGCCCGCGGCTACAGGTGACTCCGCAACCAATCGGCGTTCCGTTCCACCATCGACTCGTGCCAGTCGTGCCCCCAGTCGATCGACTCGATCGACTTCTCACCGATCAGTGCCTCATAGACCGACCGAACCTCGTACTCGCGCACAGCGGGGTCTTTCGTGCCGTAAGTCAACAGCGTCGGCACCGCGCACTGCGTCGCCATGTTCACCGTGTCGAAGTAAGACATCGTCCTCAACGCCTGTTCCTTCTTCTCTGATGAAGTGCCCCACCAATCGATCAACTCCCGCAGCGGATATCGATGGATATCGCGAGAAAAGACCAGCGGACGCGCCGCACCGAATGGCATGTCCCCCACCACGCAACGCACCAAAGGACAGAACGCTCCAAGCCAAACCGACAGCCCGCCGCCCTGCGACATCCCCATCGAACCGATCCGCCCCGCGTCCACCTCGGGCATAGAAGCCATCACTCGCGCCGCCAAAACCGAGTCCTGAACAATCCGACGAAAAACCCACGTCGAAGGCGACTCGATCCCTTCCGTCAGATACCCGCGCTCCGGTTTGTACGACTCCGAATGAAACGCGTGCTCCCCAAAGTAGTTCAGCGACAAAGATGCAAACCCTGCGCGCGTGCCGTACTCGTTCGGCATCATCGACCAACGCCCGTATGGCGGCAGCCAAAGGAATCCCGGCGACAAAGTCGTGTACTTGGGATAGGCGAACCACCCATAAAGCGTCCGCCCGTCGATCCCCCGAAAAGAAAACACGTCGATGAGGAACCCTTCGCGGTCCACTTCCCCCTGCGCCCGCCGCTCGAAGAGCAGCGGCGCCTCCATCGCCTCGTCAAGAGTCTCAGCCCAAAACTCTGCGAACCCCGAAGGCAGCGACGGTGAGAAAAGCGTCATGCGCCGACGGAGCGCTGTTCGGCCTCGACGTGCATACCCGTCGTCATCAGCCAAGAGATCGCGCGCTGGATCTCTTCGACCGGCCCTTCAAGCCGCACCTTCGCCCACCCAAAGTCCTCGTCGATGGTCGCCTTGACGATCGACACCTTGATGTCGAACTCGCGCGCGAGCCGCCAGATCCACGCCTCGCCGGTCTGCTCGCCCTTCGCCGTCAGGTTCACGTCCACGGATGCCATATGGCGTGAGTGTACCGTCCTCGTTGCATCATTGGAGGGCGCGGCTCTGTCCGCGCCTTTTCATCGTGGGCACGACAGAGCGTGCCCCTCCAATTCTCCCCGTATAATGCAGACAAATGCCCGACCGCGTAGACATCTTCGATACCACCCTCCGCGACGGCGAGCAGAGCCCCGGCGTCCACCTGAACATGACGCAGAAGCTCGAGATCGCCCGCGCGCTCGAAGACCTCGGCGTCAACATCATCGAGGCGGGCTTCCCCATCTCTTCGCCGGGCGATTTCGAGAGCGTCAACACCCTGAGCAAAGAACTCAAGGACGTCACCGTCTGCGGCCTCACGCGCGCCGTCAGCAAGGACATCGAGTGCGCAGCAGAAGCGCTCAAGCCAGCCAAGAAGCCGCGCATCCACACCGGGCTCGGCGTCAGCAAGAACCACCTCGAGCACAAGCTCAAGATGACCAAGGAGCAGGCGCTCGAAAAGGGCGTCGCCGCCGTCAAACTCGCGCGACAGCACGTCCCCGACGTCGAGTACTTCATGGAGGACAGCGGACGCGGCTTCCTCGATCACCCCGACTACCTCTACCAGGTCGTCGAAGCGGTGATCGACGCCGGCGCGACGGTCATCAACATGCCCGACACCACCGGCTACATGTTCCCCACCGAGTACCGCGACTTCTTCGCCAACGTCATCAGCAACGTCCCCAACTCCGACAAGGCCGTCTTCTCGTGCCACTGCCACAACGACCTCGGCATGGCGACGGCGAACACGCTCGGCGGAGTGGTCGGCGGCGCGCGGCAGGTCGAGGTCACTGTCAACGGCATCGGCGAGCGCGCGGGCAACACGTCGCTGGAAGAGGTCGTGATGGCGCTCTACATCCGCCGCGACTTCTTCGGGCTGGAGACGACGATCCAGACGCAAAAACTGCTCGCGGTCTCGCGGCTCGTCGCGGGGCACACGGGCATGATCGTCCAGCGCAACAAGGCGGTGGTCGGCGCGAACGCGTACGCGCACTCGTCGGGCATCCACCAGGACGGCGTGCTCAAGGAGCGCTCGACCTACGAGATCATCTCGCCGGAACTCGTCGGCGCGGCGAAGTCGGAGATCATCCTGACGGCGCGCTCCGGGCGGCACGGCCTGCGCCACCGGCTGGGCGAACTCGGCTTCAACTTCCCCGAGGACCGGTTCGAGAAGATCTACACCAAGTTCTTGGAAGTCGCTGACAAGAAGTCGGAGATCGTCGACGACGACCTCCGGGTCTTGGTCGAATCGGCGTGACCATTGGCTTGACCAGCGTCAGAAACGCTGGAAGACGTTCAGCACGAGCACTTCAAGGTGGGCTGCAACGGCATTCGGGCCAATGCGAAGCGTGTTGGGATGGCCACAACCATTACGGAGCTTTAGAGCCTTTTGCAATTCGGATTTCACGTTGTGGCCGATGACCGAGAGCTTTTCGAGAACATCGAGGAAAACACCTTCAGGCATGAGGGCAACATCGTCAGCGTTCTTGGCATCCTTCCACTTCTTCATGCGCTTGTTTGCCTCAATATTGAAGGCGTTCAGATGTTGATCGACGACGTGGTCGTGAAGCAACGCTACTGCGCCGACCCATGAGAGCACGACCGCGGAGCGGTAGAGATCGCGCTCATAGGCACCAATTGCCTCTTCAGCGAACACTCGTGAATTCTCATCCTTAATACCGCTGAGCAGAGCGCGCAAGTCTTTCGCGACCTTACTAGCCGCGCGGCTGCGCGGACTGAGCTTCGCGATCGTTTCTACTTCGTCACGACCCGCGTCGTTCAATTCCCACTTGCCGTGAACAAGAATTGCAAGACCTCGACAGTTACGACTCAGGACATCTGATACGTTCCACTTAGAAATCTCACGAAAACCAGCGTCGTAAGCCAGCTTGCGGACGTCGGCAACAGACTTGCCGACGTCCGCCTTAACGGCCAGTATTAAAAGAGCTTTCTCACGACGGCCATACCGGCTGTCATGTAGCAGGTCCTTGAGTTGCGCCGCACTAAGCAATCCGGGTTTGGAGGGCCGTGACGTGCTCGCTCGCGAGCGAGAACCGATCCTTCGCCACTTCGCGCAGGAAGTCCGCCTTTACCATCTTCCCGATTTCGCGAGAGTAGTTCTTGGACATCTTAGCGTCGAAATAACCAGTCGCTGCCTTCATGTTTTCCCAGATCTCATCTTTGCTGAACGACTCCTGGCCCCTCACTAAGGCGAGGTATGCAACAGCCGACTGAATGAGGTCCTGCAAGGTCTTACAGCTCAGCTTCTTCGCAATCGCTGTCGTAGTCAAGGTCTGGTCTAACGGGCCGTTCGTCGTGGCCGATTGAGGCTTACCGTTTGAGGGGCGTGCAGATGCAACGGGAACCCCCGTCTTCGAGAAGTCCTGGGCCAGTTTTACGAGGTCCTTACGAACGAAATCCTCAGAACCGTCGAATTCTACTTCGAGGTCGCCGAGCTTGAGTTTGAGCTTACAATTCACTTGGTCTCCTATCCCTTCCTTGGGGCATGAACCCCCTCGCTCCCATCGAGGTAACACTATAAGACGGATTGAATACCGGCTTAGCCGCGCTGATTCTGTGAATTGTGTCAGAAACGCCTGTTGCTTCTGACTTAGGCCATTAAATGGTCCCGGCGGGCGGTTCGAAGCCTCAGGCGGTCGCTTGGACGGTCCAGTCGCGGGGGCTTCCGGCGCTCGAAGCCGCGTTTCCGGTACGCAGGGTCGCTTCTCCCGAACGCCAAGCCGCACTGACACCACCCAAAGCCGTGCTTCCGGAGCCCTAAGTCGCGTTTCCAGTGCCCAAACTCGCGTCTCCGGAGCCCTGAGCCGCACTTCCGGTGCCCAAACTCGCGTCTCCAGTGCCCAATGTCGTGTTTCCAGTTGCTGGAATGTCAACAAAGAGCGCTGGAAACGCGGTTTGGGCCGGTTGAAAGGCGACTCCGGGCTCCGGAATGGCCCTCTCGTGCACGGGAAGAAGGGGTTTGGGCTCCGGAACCTGCCTCTTGGCCTCCGGAATCACGGCATTGGGCAGTGGCACTTCCCCCCTGAGCGCGAGAGCCACGGGCGGGTGGCCCGGTCTGACTCGCAGAGGGGGCGGGTGGCAGCCTCAGGCGGTCGCTTGGAGGGTCCAGGCGCGAGAGTCGAAGGCTCAGGCGCGAGCCGGG
>CAZGXW010000043.1:0-24899 GCA_964529975.1 uncultured Fimbriimonadaceae bacterium
GATGATGGGCGTAGTCGTCGACGACCTCTACGTCGCCCGACTGGAGGACTTGGAGACGTCTCTCTGATCCACCAAATCCTCTGATACCTTCGATCGCCTTCAACCACTGGCTCTCGTTGACTCCGAACTCAAGGGTCAAGTAGAAAACTGCTTCGCCTGCTAGATAGGCGTTGCTGTCATTGTGCGCGCCGGCCAACCTTTTGAGTCCAAATGGAGTACTTTCGTACTTGGTGAGCATCGCTGGTTTTATCGCGTTGCCTCTACCGTCGATCACTTCATCTGACCCAGGGTCTCTAGGATCATAGATGACAGCACCATTCGGTGGCAAGCGATCCAGATATCGCGCGACCGTTCTCTTTAATCCCTCCCAACTCCCATGAAAGTCGACGTGGTCCAACTCGAGGTTCGTGAGCACGACGATCGTCGGATCAAAGTCGTGGAACGAGTCGTACGCCTCGCACGCCTCGACGACAGCCCACTCGCCCTTCCCCTCAATCACCGAGCCGCCGAACTGCGGCACTTCGGCACCAACGACGATGGTCGGATCGAGCCCTGCGGCCAATAATCCGGCACCGATCATGCCCGTCGTGGTGGTTTTGCCGTGTGTGCCTGTCACAGCGATGAGTTTCTTGTCCTTGAGCAGCCAACCGAGCGCTTGGGACCGACGGAAGATCGGACAGCCCAATTCACGAGCGCGCTTGACTTCGGGCGAGGTCGCCAGGGGTATGGCGTCGGAAACGACGACCGCGTCTCCCTTGGCGACAACTTCGGCGGTGTGGCCAATGCGAACCTCGATCCCCAGACTACGCAGTTCGGCGATGACCTTGGAATCCGTCAGATCTGTGCCCTTGACTGCAAAGCCCCGGTTGACGAGCATCCGCGCGACGCCGCTCATTCCCGCCCCACCGATACCGACCAACACGAACGACGTTCGGCCGTCGAGTTCCGATCGGTCGTTGAAGGCGGTCGCGATCTCTTGAGGCGTCCTCATTGGGCGGCCTCTTCTAGGATTCCCAATATCTGGGAAGCCGCCTCGGGCTTGTCCCAAACAGCGAGAGCCGCAGAAGCCTGCTCGATGCGCACAGGCGAGCCAATCCAAGCGTCGATCTTCGCTTCGAGTTCGGCCGCGCGGAGTTCCGACTGAGGCAAGAGGTCGGACGCCCCAAGGTTGACGAACGCCTCCGCGTTGAGCCTCTGGTGGTCTCCGAAGGCGTGAGGGTATGGCACGAGGATCGAAGGCTTTCGGAACGCGGCAAGTTCCGCAAGGGTCCCAGCCCCGGACCGGCATACGGCCAAAGTGCAGGAGAACAGCGCCGAGGCCATTTCTGCCGCGTCGAGATAGGCCTTGACCGTGTAGTCGGCTCGAACCGCCATCTTGGCCTTGCTGGCCAACGTTCGTTCAAAGTGCTTGGCCCCGGTGACGTGGAGCCACTGGACGGGCGTCGTCGCCATTCTCACTGCAGTCGCCAGCGCGATGTCGTTGATCGCCTCGCTGCCTTGAGACCCGCCCATGACCAAGACGATCGGCGCTGCTTTCTCCAAGGAATGGGTGAGGGGAAGGCTGCCTTGCGCGCTCGTACGCAGCGCCCTCCTGATCGGAAGACCTGTAAGCCTGGTCCGCCCTATCGGAAAGAAATGCTTCGACTGTTCAAACACGGTGCAGACCGCGAACGCCGTCTGTCCTAGAATGCGGTTGGTCCGACCAGGAACGGTGTTCTGCTCGTGGATCACATACGGAACGCCGAGAGCCTTGGCAGCCGAGACGACCGGTGCGGAGGAGTATCCGCCGGTCGAGAACAGCGCGTGCGGTTTGAAGTCCATCAGCGCGCTCCTCGCAGCCGACCGGGCTCGGAGCAAGTTGACTGCAGCCTTGAGGCCCCTGGGTGTGTAGATGCGATAGAGCGGCTCCGAAGAGAATGCCGTGAATGGCAAGCCTGCCTTTTGGCAGTGCTTGCCCTCGATCCCGCGCACGGATCCAAAGTAGGCGACTTCCCAGCCGGCCTCGCGCGCCTGTTCAGCGACTTCCAACGCTGGAAACACGTGACCGCCGGTCCCGCCACCCGTAACTGCCAGTCTCAGGTTGGTCCACCTCCATTTTTTTGGACTTTTGCCCACCGATCGACATCGCCACGCCGACCCCCATCCAAAGCGCGAGCAGGCTCGACCCGCCGTAACTCACAAACGGAAGCGGAATGCCGATGGGCGGTAGGCTGCCGTTCACCATCATGACGCTCGTGCAGGTTTGGACGCCGATCCAAACGGCCATGCCCGTCAGAGCAAGTCGGGCGAAGTTGTCCGGCGCACGCGCTGCGAGCCAGAACAGGCGCCAGGTCACGACTCCGAGCGCGCCTATCACCACCAGGGCACCGACCAGCCCGAACTCTTCCCCGACGGTAGCAAGCACGAAGTCGGTCGTCGGCGCAGGGAGCCGGTGCTTCGCCATTCCGTTCCCGATTCCAACGCCGAGGACTCCGCCGCGGGCAAGGGCTGTCTCCGACACGACCGTCTGATAGCCTCCGTCGAGCCGATTGTTCGACTCCCAACGGTCGGCGTGGACTTTGAACCTCTCAAGCCGATAAGGCTCGTCGACGATCGCAAACCCTGCCCCAAGGAGCGCACCAACTCCGAGCAGCACGAGCGACTTTCGAGTGACACCCGCAACAATGATGATCGCGACTCCACAGGCTACGATCATGGCTCCCGTTGCGAGGTCCGGCTGTCGCTCGACAGCGACCGCCAGCACGAGCACGATGAAGAACGGCAAGCCGCGCTTGAACTTCGGCACCCAAACACGGTCGAGGCGCTCGCCAAAGTTCTTGAATTCTTTGCGGGGCGGGACCCAGGGTTGGTGCGCCGCCATTGCACCCGCCAAGAACATGATCGCGGCAAGTTTGATGAACTCTGATGGTTGGACCGTGAAGCGGCCGATTCCAATCCAGCGCTGTGCGCCGCCGATGTCGACCCCTATTCCTGGCATCTTGACGGCGACAAGGCTCAGCACACTGATGCCGATTCCAACCCAACCGAGCCAACGCCATGACTTCCTTGGAATCTTAGTGCATGCCCAGCACAGCCCGACGGCAAGGACAAGGTACATCGCCTGCCACTTGAGTTCGCGCGGGAGTGCAGAGCCCTCCGTCCTCGCATATCCAGCGTCCCAGATCGCGATGAGTCCGATCACAGACGCCACCAAACAAGACCAGAACAGGAACGGGTCTGAAAAGAAGCGCTTGATGTTCACGACGCGATCCACCTCTGGGCAAGGGCCCGAAAGGCGTCGCCGCGCTCACGGAAGTTCGCAAACGGCTCCGCAGAGGAGCAGCCCGGCATGAGCACGACGGCGTCTCCTGGCTCTGCGTCGCTGGCAGCGGCCGTGAACGCCGACTCCATCGAATCGAACGCTGGCCAATCTCCTGCAAGTTGCCGGTTCAGTTCGTCTGTGTCCGGGCCAAAGAGATACGCGAAATGGTCAGTCGTCCGTAGGTAATCCCCGACGGGTGCGAAGTCGAGGTTTTTTCGGTTGCCTCCAATGATGAGCCTCTGTCGTCGCTTGAGACCGCTGCTGCTGGCAACAACCGCGCTCGGGTTCGTGCACATCGAGTTGTTGATGACCAGCACGCCGGCTCGCTCGCCTACGATCTCCATCCTATTTGCGAGTCCCTTGAAGGCGAGCAAGGCAGAAAGCATTGCTGCGCTTTGCTCTTCGGTCGGCTCGCCAAGCACCGCGCACGACATCTCCCACGCCATCATAGCGTTGGCTACGTTGTGCTCGCCAAGGATCGGAAGGCTATCAACCTTAACCTTGAGCCCACTGAGGAACATTTCATCGTTGAGCCGCGCCGTGTAGCCATTGTTGGGCCCAAGCCCGCTCGGCGAGAACCTCACGCGCCTCGGACCCTCCGGGAACTCGGTAGGAGAGAGCGACCTGTCGTCCGCGTTGATGACGACCGTATCGCTGGCGTCCATATTCTTGAACAGGCGCAGTTTCGTAGTTTTGTAGTCCTCAAACGACGGGTGACGATCGAGATGGTCTGGAGCGACGGTCGTGATGGCCGCTACGAACGGCCGGAACGTGCTCACGGTCTCGAGTTGAAAACTGCTGACCTCGGCCACCAGGACGTCTCCACCCATGAGCGCGGCGTCGGTGAGCGTGACCTCCGGGTAACCGGAACCCGCGATGTTCCCACACAAAACGGCGTCCTTCCCTACTGCGCGCAATAGAGTCCAAGTCAACACTGTCGTCGTCGACTTCCCGTTTGTCCCCGTGATCGCGACGATCGGATCGCGTGCGATTCTATAGGCGAACTCAATCTCACCGATCACCTCCCGTTGCGCCATGTCCATCAATGACGGATGTTCGCGGGGAAACCCTGGCGAGACGACGAGCAAGTCGTGTTCGGCAGGATCGAGGCGCCCGTGCCAGCCCGGAACCGCTTGGACGTCCATGCCGTGGAGTTCGTCGATCGCCGCTAGGATCAAAGGGCTGTCTGCGGGCTTCTGGTCGAACACAGTCGCAGTGCCTCCAAGTTGGGCGACCGCCCGCGCGACGGAGAGACCCGACTTCGCCATGCCGGCCACGGCCACGCGCATCCCGTGCAGGTTCACGCTACGGCCCTCCACACTAGTCCGACTGCCAAAGCCACGAGCACGGCCTGGGCCAAGTGGAACAGCCAAACCACGCGGGTTTCCGGCCATCCCGCGTGCTGGAACGCGTGGTGGATCGGCGTGCGAGGAAAGAGCCTCTTGCCCTTTCGCAACTTGACCGACAGCACTTGGAGCGGCACGGGAAGCAGTTCCATGACCAGCACCAGTGACACGACCAGGGCAGCGATCAAGTTGATGTTTGCGGGAACGAGCGGTGACGGCCGACCAACTTCCATAAACGTCCATCCAAACAGCGCCCCGATCGGAAGCGCCGCGACGTCACCCATGAACACTTTCGCCGGAGGAGCATTGTAATAAAGGAACGGTACGAACGAGGCCGCTAGACCTGCCATGAGCACGAGCACTGCCAGTTCGGCATTGACGTCTGTCATCGCGAAGCGCCCGATGACGGCAAACCCGATGGCGACCATCACCGCAATGCCGCCCGCGAGAGTGTCCATCCCATCGGCAAAGTTGTACGCGTTTGCGAAGAAGAGCACGACGACCGTGAGGAGTGCGATAGCCTTCCAGTCGCGGACACCGCCGGCCAGATATGCCCCGACGACAACGACGACCTGCAAGACCAGTTTCTGCTTCCAACCGAGTCCGCGTGCGTCCTTGACCCTTCGAGGAACGACAAAGTCATCGACAAAGCCAATGACTGTGAAGCCCAACACCAAGGCGAGCGGCGTGACCATCTCGGCCTGTGGCACGAAAACGAACGCGACAGCGAGTCCGACGAGGACAATAAGGCCCCCCATCGTTGGCGTGCCTTGCTTGGCTGCGTGCTCGGGGACGTATTCGCTGACCGTTTGTCGGCTCTTAAGGCCGATCAGCGCCCTGTACACAAACGGAGCAGCTACACAGGCGGCCAAGAACGACCAAAGGGCCACGGCGAACGCGCGGTCGACGTTGCCTTCGATCAAGGTGACACCGCCTCGAGCGCGCTCTCCAGCCCCAGGGCACGGCTCCCTTTGATGAGCACGACGTCTCCTGGCAAAACGCCATCGAGGAAGCGGCGCACCGCGTCAATCTCAAACGCTTTCAGCTCCGTGATCTGGTCCGCCGGCATGCCCGCCATCCTCGCCTCTTCCCCAATGAAAGACGTCGGGCCGCCGGTCAAGAGAGCGTGGTCCACTGAAGACTGGGCCAGAGCCTTGCCCACGAGGCGGTGCCCAGACTCGGTGAAAGTGCCAAGTTCGCGCATCTCCCCGAGAATAGCGATCTTGCGGCCCTGTGATGGCACGTCAGCGAGCGTCCTCAAGGCAGCGACCGTGGAGTCCGGGGACGCGTTGTAAGTGTCGAGGATGACTGTCGCGCCGCGAAACGGAACGACTTGCAACCGAAGTGGCTGAAGTTCTGCCGATCTGAGCGACTCCGCGGCCCGCGAAATGGGCACGCCGGCGGCGCTTGCCGCCGCCACCGCTGCGGCTGCGTTCAACGCTTGGTGCCTGCCGGTCGTGTTCAACTCGACCTCGAAAGTCTCTCCTTCGAGGCTTCCACGCAATAGGCTGGACTCCCAGGACAAGGCGCGATATCCCAAGACCTGGCAGTCCGCCTCCAGGGAGAACCCAAAACTCACCACCCTCCCGGGTGCGGCGTCAGCAAGTTCGTGATAGAAGTCGTCTTCGCGCCAGACGACGGCCGTGCCGTCTTCCGGGAGCGCGCGGAGGAGTTCGCTCTTGGCTTGAAACACTCCTTGCCTCGAACCGACCTTCTCCATGTGTGACGTGCCGACGTTGGTCACGATGCCAATTGTCGGCTTGCTGAACGATGCGAGATGCGTGATTTGACCCAGCCCGCGCATGCCCATTTCGACGACGACAGCCTTGTGCTCGCTCGAGAGATCGGCCCAAACCAGGGGCGAGGTGTACTCCGTGTTTCGGTTTCCTGCGCTCTTGAGGACCAGGCCGAGCGGCGAGAGCGCTGCAGCGACGAAGTCCTTTGTCGAAGTCTTTCCCGTACTGCCTGTCACTCCAACGACGGGTCCAATGAATTCGGCACGTTTCGACGTTGCGAATCGTGCGAGAGCAACGGAGATGTCGTCGACGAGGATGTGTGGCCCTTCGACCTCGCGGGTGCTGAGGCACCCCGACGCCCCGCTTGCGATCGCGGCAGCCGCATACTCGTGACCATCGACGCGCTCGCCCTTGATGCACAGAAAAAGGTCCCCCGGGGACACTCCTCGGCTGTCGGTCGCGTAGCCCGTGATCGGTCGGTCTTCGCCTAACAACTTACCGCCACATCTTGCGGCGAACTCCGAGAGGGTCATAGCGCCTCCCTCGCCATTTCGCGGTCGTCCATAGGGTACTTCGTGCGTCCAATGATCTGATAGTTCTCGTGGCCCTTGCCTGCGATGACGACCACGTCCCCCTCCTTTGCCAGGGAGACCGCCCTCTTGATGGCTTCTCGGCGGTCGATGATCGCTTCATGGCTGCTTCCCGGGACAATGCCCGCCACGACGTCGCGAAGGATCGCCTCAGGATCTTCCGTTCGCGGGTTATCGCTCGTGACGATCGTGTAGTCGGAGTTCTGGCTGGCAGCCCGAGCCATCTTGGGGCGCTTGGACTTGTCGCGGTCCCCGCCGCACCCGAAGACCGTGATCACCCGCGCGGGATTGAGCTCCCTGACAGAGAGAAGGAGTTTGGTGAGGGCGTCGTCCGTGTGGGCATAGTCCACTATGATCGCAAAGTCCTTCCCCGTCTTCACGCTCTCGAAACGACCGGGCACCGCGGTAACCGACTCCATGGCGCCCGAAGCCTCACTCAACGGGTAGCCAAGAGCAAGCAGGCCCGCCAGTGCCGACGTCGCGTTCCAAACGTTGAAAGTTCCACCGACACCAACGCGGAAAGAACACTGCTTGCCCAAGTAAGTCGCGCGAAGTTGAAGAGAATCGACACGCTTTTCAGTCGCTATGACGTGAAGGTCAGCCCGTTCGTCCCCGAAAGTGACTGTGGTCTTCATCGACTCTGCCCACTTTGCCCCAACGGGGTCACCCGAGTTTATCGCAGATCTCTTCGCGCCGTATTGCGTGAACAGAAGACGCTTGGCCTCGGCGTAGTCGTCCATGTTCTTGTGAAAGTCGAGGTGGTCTTGGGAGAGGTTCGTGAAAACCCCGAGTTCGAAGCGGACGCCGTACAGTCTCTGCTCAAAGAGCGCATGGCTGCTCGCCTCCATGACGAAGTCCTGCACGTCTTTGATGTGCGCTTCGTGCAAGAGTTGCCAAGTCTCGACGGGAAAGGGAGTCGTGTTCGCAAGTTCTCGTCGGACACCGTCGGGGTCAAACCCTAGGGTTCCCAGATAACTTGCGCGCCGACCCAGCGCTCGTAGCGCGTCACGCATCATCCACGCCGTCGTCGTCTTTCCGTTTGTGCCTGTGATCCCGGTGACCCTCATCACGGAACTAGGGTCGCTGAAAACGGCCCTGGCCAGCAATGCCGTGAATATATTGAACGCGGGCTGGTCCGCACGGGTCCATATCGAGGCCAAGCCGTGCGACTCGCTGACTGCAAACCCTTCTGCTGAATGCGCGAGACACGCGACCGCGCCGTTGTTCTTTGCCTGTTCGATCAGCGCGTGCGTGTCCGTGTTCTTGCTCGGCATGCACACGAATAGTGAGTCAGGACGCATAGAGCGCGTGTCGGCCGTGATCCACGCGACGTCGGCCTCTCCGGACTGCGCTTCGGGGCGCAAGCCAGCCTCTTCGATGAGACTGGTGAAGCGCTTCGGGGTCATGTTTTATGGGCTTCCGCTGAGTTTGAGCCGTGCGACGGCTGCGTTTGCTGCGTCGACGAACGCCGGCCCCGCAACCAGGCTACCGTAGATCGCCCCTGCCTTCGGGTCGTTAATGACCGAGAGCACGAGGACGCGCGGCTTGTCGGCCGGGAACATCCCTACAAAACTCGAAACGTGGCCCCCGTCGGGGCCGAGTTTTTGCGCCGTTCCAGTCTTGCCGGCAACGCGCTGTCCATCGATCTTCAGGGTTTTGCCGGTTCCGAAGTCCTCGTGGACGACGGTCTCCATGTACTTTCGAACCATGCGGGCAACCTCTGGGCTGACGACCTTTCTCGGCTCGGCGGGCGGCAGCCTCTTGCCGCCGACCTGCGAGATCAAGCGGGGCGCGACGTACTCTCCGTCGTTTGCGATCATGGCGACCGCAGCGGCCAGGTTGATGGGTGGCACTGCGATCGACTGACCGAATCCGAGCACGGCCAATTGTCGTTCCTTATCCCACTCATTCATATCAAAGATAGGTTTTACGGCTCCCGGCAATCCGAGATCCGGCTTTGTGAGCAGCCCGATGTCGCGCATGTAGGCGATCATTGGGTCTCGCCCAATTGCAAGCGCCCATTTCGCCGCTGCGACGTTGCAACTCTTGCCTATCGCTCTATCCAACCCTATCAGACCATGAGCGCGTGTGCCCGCATGCTCGTCGCACTTGACATACCTCTGTCGGCCAAGGTCGAACACTCCCTTGCAGTCGAGAGAGAAGGCAGAATCGACGACGCCAAGGTCGAGGGCCTTTGCGAGGGTCAGCACTTTGAAGGTCGAACCTGGCTGCAAGTCCTCCATGTAACTTGTCGCGAGTTCGGACCCACCCTTGGGCCCGGTCGAAGGGTCGAACGCGGGCCAGTGGGCCATCGCCAAGATGTCACCTGTAGAGGGCACTATGACGATCACAGACCCGCTCGTTGCCTGGTTCCGCTCGACGGCGTTTCGGACCGCAGTAGTCGCCGCCGTCTGCAAAGCCGAATCGATCGTAAGAACGATGTCCGAACCGTGTGTCAGCGCTTCTTCGACCTTGCCGGAACTTGACCCGTTCAGCCCCACGATGGACTGGGCTCGACCATCCTTTCCAGCGAGTTCGGCGTCGAACGACTTCTCGATGCCGGACCGCGCGACGCCCTCGTGCATCCAGCCGACGACTCCTACCGCCGCCTCTCGCATCGGATACTCGCGCGCGGTGACTTCACGAAGGGAGACGCCGTCCGCGCCCCACTCCGCCATGACGTCGCGGACGGCGCGATAGCGGTCAGCGTCGAGCGGATCGAGCCAAGTGCGCTTCTTTCCGTCTCGGTAGGGTGCGCTAATGCGCGCTTCTGGGACGCCGCTCGCCTGAGCGAGCGCCATGAAGAAACCGGGCGTGCAAGGGACTCGGTCATAGAAGACCCAGAAGTCGTATTGCGGTCGGCTCTGCGCGAGCACGCGCATGTCAGAGGAATAGATCGAGCCTCGTTCGGCCGGGACTTGTTTTGACCTCGCCAGCATCCAGGCGTCTTCTGCCTTCTTGAGCACAGCCCCGGCGTTCGTCACTTGCAACTTCGCTTGCGAATAGACGGCAAGTCCGAAGAAACACGTGACAAACGCAAGCGTGCCAAGAAACGTGCGCGGGACCCTATTCGTCTTTCCTGAACGAGACCGTGACATTTCCACCCGCCTGTGCGCTCCTGACCTTGACGAATCCGTGAGCCCGAGCCCATCTGTCGACAGCATCGACGGACGACAGAGCGGAGACTTGGCGCCCGAGTTCGAGCGCGTCTGCCCTCGCCCCCTCGGCTCGCAAGTCTGCGTTCTCTCGGACCTTTAGCGCCGATGAGTGCAGCGAGTGACCAAGAAGGGCAAGGAACCCGTAGAACACAGCGCTCATTGCCACGAAGCCCGCGGCGTGCGCGAGCGAGCGCCTCACGATCGACACCCGAGGCGCGGTGGTCGCCGCTCCCCTCGTCTTGCCGGTTCTTCGTCGTGCGGCTGGCATCGCCTTCGCCGCATCTGTGACCCATGGTGCTACGCTCATTGTTCTTCCTTCCGTGGTGTTCGTTCGATGAGCCGGAGTTTTGCGCTCCTGCTCTTCGGGTTTTCTCTTTGCTCCTGTTCGCCAGGAACTTGCGGCTTCTTGTTGAGAAGCCGAAAATCGTTCGTCTCGACGAGGGCCTTGAACGCGCGCTTAACGGCCCGGTCTTCGCCAGAGTGATAACTGAGCACGGCCATCCGACCTTTGGGGTTCAGGCACAAGGCTGCCCCTTCGATCGCATCCTGAAGGCCATCCAACTCGCCGTTGACGTAGATACGGACAGCCTGGAACGTCCTTGTCGCCGGATGGATCCTGCGGTCCCGCTTCGCTGCAGGGACAGCCGCAAGGACGCAGTTCACAAGGTCGCCTGTCGTCTCGAGCGGACTTGCCTTCCTCCGATCGACGATGACTTGTGCGATGCGGCGAGCCCAACGTTCGTCGCCATACTCCAGCAAGACGCGCTCGATCTCTGCGACGGACGCTCGATTGAGCCAGGCAGCGGCCGATTCGCCCTTGGACTGGTCCATCCTCATATCAAGAGGGCCGTCCTTCTTGAAACTTATGCCGCGCAGGTCGTCCTCGATTTGCGCGTTGTTCAGGCCCAGGTCGAGGAGGATCGCGTCTGCCCCGCGAAGTTTCGCTTGGCGCAGGCAATCGTGGACGGCGCGATAGTCCGAACGAAAGAGCGCGAGGTCCGTTCCCTGGACCTGTTCCAACCGCTTCCGTGCGATGTTCAGCATCTTCTCGTCCCAGTCGATCCCCACCAGCGTCCCGCCGGGTGAGATCTCCTCAATCATCCTCAGGCTGTGTCCGGCCAACCCGAGCGTGCCGTCGACGACCACCATTCCAGGCCGTAACGCGAGCCCTTGCAGGACTTCGGCGACCATGACGGGCACGTGTGTCGGCTCATACACATCAGTCCTTCCCGACCATGCGGCGCTCGGCCTGCTGGAACGCTTCGAGCCTCTTCTTGCCGTACCCGTCCGGATCCTTTTCGTAGGCAGACCACTCGTCCGCCGCCCAAATCTCCATGCGATCGATGCAGCCGATGATCAGAACACGGTCCTTGAGCCCTGCCGCCTCGCGCAAGTCTTGCGGGACGACCACGCGCCCCTGCTTGTCGAACTTTAAGTCGACTTCGGCGTTGTTGTTCAGGAGTCGAAGGTACTGCTGGCGCCCGAGGTTCGTGCTCCTGGCCTCCATGACCTCTGCGACTTCCTTTTCCCAGGCCTCTGGGGTGTAAACGACAAGGCACCCGATCGGACCAAGCGCCATGACGAAACTCTCCCCCAGCCTTTCCCGCTTCTTTTTGCTGACCAGGATGCGCCCTTTATCGTCGATCGAGGCCTTGTCGGTTCCGATCAACTGCCGCTCGAGCGGGAGGGTTGCAGTCGTCATGTCGTTTCTGTCTAAGGCGAAGCCGGCCGGTCGCCTTCCTTGGCACCGGCCGCCTTCTCGATTCACACCGGACACCCCGCCCGGCTCGGAGGATCATCGCCTTCCTGGCCCTGACCATCCACTGACATGGGATTATATGGGAATCACTCCCACAAATGCTCATCTCGACACCACTTTTTGGGAGTTTTTTTGCATGACACCTGGGAGCAAAGAGTATTAGTCACTTTGTGTCTACTAATACTGACGTAGTTACGGTATAGGCCGTCTAGGGGTAGAGTGTCAGGCTCTCACGAGCACGCTCTTGAACTGCTCGTTGTACATGTCTTGGTAGATGCCTGGGCGCAAGACAAGATCGTTGTGGGTGCCTTGGTCGATGACCCTTCCCTCACCCATCACGAGGATTCGGTCCGCCTCGATCACGCTGGCGAGCCGGTGCGAAATGATGAAAGTCGTGCGCCCTTGCATGGCCGCCTTAAGGGCGGATTGGACCTTGGCCTCCGTCTCGCCGTCGAGCGAACTGGTGACGTCGTCGAGGATCAGGATCTTGGGGTCGGTCACGAGGGCCCGAGCCAGGGCCAACCGCTGCCTTTGCCCCCCGCTCAGCCTGACCCCCCGTTCCCCGATCTTTGTTTCATAGCCCTCTTTAAGCCCGACCACGAAGCCATGGAGGTCGGCGACCTTGCAGGCCTGCTCCACCTCGGCCTGGGTCGCGTCGCGGTTCCCGTACCGGACGTTCTCAGCAATGGAAGCGCTGAAAACGACGTTCTCCTGGGCAACCATGCTCATCTGCCGCCTGAGCGAGTCGAGCCGCACCCCTCTCAGGTCGTGGCCATCGACCATCACGTGCCCTTTGGTCGGATCGTAGAACCTCATCAAGAGGTTCATCAGCGTCGTCTTTCCAGACCCGCTGAGCCCCACGATTCCGACGGCCTCCCCCGCCCTGACGGTGAGGTCCAAGTCGTGCAAGATCGGCGACTCACCGGAGTAGCCGAAACTGACTCCGGCTAAGGCGATCTCACGCGAGAACGGCGGAAGCGTGGTGGCTTCCGGGGCGTCCTGGATCTCCGGCCTCGTGTCCAACGTTTCAAACACCCGGTCCATGGCCGCGACGGCCCACTGCAGGCCCGTGTTGAAGTCGACGACTCGGACGGCGGGGTTGAACACGTAGCCGATGTAGAACGTGATCGCGACGAGTGTGCCGATCGTCAACGCCCCATCCTGGACCATGCTTCCCCCGTAGGCGTAGACCACGCCCGTGCCGATCGCCGAGATCACTCCGGAGATCAGGCCGAGGCGCCTGTTCAAGTGCATCTGCTTCCTGTCGACCGCGAACTTCGCCTGGACCGACGACATGAACGACTCGGTCTCCCGTCGTTCCCTCACAAACGCCTTTACCACGGCGATACCCGAGATCTTCTCGGCCAACTTCCCCACCATTTCGTCGTAGAGCCTCCTCTGTTCTTGCCGCACGGACTCGATGTAGCGCAAGAAACTGCGATAACTCACGACGTAGAACGGGACGAGCACAAGGATCACGACGGCGATCTGCCACTTGAGGTACAGCAGCATCCCGATCACGGCAACGAGCGTGATCACGTCGGAGAAGAACACGACCAACTGGCCTTGGATCAGGCTTTGGATGAGTTCGATGTCCGCGGTCGCTCGGCTCATGATCTTGCCTGTCTGCGTTTGCTTGTGAAACGCCAGCGACAGCCTTTGAAGATGTCGCCAAGTCGCAAAGCGCAGGTCGAAGCAGAACCTGTGCCCCAACGTCGCCACGGTAACTGACAGTACGTAGTTCAGGAAGGCGCGCAGGGCTATGACTGCCAGCAGCACTATCGCGACCCACTTCAGCACTCGCGGGCCTTCGACGTCTCGCAGCCGCTGGATCTCCGCCGCCTTGGCCCTCCTGTCAGCCTCAAACTCCGCCCCTTTCGGTACCGCCTCCAGGGCTTGGACCGCCGAAGACACAGGCTTGATACCGCTGTCGATCGCGTACTGGAAGAGCCGAGGCGGGACGATCTGAAGAACCGTCACGAGGAGCGTCGTGCACACGGCCAACACGACCCACCATCGGTAAGGCCGCAAGAACTGGAGCGTGCGCGCGAACGAGGACACGAAGACCGATTGTGACGTTAAAAGCGTCGGGCCCCCATTTCTGGGGGCCCTTCCAAGGACGCACGTTTCGTGACTCTAGTCGTGCCTGGCTCTGTCAGGCTTCGGGCTCTTTGAGAGCCTCTTTCGTCAGGTTCCACGCACCCACAATGGATGCGATGGCTACCGCTACGGCTACGAGTGAATAGACCATTTCCAACCTACACCATTTCTCCCCACCCGGTCTTTCCACCGCTGGCAGAGTTGCGCCCTGCCACCGTTGCGGGGGTCTGTCGAACTCAGGCACAGGTACTGACGGTGCGATTTCTGGCATCACATTTGCCAGCCAGCACCCATATCAGCCGGTCTTTCTACTAGTCTCGCCTGATCCTCGGAAGTAGCGCGTCCGCGTTGGCCAGGTTGAACCCGATCACAGCCATGTTCGTCGACATCTGCGCCAGGTTCACAGCCGGAACGAGGTCGGGGGTGTCGTTCTGCGTGTGCCAAGAGTGGCCGTAGTCGATGCCTCCGGCTTTTCGGAAGGTGAACCCCGGTACTCCTCTCTGGACGAACGAGGCATGGTCGCTGCCGCCGCCAGCCGAGAACCTCTCGATCTGGTTGACCGTGACTCCCATACCAGGGAAAGCCGAACCCATCGGCTCGACCGCAGCCCGGAGCATTTCCACCATGTCCGCAGTGCCGTTCATCACGGAGTGGTAGTTGCCGCCGCTGTCCTCGTTGAGCACCGCGCTGATCTTGCTGAGTTCGTCCTTGTGCTGCTCACAGTAGGCCTGGGATCCGAGTAGTCCCTGCTCTTCTCCTGTCCAAAGGATGAATCGGATCGTCCGCTTGGGCTTTGCTCCCGATTTGACGAGGAGCCGCGCGGCCTCCAGGACAACAGAGACTCCTGTTCCGTTGTCCTGCGCGCCTTTCGAACCGGGCCCGTTCCAACTGTCCAAGTGGGCGCAAAGGATCACGACCTCGTCCGGTTTCTCCGAGCCTGGAATCTCAGCCACCACGTTATGAAGCGGCATCGGCTCACTGATGAATCGGTTCTCGATGTCGAACTCGAGCTCGACGTTTGAAGTCCCAGCCAAAGCCATGGTCACCGCTTCGTAGTCGCTCCCTCGGACGAACACCAACGGCGTTTTGGGCCGAGTCTCGTCCGTATAGTCGTTCCACCGTCCGGAAGTCCAGACGCGCGCGTCGCCCGTCGAGTAGACGCGGCCCGCAATGCCGGCGGCGTCGAGGGCTTTGTCGACCTCCGTCGGGTTTGCCAATCGGATGCCGCCCATGTTCGCCTTTGCAGGCATGAGGATCCACGCGCCCGCGTACTTGGCTTTGTTCGCGTTGAACGCGTCCATGTTCTCTGGCAGGACCATCGCCCTTCCGCGAGTCATGCCCTTTGTCCCTGCGGTGAAGTTGTTAGTAGAGAAGACGAAGTCCCTTCGGAACGGCTTGACCATCCGGGCAATCTGGCGTGGCCCTCGCTCGAACGTGATCGGAGTCTCGCCCCACTTTTCTAAGCGGACGACAGGAACGCCGAACTCCTTAAACTTGGCCGCGGCCCATTCTTCGGCCTTCCTCAACTGAGGAGTGCCGGTCGTTCTGCCGCCGATCTTGCCGCAAAGCTCTTCAAGGATGGTCTTGGCTTGGCTCCGGTGACGGCCCTCCTCGATGAGCGACTCGACCGTCGAGTTGCTCGTGCGAGCCACAGGTGCGACGGCCAGCAGGACGGCGAGGGCAACGACTAGGGTTCGGGCGTTCGACATGGTAGTTCCTACTTTCTTGAGCCCTGATTCTACGCCAACGGGACGACAATCCAGCGCAAGTAGAATGGGCACATGATCCCGAGCCTCTTGTTGGCACTTTTAGCGCAAGGCCAGCCCTCGATCGTTGCGACAATTGAGAACCCGAGCGTAAGGGTCAGCGCAGTCCAGAGCAAAGGTTGGCAGGTCGATCTCCAGGCAAAGAGGCGCGATGGGCGCGTGGTTACGGTAGCGACAACCGACGGCTCGGTCCCTTGGAAAGACGTCCAAGTCTCCGGCAGGTCGCTCATCCTGTACTCCGACGACCTAGTTGGACAAATCTCACTGCCAGCGACGGGCAACGTCGCCTCGGTCACCATGACGTCGCTTGCCAACTCCCCGGCCGGCGCCCCAAGTCTTGGATTCGTCTTCTCCCCGTCAGGAAGACCCTCCTTGGCGACCGAAACGGTGTTTCCCGTTCCCAGTGGAAGGCTTGCCACAACAGAGCACCTCTCCTCGCCGCTAGCCTTGGTGAGCGGAGGTGGCGTTGCCCTGGCGCTTATGCCTAACGTCAAGCACCTTGAGGCCAATTCAGCGATTCCGCCTGTCCTTGCCCTCGGCGTAACGAAAGTGCCACAAGAGGCAAGTCTCCTTGCCTATGGTCTTATGCCTTTCTCGCGAGACGCAAACAGCACGCTTCAGCTTGAAGCGTCCAAGATCGAGACTGCGGGACATAGTTGGAAGTTCGACCTCCTCGTTACGTTCGAAGAAAACGCGAAACGGGAGGCGCTCGACTACCTTTGGAAGCGTGACGGCGAGCAAAGGGTGATCAAGCCGCTACCTCAGACAGTTCCCTTCCGCTACTACACGCGCCCCGCCTATGACATCCCTGCCGACCAGTGGTGGACCGGAGAGATCGACGGCATGAAAGTCAGAGCGCCAAAGTCGAAATCGCCAACGAGCGCGGCCGACCTCGCAAGGTTCGCCTGGGGACTCAGATGGTGGGGCGACTACCTCCAGCAAGGCGCGTGGACGAACAATGCGAACGAGGTTATGAACCTGGTCGCGACAGCGACTCAGGGCAGGACTTCCTTCGACACGTCGAACGGGACTTGGGTCGGTGGAGTCGCGGGAGAAGTCGGAGCCGCGATCTGGGCGAACAGATACATCACTGTATTCGAGACCGCGACGGAGTCCGAGTACGTGGATTTCGTGAGCGCAACGGCGACACGAGTTCTAAACCGGCCTTCAACGATCGAGGCACACGTCTTCTTGCGCGAGCTCGCTGCGAGCAATCCGAGCGCAGAAGTAATGCTGCCAGACGTCAACATAGCAGACGCGAAGACCCTCATGGACCGGGCCTTGCTCGCCAACGAGTTCGCCCGCTTAGCCCCACGAGCACTTGGGGGGCGTCTGCTTGAAGACGTGTTCTTGCGCCAAGCGATCTGGCAACCGCCGACGGTGGCTGGCACCGAAGTGTTCGGAGCGATCCGCGACGAACATCAGTTGACGATCGACCAAGCGCTGTGGGCGCCCGTGTTATTGGAGGCTGCGGTCCGCGTTGGAGACGCAGCGCTCGCCAAGCGTGCAGTCGCTGCGCTCCGGGCTCCCCTCGCTCTCTTCAACCACCAGACTTATGGCGCGTCTGGGATCTGGCTTCCCCGCAGCCTGGGACTGCACCGTGCAGCCGCATGGTTTGACGCGGGCACGTTCGGGCCCGAGGCGCCGATTGCTGAAGGGTCGGGCCGCATCCTTGCCTCGCTCGCCTGGGTCACGCACAAGTTTGGTTCTGTTTACACCAGCGAGGAGGGCTGGACGATCGGAATCGATGCGATAGAGGTGGACGAGAACGGCGGGTTCTGTAGCGCGTTCTCTCACAACCCCTTGGCATTCCAGAGTGTATTTCCCTTTCTCCACGTCGACGACTCAAAGAACGCACGCACGGAACTGACCGATCCTGTTCCCGCGACGGCTCTGCGAGACGTGCGGCTGGCGCTCGACGAGGGCGGGCCGTATGTGGTCGCACTGACCGGTTATGTCGTCGTTGGGAACCAGGCACCGACGGGGCTATTCGACTTCGGCGGAGAGAAGGTCGCGGCCGCAGTTTTCGCAAGAGGAATCGGGGCTCGTCCTCCAATTGGATGGTCGGGAGGGCCTGTCACATTCAACGGATCTACGTCTGGAAGGCATTTGGCTTTCGCGACCCAGTATCTGAACATCGGGCCTCCTCCGGTCACGGAGGCATGGCCCCGCGGATGGCGTCGCCTCTTGGGACTTCGTGACATCGCTTGGCGAAGATCCGAAAGGCTGAGCACGGCCGACGATGGCAAGGGGGGCAAGAGCGACGTTCTACAGGGTCAGATCGAGTCCCAGTCGTTCCTTAATCCTGGACTAGCCTTGCGAATGCGCGTCAGAGCAAGCAACTCCAACGTAAGGGTCGAGGTCATTGACGTTTCCATGGGAGTCCCCATCGCCGCCGTCTCGAGCCCTCCGAACGAACAGGTCACGGTCGACTTGCGCGAACTGCGCGGAGCGACGTTACGACTGAGGCTCGTCGACGAAAGCACGAGCGGCTCGATCGAGGTTTGGGATATCGAGACCCTGGGCGCCTAGAACCGGATGCCGTAGTCCAGTCGCATCGTCCAATCTTGCAGCGGCTTACCGCTCGGTCGCCAGCCGGCAAAATTCATGTTGCCGATCATCAGGCTGAGCGAGGAGTTGGGCCCAGGCTTCTGGTCGAACCGAAGGAAGAACTCGTGTTGGAGTGAGCGTGGCCCGCTGCCGTCGTTCTCGACTGCTCGATAGCCAAGGAACAGCGGCGATGGGTTGTCCGCGAACAGCGTCAAGTTGAATCCGGTCTTTCGCAGGATGACGTTCGTTTTGTCGTTCGTCATCTCTTCGAAGGTGAAACTCGACTTTGTGGACTTGGAACCAAGGTAGCTGACGGTCCAGTTGTTCGTGCGCACGTCCTTGGCGACACCGCCGAGGAGCACGCCCTGGCGCGCTTCGATCGGGTTCGTCAGCATCGTGTGGTCAAGTTGCCAGTCGCCGCCGAGCTTGGCGATCAGTTTCAGATCGCGGATAGCCACGACCTCGTTGTTCGGCATCGTGCGCAAGTCGTAGTTGAGTTCTGCCCGGATCGGGCCTTTGCCCGTCGAGTCCGACTTGAACGAGAACACGCGGTCGATGGCTCGGTCGCCGTTCGGGCTGATCTGGCTTCGATAGCCATAACCAAGGCTCATCTTGCCGACTGCCGTCGTGAAGCCCATAGAGCGGTTCTCCTTGTGCCATCGGTCCATGTCGCGCAAAGTGTCCGCCTGGTAGAAGAACTCGACGTTGTCGAACATGCCCCAGTCCAGCGGCTTTGCCGTGGCGATGTTCACATTGCCCATCGTCTTGTTGCGCTGGTGGTCCCACATGTCGTGGGTGTATTGCAGACTCTTCACGTCGAGCCCCGCGAACTGACCGGCGCTCAGGCCTGTGTTCACGTTCTTCGTCGCTTGGCTCGGGTTGCTCAGGTCGCGTGCCTGGCCGAAACTGAGTTTGACGCCCTTGCCGAAGTCGTACCAGAAGCCGTAGTTCCGCTTCTCGGCATCGTGCTTCTCACCCTCGCGAAGCACCTTGGTATCGGTCACGCTCACTCCGAGGCGGTTTGTGACCTTCGTCGAGATCGTGTTCGTGGTCGCCGTCTCGCGCTCGCCACCGTCGAACCTGGTCTCGCTCTGTTCCGTCTCGAACTGCGTTGCTTTGTTCAGGTTAGTCTTGAAAGCGACCTTTTGGGTCAGGGCGTCTTTCTGGGTTTCGCCCTCTCCATCGAATGTCCTTTGCTCTTGGATCAAGGAGATAAGGCCGAACCGACCGAGGTCGTGCTGGAGCATTAGTCGATCAAACTGGCGATCCACGGACGCCGTCTCGTCATCGCGGAAGTACTGTTCGGCACGATAGGCCGAGAACGTCGTCTTGCCTGTCAGTCTCCAATCGACTTGAGACTCGCGCCATGTGCGCTCTTCCTCGGTCAGCATGCTGTCGGCTTCCGACCAATTGAGTTTCACACCGATCCCTGGGATCAGGTTAATCTTGGCGGTCAAGTTCGTCTGGTCGAACCCCATGAGGCTGAACAAATAGTCGCGCTCAGGGTCCATCAGGCGACTGATCTGCGAGAAACCAGGGTCGACGCTTCGACGCGACCAGTTGACTTCCAGGCCTTTGGTGTTGTAACCGAACACCTGTCGCATGGCGCCCTCGCCATCGATGTCGGCATACATCTGTGAGAAATTGAACTTGCTCGACTTGTCGAGCGCGGCGCTGAAGTCAAAGTTCGACTTCGCGAGGCCCCGGTCGAGCCCAAGAACGCTCTGCTCTGTCTGCGTCAGCCTGCTGATCTCGCTGAAGTCGTCGCCAACGTTCGTGTTGCGGTAGCTTAGGTTGTACTTGGGCCCGGTCAACGTGTACGCCTGGGACATTAACTCGTCGGTCGCTCCGGCGATCGAGAGATCGTCGACGCGGACCGTCGAGCCGCCTCCGAAGTTGTAACCGATGCGCCAGAGTTGGCGATCGATCCCTGCGCTTTGCTGGAACAACTGGACGTCGTTCTGGTTCGGCTTGAGATTCGGGTCGATCATCGCGACGATCGACTCGACGTGGGCCGTGCCCTTGCCCGGGTTGAGTTCTTCCGCAGACAGCGATCCAAGCCGGCCGAAGCCCTGTTCGACGTCGCGCCTCGCGTACTGCAGCGTGAATCCGCCGAGTTTGCCGCCGACGTCTTGGGCGTTTAGGCTCTTGTTGTCGGAGGCCACCGACGACGAGTTGAAAGTCAAGGTCGCGCCAAACTGGGACGTCGAGGCAGTGAAGCCTCGGCGGCTCATCCCGCCTTCTTTCTGCATTTGGCCGACATTGAACGCGGTCTCCGGGTCGTACTGCGCGCGGAGGCCCGCAAACTGGCTGAAACCCTTGTCGATCGCTTGGTCGTAATAGCCGAGATTGAAGAACTTGGATTCAAAGTCGATGGCAGTGCGTTCGATGCCCTGGTCTTGGTCGTTGGTGAGCCCGAACGTCCGATACGCTAGTTTGCCGCCGCCAAATGCGTAGTTGGCCTTGAGGATCGCCCGGTCGAGTCCCTTCTCCTTCTTCAAGGCTTCGCGGTCGCCTTCACGAAGGTCGTTGAATCGCGAAAATGTCTTGTCGACGCTCTGGGAGTCGTAGACAAAGCCGAGGCTTCCGACTTGGAACCCGTAGGAGCGCCAGTTGATCGCGCCGTCCGCGTCGCCTACCGTCCGGAAGCCGCTGCTGAAATTGAAGGCCGATGTGCCGATCTTCGAGAGGTCGAACGCGGAGCGCTTGAGCCCTCGCTCCTTTTTGATGGCATCGACGTCCTTGGAGTCCATGCCGTTCTGCTTCATGGCGTCGAAGCCGGCGAACTGGCTGTCGACGTCCTGATAGTCCGCCGTGACCTTGCCACCGAGAGCGTTGGACTGGAAGTTTTGGACGATTGCCGTCCCTTTGCCCTCGTCCTTCTGCTCCTTGCCTTGGCTGTAGTCGCCGAGGAGGCTCATGCCGTTAGAGCGCACGCGCTCGCCGATCATGACGAAGCCCTTGAGGGTTCCGAGGCCGGATGCAAAGCCGTTGGCTACACCGTAGACGTTTGAACTCAGGACGGTGCCATCGCCCAAACGCTCCGTCATCCCGAGACCGAGGAAGAACGCAGAACCGGGAGTGAACTCGAGTTTTAGCCCGCTGAAGCCAGAAGCCTTCGCGTCCTTCGAGGCGAACATTCCGACCTGGTTCGCCTTGTGGTCGTACTTGTACTGGACGCGCATGGACTGGCCGTCCTTGAACGGCCGCATGAGATACACAACGCCAGCCTCGTAGTCGATCGTGTAATCGCGGTCCTTGACCAACAACTGGCCGTCGAGTTCGACCTTTTCGGATCCGACGCGAACGAGTCCGTATCGAAGTGGGAAACTGAACCTCTGCGTGTCGAGTCGGATGAGGTCCATCGAGGACTTGCCGCCGACCTGGAACTCACCTTGAGAGGCCGCCTCTTCGGGCGTCGAGGGAAGCGCGACTTGACCGACAGCAACGACTGGGGTCGCCACCGCCGCTATCGCAATCCATCGCTTTAGCGTTCTCCTCGGCATCTCCAACAGGTTCCCTATCCCGGATTATAGACTCAAATGAGCCTGAGTTTCCCAATCGGCCCTAGCCTGCCGACACATCCTTGTATCGGCTCTTCCCTCGTACCTATTTGCCAGTGCCTACTAGGACAGACGTCCGCAATCTTGCTGGGTTTCAGTTTTAGGTTCAAAAACGGGAGATTCTGAGCCGAGAATCCTTATGGGATGGATGGACGGACACGGACTGTCAAGGTCGAGTTAACGGCTGACGAGGCCTATGAGATTCTCATGCGCTGCCTTCAAAGCGCCGAGAAGGACACCCCCGTCTTCCACTCGGCGATCCAAAGGCTGGCCCGTGCCATCGAGGCCGATTCAGGATCGGCCGCCAAGGCTGCCTAGAGGCTGACCCAGCCACGGCTCCCGTGGCTTCTCTCCACCGCGTCAAGAACCCGCTGGTTCTCAAGACCATCCTTCATGTCCGGGCTCATTGGCGATCCCTCGTGCAACGAGCGGACTGCGTCGGCCACGAGGTTCACAAACGTGTGCTCGTAACCGATGATGTGCCCCACGGGCCAGTACTGCCCTGCATAGGGGTGGACCGCCTCGGTCGCCTGGATGGTTCGGAACCCGTGCGTGCCCTCGGGGTCGCCGTTGTCGTAGTACTCCAACTCGTTCATGCGCTCGAGGTTGAACACGACCGACCCCCTCGAGCCGTTGATCTCGAACCGGTTGTAGTTCTTGCGACCGACGGCAAACCGGCTCGCCTCGAACGTGCCGATCGCGCCGTTGCGGAACCTCGCCAAGAACATCGCCGCGTCGTCCACTGTGACCTCTCCTTTCTCAGCGGCCGCCTTCGCTCCGAGTTTGTCGTCGGTCTCACCGACGAGCGGCCGCTGCTTGACGAACGTGTGCAAGTGCCCGCAGACCTCGGCAAACTCGCCGACGAGGTGACGACCCAGGTCGATAATATGGCTGTTGATGTCGCCATGGGCTCCGCTGCCCGCCTTCGCCTTGTCCAGCCGCCAGACGAGCGGGAACGACGGGTCCGCGATCCAGTCTTGGAGGTAGGCGGCCCTCATGTGATAGATGGTTCCCAGACGTCCTTCCGCGATCATCTGCTTGGCGAGAGCGACTGCAGGAGCCTTGCGGTAGTTGTGGAAAACCGCGTGATGGACCTTTGAGTTTTCCACCGCCTTCCACATTCGTTCCGCTTCGGCCAGAGTGTTGCCGATCGGCTTCTCGCACCAGACCGCTTTGCCGGCCTCGGCCGCGGCGCAGGCGATTTCACAATGGCTGTTTCCTGGCGTCGAAACGTCGATGACGTCGATCTCAGGGTCGGCGACTACCTTTCGCCAGTCGGTCTCGTAGCCCTCCCACCCAAATGTGTCGGCAGCGGCCTTGACGGCGCCCTCCGTTCGCCCGCAGATTGTCTTCATGCGGACCTGTAAAGGAAGGTCGAAGAACCGGTTGACTTGGCGATAGGCGTTGCTGTGCGCCTTGCCCATGAACTGATAACCGATCAAACCTATGTTGAGGACTCGCTTCGACATTCCGGCAGGGATTCTGACCGATCAGGCACAGAAAAGGGCCGCATCCGTCGGATGCGGCCTTTTTCGCCATTGGATGGTTAGGCCTTCTTTCGCCTTCGCGCCGCGAGGGCCGCGACGCCGAGCCCGAGTGCGATCATGCTTGCCGGCTCCGGAACCGGGGCGTTTGCCTCGATCCATGCGCTGTACTCGTTCACGTCGACCGCGCCGCCCTGGTCGCCCCAGTCGAGGAAGTTGTTGGTCGCACCGCCGATCCCGTCGACGTCGTTGATGAACGAGTTGACGCCAATGAGTCGCCAGTTGCCGCCGCTGTTGATCAGCCACGAGCCGCCTGAGTCGCCGGGAAGCACGCCGCCCTCGTCCGCGACGGGGTCGCCTGACCCTAGCGTATTGCGGTCACCGGGGACACCTGCGGCACCATCAAGGTCGTACATGAGTGAGATCGAGTTCGTAATCCCACCACCTAGGGTCGCCGAAACGCGCGTATCCGCGACGTTGTGCGAGACTCGGCGTCGCTGGCCAAGCCCGATCTCGTTGTATCCCGTCCCGTTTGCGCGCAACGTCGCCGTGACGCCAAAGCCGACCATCGTTGCTGTTTGACCGATCTGGTTGCCGTAAATGGGGCGGTACCAAGAGGCAAACGTGTTCGGCGCGAAAGTCAGGATTGCCAAGTCGGCGTTTCCGTGATTGACTCTGCTGACCGCATCGACGATGGTCGTGATGTTGATACCATCGTTGCTCATGTAGAACCGCTGGCCGCCCACGTGCTTAGCGGTCAAGACGTGGTTCGGTGAGATGATCGTGCCCGAACCGTTCGTGAAACCCGGGGTACCGACCTTTCCGACACGCGTTAATATCGTATATAGGGTCTGTTTGGTTTATGTGGACAATGCCTGCACATCGTCAAGCGTAGCGAATGCGAGAACAAGAATCCTTTTCAACTTCAACACTCCAAAGCCAATGCAGTTAAACAGTCGCTCTCCGGCCTTCATGATACTCGCCGAGCGTGCGCCAATCCAGTCCTTGAACCTGCGAACAGGTAGTTTTTCTTGGTCGCTTAACGTGTGCCACCATATTCACGGATGAGTGCAGATCGGCCCGCGTTTCCAGGGTTCGACGTCGGGCCGGTGCGGGTCGGCGTTCCGCTGGTGCTCGCGCCGATGGAAGACGTCACGAACCTGGCTTTCCGGTTGATCGCCAAGCGGATCGGCGAGCCGGGACTGATGTTCACAGAGTTCGTTAGCGCGATGGCGATCCACCACGGCGCAACGAAGACCCTGAAGAAGATGCGCGTGATGGACGAGGAGCGCCCGCTCGGCATCCAGATCTTCGGCGGCGAACCGGATGTTATGGCTGAGACCGCCCGCGTGGCCGAGGAGATGGGCGCGGACATCGTGGACATCAACATGGGCTGTTGGGTCCCGAAGGTTTGTCGGACAGGCTCTGGCGCCGCGCTCTTGAAGGACCCCGAACTTGCGGAGCGCATCGTCTCTTCGGTCGTGAAGGCCGTGCGCGTGCCTGTGACGGTAAAGGTGCGCGCCGGTTGGGACTGGTCGTTGTTCGC
>CAZGXW010000044.1:0-24371 GCA_964529975.1 uncultured Fimbriimonadaceae bacterium
CTTTATCGCCTTTGACATAGAGAACGTTGAAGCGCGCTTGTTCGATCTCGCTGAGCAGTCTTCGGTCGACCTCCAGGAAATGGCCGCCGTATTCCATCGGCGTCGTGACTTCAGGGTAGGCGCCGTCGAGTTCGTAGAAGACGCCGTCGGCACCGTTGGCGAGTGCGGCGAGCATTTCGCCCTTGGCTTCATCGGTCAGCCTTTCGAGCTCGGTTGCGCCACGCTCAACGTCTTCGTGGAGTAGCGATACGATGTCGATACCTTGTTTCATCGCCCGCCCTAGGGGGCTGAGCACGCGCGCGAGCACGGCGTTGTCGCTCCCGATCGAATCGGAGACCCTGTCAACTGGCACGACCAGCGCGTCTTGGCCGACGACTGGCGCTCGGTCCACTTCCCCGCCGCGGGCAGCGGCGACGATCCGCTCACGTCCGGTCATTGGGCATCACCTTCCTTTGGGATCTCCCAATGCGCGTCTGCGCCAGCGACGATTTCTTGTGCAGAGAACTCCTTGTTCGGCCCGCGCTGGCCCCGTACAAGGTCGCCGTTGTCGTCGATCTCGAGGGTGGCATCGTCCCACGTCGGTCGCTGGCCCGCAGGATTGAGCGCCATTTGTCGCGTGGCGGCGATGGACTTCTCCATCGGTGCGAGGAAGGTCGCGGGATACAGCCCGCCCCAAAAGGCGAGCACGACGAGAGTTCCGACCATGACCCGCTCCCAGCCCTTGATGTCCTTGATGCGTTCGAGGACCGGGTTGGTGACGGGGCCGTAGAAGACCTTCTGGAACATCCAGAGCAGATAGACGGCAGCTAGGATGACGCCGGTGCCCGCAATGAGCGGAAGCCACCAGCCAAGTCCAAAGTGGAACGTTGCCGACGCTTCGAACGCTCCCAGGAGCGCGAGGAACTCGCCGATGAACCCGTTGAGGCCGGGCAGTCCGACGCTGCTCAACATGATGATGAGGAACATCGTTGCGAAGACCGGCATCTTGGCCTTCAGTCCCCCCATGTCCTTGAACATTCGCGTATGGATGCGCTCGTAGAGCAGGCCCACGAGGAGGAACAGAGCGCCAGTCGACACGCCGTGGCTGAGTTGCTGGTACGAGCCGCCTATGAGGCCGTTGTGCGTAAGGCTGAATATGCCGATCACGACGAAGCCCATGTGCGCGACCGAAGAGTACGCGACAAGGCGCTTGAGGTCTGGCTGCATGGCCGCGACGATCGCGCCGTACACGATGCCGATCACGGCGAGCACCATGATTGGGAAGACCATTCCTGGGAGGACGTCGGGAAAGAGCGGAAGCACGAACCGGAGGAACCCGTACGTGCCCATCTTCAACAAGACGCCCGCGAGGATGACCGAGCCTGCGGTCGGCGCCTCGGTATGCGCGTCTGGAAGCCATGTGTGGAACGGGAACATCGGGCACTTGACCATGAACGCGATGGTGAAGAGCCAGAAGATCAGGGGCTGTAACTGCATGGCGCCCGCCCAAAGCGAGCCGTTCGCCACCGCCGATTGGATCGCAACGATGTCGAACGAGCGGACTCCAGTCGCCGCCTGATAGAGGTTGGACATCCACACGACCCCGATGAGCATGAAGATCGAGGCTGCAAACGTGTAAATGAAGAACTTGGTCGCAGCGTACTTGCGGTTCTCCCCGCCCCAAGTGTAGATGAGCAGCGCCATCGGGACGAGCGAGGCCTCGAAGAACGTGTAGAACAGCACGAGGTCCATCGACAGGAACACGCCGAGCATGGCGGTCTCGAGGACGAGCATGTACACGTAGTACGCCTTGACGCGCTTCTCGACGTAGAAACTGAACCAAGCGCAGATCACCATCAGGAACGTGGTGAGCAGCACGAGCCAGATCGATATCCCGTCGATGCCGAGCTTGTACGAGATGCCGAGCGCCGGGAACCACGGCGCGCTCTCGACCAACTGGAAGTGGTAGGTGTTCGGGTCGAACTTTGTGAACACGAACAGCGAGAGGCCGAACGTAGCGATCGCGATGATCAGCCCCAGCACCTTGATCTGCTTTTGCTGTTGTTCCGATTGGAACATGAGCAAAACGGCACCAATGAGAGGCAGGAACGTCAGCCAAGAGAGCAGGTTGTTCACTCTGCACCTCCCTTGAACAGCACGCTTGCGACATAGACGAGGATCGCTGCCACGCCAAGTTGCATAAGCAGGGCGTAACTTCTTACATAGCCCGTCTGGAGCCACTTACCCGTGCCTGCGAGGCCGCGCGTCGTGAGGCCGACGAGGTTCACAAGTCCGTCGACGATGTTCTTGTCGAACCACATGCATGCCGTGCCAAGCAGGCCGCCAAATCGTGTCGAGCCATCGGCGAAGAACGCATCGAGGCCGAACTGCTTGCTCGCCGCACTTCGGAACGGCGACCACTTAGGCGCGTCCCAGCCTTCCTTCTCGCTGAGTTTGCCTTTGTACGTCATGTATCCATATGCGATTCCGACGACGGCCACTGCTGTGCCGATGATGAGGAGCAGGCCCTTGCTGAGGGCGTGCGGGGTCTCTTCGAGTCCAGGATAGAGCCAATTGGGCAGGCCGTGTTCGAGCAGATACGCACTGACACCGAGCGCGGCGAGCGCGAGCACTACGAGCGGCAGCCACATTTCCCACGGCACTTCTCTCGGCTCGTGGTCCTTTGTCAGGGCGTGGTGGTGCTCATGCTCCTCACTAGGCAAGTTTTCATCGGTGTAGAAGAAACCGTGCGGGTCTTCGTGGTGGTGCGCATGCGCGTGTGCGTGGTGGTGCTCCTCATGGTGCGCCTCTACGGTGCGCCAGCGCTCCTCTCCACCTGCAAAGGTCAGCATCATCATGCGCGTCATGTAGGCGGCGGTGAGCATCGCGACGAAGAACCCGACCCATCCTGCGATCGGCCCGACCGTGGCCAGGAGCGTTCCTTCAGCGCCGTGAAAGTTGACGGCGGACCCTAAGATCGACTCCTTTGAAAACGAACCACTGAACAAGAACGGGATTCCTGCGATCGCGGCCCAGCCTACAAACATCGTGGCGAAGGTGATCTTGATGTACTTCCTTAGGTTGCCGTAGTTGCGCATGTCCTGCTCGTGCGACATCGCATAGATCACCGCGCCGCTACCGAGGAACAAGAGCGCCTTGAAGAACGCGTGGGTGACGACGTGGAAGATGCCTGCCCAATATGCGCCGACTCCGCAGGCGATGAACATATAGCCGAGTTGCGAGACCGTCGAGAACGCGAGGACTTTCTTGATGTCGGTCTGGCCAAAGGCGATGAGCGCACCAATCAGCGCAGTCAATGCGCCGACGATGACGACGACGGCCTGCGCTCCGGGCACGAGGTCGAAAAGCGGCGACATGCGGTTGAGCAGGAACACACCCGCCGTAACCATCGTGGCCGCGTGGATGAGAGCGGAGACCGGAGTCGGGCCCGCCATCGCGTCCGGAAGCCAGACGTAAAGAGGGAACTGCGCGGACTTGCCCATCGCGCCGATGAACAAAAAGAGCGCGGCGGCGAGCGCGAGGCCGGGATGACCGTTCACGATCGCCTGGATGTTCGGCAGCAGGACGTCGTAGGACAGCCATCGGTTTCCGTGGTCACTCACCAATTGCGGCACCGAGACCGCGGCGAGGACGGCGAGAAGGAACAGTCCGAGCGTAAGGCCCCAGTCACCCACGCGGTTGGTGATGAACGCCTTGTTGGCGGCCTTCGCGTTCGCGTTGTCCTTGTACCAATATCCGATCAAGAGGTACGAACAAAGCCCCACTCCCTCCCATCCGATGAAGAGCATCGCGAGGTTGTTGCCGAGCACGAGCAGCAGCATGAACGCGATGAAAAGGTTGAGGTATGTGAAGAACCGCGTGAAGTCCTTGTCATCGAACATGTACTTGATCGCGTACATGTGTATGAGCGCGCCCACGCCCGTGATGACGAGCGTCATCGTCATGCTGAGCGGGTCGGCACGGAGTTCGAACGGCACGGTCAGCGTGTGAAGCCGGATCCAATCGAAGAGCGTGGTGAGGACGGTGCGCGCCTCGACGGGAGCGCGGTTGAGTTCAAGTGTTATCGTGATCGCAAAAGCGAATGGAACGGCGACCGCGAAGAAAGCGAGCCACCCCATGACAGTGCGCCCAGACTTCGCGCCGAACAGCCTGACGACCGCCCCGCCGAGACAACACTGCACCAAGAAGCCGAGTAGCGGCAACCCAAGGATCAGCCAAAGTTTCGTCGAAGTATCCATCTCAGTCCTTGAGCGACCTCATGTCGTCGATGTCCACTTCGTTGCGCATGCGGAAGATGGCCATGATGATTCCGAGGCCGACGGCGACCTCTGCGGCCGCGACTGCCATGACGAAGACCACCATCATCTGGCCGGACATCGCGCTACCCACTCCACCGTCCTGTGTCCCATGGAGGATCATCCAGTGTGCCGGTTGATATCGTGCGAACGCGAGGAACGTGAGGTTCACCGCGTTGAGCATCAGTTCTATGCACATGAACACGACGACCGGGTTCCGCCTCAATACGACGCCGACACCGCCGATCACAAAGAGCACGAGCCCCAGAGCGAGGTAGAGCGACAGCATCGTCGCATCGGTGGGCTTGGCCTGGGCGAGGATCGTCAACATCCTAGAACCTCCTCTTTGCCAGCATGATCGAGCCGACGACGCCGATGAGGAGCAGCACGCTGGCGACCTCGAACGGCCAGACGTAAGTGGTGAAGAGCGAGTAGCCGATCGTTTGCGGCGTGCCGTACTCGTCTGAGACACGGAGCACGGAAGTCCCTGCCAGCGGCTGGATGAACTTCGCAAAGAGCAGCGCGCCGACGACGACCGCAAGCGGGATCGCAAAGTACATGCGCCAGTCGGTCTTCTCCTTGCGCTCATTGCCTCCCAGCCGCAACATCATGACGACGAACAGGAACAGCACCATGATCGCACCGGCGTACACCATGATTTGCGAAATGCCGAGCAGTTGCGCGCCGAGATTGAAGTAGAAGAGCGCGAGCACGAAGAACGCGAGCACCAGCGAAAGCGCAGACCGCACAGGGCTTTGAAACGCGACGACGCCAACGGCAGCAAGCACTGCGACGACCGCAAGGACGATGAACACAAGAAGCCCAGTGTCCATCTATGAAGCCCTCTTGGGGTCGACCATGACCACTTCGCGCCGCTCCGTCGCTTGGGGGAGTCGGCTTTTAACACCCATCCAAAGCGCGACCGTCAACGCTGCTGCGATTCCGTACGAGACCCAGCCGCTCTTGACCCCGTTCATCTCCTGCATGATCAGCCAGAACCCGACGAGACAGAAGTTCGCGACAGCGATCGGGAGGAGCGTCTTCCATCCGAGAGACATCAACTGGTCGTAGCGCAGGCGCGGGAGCGTCGCGCGCAACCAAATATAGAACGTGATCCCCATCGAGCACTTGCCGAGGAACGTCATCGGCGCAAGCCAATAGTTGGCCTTGTCCAGAAAGTCGAAGACGCCAACACCGGTCTGTGCGTAAAGGTGCGCCCAGTTCACAGGAAGTATGTTGTAGCCACCGAGGAACACGCACGCGAAGATGCCGCTAAAGATGAACATCGCCGCGTACTCACCCATGAAGAACACGGCGAATTTCATCGACGAGTACTCCGTGTGGTATCCGGCGATGAGTTCGTTCTCGGCCTCGGGCAGGTCGAACGGCGCGCGGTTCGACTCCGCGACCATACAGATCAGGAAGATAAGCGCGGCGACCGCGCCCCAAGGGGTCATGACGAACCAGTTTTGGATCGCGGGAAACACTCCCCAGAGCGCCTCCTCCTGCTTTGAGACCAGTTGCGTCATCTTCAGCGAGCCTGTCGCGAAGACGACGGCCAGCAAGGAGACGCCCATCGCGAGTTCGTAACTGATCAACTGCGCGGAAGCGCGCAGCCCACCCATCAGCGAATACTTGTTGTTGCTCGCGTAACCTGCTAGCACGACGCCGTACACGCCGAGCGAAGAGATCGCTAGCACGAACATGATGCCGATGTCGATGTCGGCGACTGGAGTGAGATAGCCCCAGATGCCCTTTGGCGGGCCAAACGGCATCGTTCCACCGAGGACGAACGCAGGAAAGAGCGCGAGAGCCGGAGCGAAGAAGTAGACCTTGCGGTCGATCGAGGCGGGAGTGATGTCCTCTTTGAGAAAGAGTTTCAAGCCGTCGAAGAGCGTCTGCACCAGTCCTGCCGCGCGGTACTTCTTGCCTTTTGCGTTAGTGACCGTCGGCACGCGGTTGGGGCCGATGCGGTCTTGCATCCAACTCAGCAATCGACGCTCCCACCAGATGAGGCCAGGCACTAGGATCAGGATCGGCGCAAGCAAGAGCAAGACTCGGAGCAAACCGAGTTGCCAGGGCTGGAGGCTTTCCAACCACTCTACGATCACGCGCCACCTCCGAGCAGAACGCCCTCGCCCCCAAGGGCGTCATAGTTAACGCCCGAGAACGCTGGGTGCTGCTTCGAAATCTCCGCCATAACTTCCTTCGCGTTGAAGTACGGGACGGTGCCTTTCGTGCGCACGATGCACTCGGTGAAGATGCGCCAGCCGGGTTTTGAATCGCCGGGTGCCTTAACAACCGGCGCGACGCGCTGCACTCGCCGCTCGCAATTCGTGTAAGTCCCGTCTTGCTCGGCAGGGGCGGCCATAGGTAGGACCACGCTGGCGAAGTGCGCGCTCTCCGTCATAGTCGAGTCCTGTATGACGAGGAACGGCACGTTTTCGAGCGCTCTTTGTGCGAGCGCGCGATCGTGGAAATCGTTGAGCGGGTCACATCCGACGAGCCAAAGGGCCTTGATCTGCCCCTCGGCGGCGGCCTTCAATATCTCCTCGGTATTGCGCCCCTTACTGATCCCCAGTTCCACCGCGCCTTGGTCGTTCGCCCCAAGCGAGTAGCAATTGAAGTTCGGCAGATAGCGTAGCGCACCAACCGCATCGCGGCCGCCCTGCTCGTTGAGCAGGCCGTGCGTCGTGACGATCGCACAGTCCTCCTTGAGGAGTGCGACGGCGCGGGAGATCTGCTCGGCCGGAACCCCGGTCGCGCTCGAGACCGCGCTCACGTCGCCATCGCCTTTGGCAAGGTCAGCAAGACCCTTGGCGAGCGCACCGACCGAACCTGGCTTGTAGCGAAGCACGACCTCGGCGAACGAATCGGCATCGGTGTCGCGGTCGCTGGCGACGACGATTTTCGAGCCGCCGTTGAACCATGCCTTGCGGACGCGAAGGTGGACGATGGGAGCCTGATCGGACAACGGCCCGATGACCAGAATCGACTTACGGTCCTCCAGGCTGGAGATCGTAGAAGACACGCGTCCGGCCATGTCGGCCGCGTCCTTCGTCCATCTCCAGTCGAGGTCGCCTGCTCCGAACGACTCATTGAACAGTTTCTTGAAGAGATAGAGAGTCTCGTTGCTCAGTTTTGAACCAGCGAGCCCAGCCGAGGCGCCCTTCGAGAACGCGTCGAGGGCGAGCGCGTAGGCTTCGGACCAGGTCTTTTCGACCAGAGCGTCTCCATCGCGGACGAGGACGGCTCCCAGCCGGGACTCGGCGTTGTACCAGTCGTGTCCAAACTTGCCCTTGTCGCAGGTCCACTCCTCATTGACCGCCTCGTTGGTGCGGCCGTTGATGCGCACGAACTTACCGGCTCGATAGTCGAACCACACGTTGCAGCCGTTTGAGCACTCGAGACACACCGAAGGCTTTGTTTCGAGATCCCAGGGGCGAGCGCGAAAACGGTACTTGGCCGACGTGAGCGCGCCGACCGGACAGATCTCGATGACGTTGCCGCTGAACTTGGACTCGAAATCGGTGAGCTGATAGGTGGACGGCTGCATCGCCGCACCGCGGAACCGGAACGCCAACTGTGAGTCGCCGGAGATCTCCTCGGTGAAGCGGACGCACCGACCGCACTGGATGCATCGCTCGAGGTCGAGGGTCACGTACTGGGAGAGGGGAAACGCCTTGGGCAGGTGGCGCTTCATCTCGACGAACCGCGAGGTCGAAGGGCCATAGACCAGGGTGTTGTTCTGGAGCGGGCACTCGCCACCCCGGTCGCAGATCGGACAGTCGAGGGGGTGGTTGATCAGCAGAAACTCGAGTACGCCCTTTCGGTCGCGGTGGACCATCTCGGAGTCTGTATAGACGGCCATGCCCTCGCTGGCCGGCAGGGTGCAGGCGGCCTGAGGCTTGGGCATCTTGCGGACCGAGCCGTCAGGCTGCCTGAACCCGACCTCGACCAGGCACATTCGGCACATTCCGACAGGTTTGAGCCTGCGGTGGTAGCAAAAGATGGGGATTTCGAGGCCGAGGCGCTTGACGGATTCGACGATCAGTTCTCCCTTGGGGACCTCCAGGTCGATCTCGTTGACCGTGATCTTGACCGTCTCTAAACCTGCGACCGCTGCCATGTGAGTGTGCTGTCCGTGCGGGCGGGGGTTTACCTCATTTGAGCCTGGATACGCACCCGTCCTAGCCCGGTGTGATCGTCCCGCTGATGCTGAGTGTGCGGGCAGTACAATAGCAGTCTGGGCAATCTGGAACGGAGAGTCAAGTATTGCTCGGCTCCCAGCGTAGAAACCAATGGCCAAAGAGATGCTTGAACCGCAGACAGACGACGAACTTCTAGAGCAGGTCGCGGAGCGCGAATACCAGTACGGCTGGGAAAGCGACGTCGAGTCTGAGACGTTTCTTCCCGGGCTCAACGAGGACGTGGTCCGGGCGATCTCGGCCAAGAAAAACGAACCGGAGTGGATGCTGGAGTTCAGGCTGAAGGCATTGCGGCACTTCCTGACGATGGTCGAGCCGGAATGGCCGAACGTCAAGTACGAAAAGCCCGACTTGCAGTCGATCTCCTATTACTCCGAGCCGAAAAAGAAGCCGGCTTTGAACTCGCTGGACGAAGCGGACCCGGAACTCATCCGCACCTTTGAGAAACTGGGCATCCCGCTCCAGGAGCAGATGGTGCTGGCCGGTGTGGCCGTCGACGCCGTGTTCGACTCTGTGTCGGTCGCGACGACGTTCAAAGAGAAACTTCGCGAAGCGGGCGTGATCTTTTGTCCGATCAGCGAGGCGATCCGCGAGCATCCCGAATTGGTGAAGGAGTACCTGGGATCGGTGGTTCCCTACTCGGACAACTACTATGCGACTCTGAACAGCGCAGTGTTCTCCGACGGTTCGTTCGTGTATGTTCCGAAGGGCGTGCGTTGTCCGATGGAACTGTCCACTTACTTCCGCATCAACGCGAAGAACACGGGGCAGTTCGAACGGACGTTGATCATCGCCGACGAGGGCGCGTTCGTTTCTTATCTGGAAGGCTGTACCGCGCCGATGCGCGACGAGAACCAGTTGCACGCGGCGGTGGTCGAACTGGTCGCGGAGAAGGAAGCGACGATCAAGTATTCGACGGTGCAGAACTGGTACCCGGGCGACCCGAAGACGGGCAAGGGCGGCATCTTCAACTTCGTGACCAAGCGCGGAATTGCGCGGGGCGACCGTGCGAAGATCACATGGACGCAGGTCGAGACGGGCTCAGCGATCACGTGGAAGTACCCGTCGTGCATCTTGAAGGGCGACGAATCGATCGGCGAGTTCTATTCGGTCGCGCTGACCGCGAACAAGCAGCAGGCCGACACGGGCACGAAGATGGTGCACATCGGCAAGCGCACCAAGTCGACGATCATCTCGAAAGGCATCTCTGCCGGCAACGGACAGAACACGTACCGTGGGCTCGTGAAGATCAACGCGGGCGCGGACGGCGCGCGCAACTACTCGTGCTGCGACTCGATGCTGATGGGCGACAGGTGCGGCGCGCACACTTTTCCTTACATCGAGGTCAAGAACAACACGGCGACGATGGAGCACGAGGCGACGACCTCAAAGATCGGCGAGGACCAGTTGTTCTACTGCGCCCAGCGCGGCATCCCAGAAGAGGACGCGGTGAACATGATCGTGAGCGGTTTCTGTAAGGACGTGTTCCGCGAACTTCCGATGGAGTTCGCCGTCGAGGCGCAGAAGTTGCTTGCCGTCAGCCTCGAACACTCTGTGGGCTAGTTCGCTGCCTTCGAAAATGCCTCGGCCCCGCCGACTATCGGGATTTCGATCTTCGTCGCGTTCGGGTCGATGGTCAGTTGCGTTCCTGCGGTCGGCCAAAGGGTGAAGTCGCGGTCGCTGGAGAAGACCATCAACGCGAGGCGCTTGCCAGCCGGGACCACCTGGTCGTCGGGCTGGAGGTCGAAGGTCAGTGTCACGAATTGGCCGGGAACGAGAGCCGTGCCCTTGGCCATCGAGTCGAAGTTGCCGCCCTTGGTCAGAGAAGCATGGTTCTGCGGATCGGCCCAACCGCGGGTGATGAGGTTGTCGGTGATCGTCCGGCTGTCCGTCCACGGGAGTTGCACGAGATACACCGAAAGGTTTGCGGCGGCCTTGCTCGATGCGAGTTTGATCGTCACGCGCGTCGTGCCGGAGATGTGGAGCGGAGCCTTCAACTCTGGCGTCGCATAGAGCAAGCGATTGGGCGACTCAGTCGCCTTGGCGAGGGCAGGCGCGTCGAACTGCACGTCGTCGGTGATCGTCAAGGGCCGAAGCAAGCCGTTTTGAAACACCGCAAGCGATCCGACACCGTTTCCACCCGCTCCTGGGTGCAGCGTCACCATATCAGCGTCCGGGTGCGGATAATCGGGATACTCCGTCGGTGTGCGCGCACCTTCGCGCACGATGTACGCCTTTGAACCCTTCTCCACGCCGTTCTCGACGCCATAGAGGAACCGCGTGAACCACTTGTTCATGAGTTCGAACGGCGGGTTGCCACCATGCCCGCCTTGGTGGAAGTACTGCACGAGCGGCACTTTGCCTTTAATCGCACTACTGATGCGCACACTGTGCTCCGGCACGACGTTCCAGTCGTTGAACGCGTGAGCCATCAGCACCGCGCACTTGATGTTCTTCGTATAGGGCAGCAGGTCGCGCTCGGCCCAGAACGCGTTGTAGTCGCCGGACTTGCGATCGCGGTGCTGAGCAAAGAGCCCGTCGCGATAGAGTTCGTTGCTGCGCGCTCGCGTCTCGGGGTAGCCGCTATTGATGAAGTCGTAAAGCGAATCGATGTCTTCGCCCAGCCACCCGCCAGGATGCCGCACGAGGCCGTTCGAGCGGTAGTAGTGGTAGTAAGACGTGTTGGGCGCGACAGGGATGATGCACTCAAGTCCTTCGACGCCCGTGGTCGCGGCGGCGACCGGGATCGTGCCGTTGTACGAGGTTCCGGTCATACCGACCTTGCCGGTACACCACGTCGCCTTCACTTCGACGTTTCCATCGACCGTCGTATAGCCCTTTGCGCGACCGTTCAGCCAATCGATCACCGCCTTGGGAGCGAAGCGCTCAGGGTCACCGCCGACGGTCGGACTGCCGGTCGAGAGCCCAGTCCCCGGTGCGTCGCTATGCACCACTGCGAAGCCGCGCGGCACCCACTGGGCGACGAGACTGTTCGACACCGACGTCCTGTTCGCTTGGAACCGAACGTCCGGATGGGTTTTGCGCGCGGGCGGCTCGGCGCCGAGTTCGTGCTTCACGTCCCAAAGGATCGATCCACCGCCCGCCGTGCCCGCAAAGTAGGGCGACGACTCGTAGATGACGGGCACCTTGAGCCCCTCGGTCTTTGTCTGGAGTTGCCTTGTGACATCGACATGCATGCGGTCCTTCTTGCCGTCCTTGTCCGAGTCGAAATCGGTCTCGACCCAGAGCCGCTCGCGAATCCACTCTTGCTGGTTGGCGAACGCGGGCACGACCTGCGCTAGGCCCTCGGCGAAGACCGGCTTCGCGGATTGGGCAAAGGAATAGAGCGACAGGCACGCGAACGCGAACGACAGAGCGGACCGGCGCATAACGACCTATTATGCTTTCAGCGGCCCTTGAGAAGCGAACCGAGGATGCCGCGCACGAGTTGTCTGCCCGCTTGGCTGCCCGCAGCACGCAACACGCTCTTGGCGGTTGCTTCTAGCATGGAGTCCGAGCGTCGCGCTGCTGGCTTGCGCGGTGCTTTCGGCGCCCGCTCTTCGGGCGGGACTTTTACGCGCTGATCTCCTGCGCGCTCTTCTTGCGCCTCTGCCGCATCGGCCTGTGCCGCCCGCGCCGAGAGGACCTCGTGCGCCGATTCACGGTCGACGAGATTGGCGTACTTGGGCGCAAGCGCCGAAAAGCCGATAACCGCCTTGCGCTCTTCCGGGCTGGCGGGCCCCAGGCGAGAGGACGGTGGGCGGACGAGCGTGCGCTCGACCATGCTCGGCACACCCTTCTCTTGCAGCACCGAAACGAGCGCCTCACCGACACCCATCTCTGTGATCACTTGTGCCGTGTCTAGTTTCGGGTTCGCACGGAACGACTCGGCGGCGGTCTTCACCGCCTTTTGCTCGCTCGGCGTGTAGGCACGCAGCGCGTGCTGCATGCGGTTGCCGAGTTGCGCGAGCACCGACTCGGGGATGTCCATCGGGTTCTGCGTGACGAAGTACACGCCTACTCCCTTCGATCGAATGAGTTTGACGACCTGCTCGACTTTGTCGACCAGTGCCTTAGGCGCCTCGCTGAACAGAAGATGTGCCTCGTCGAAGAAGAACACGAGTTTCGGCTTGTCGAGGTCGCCCGCTTCCGGAAGTTCTTCGAAGAGTTCGCTGAGCATCCAAAGCAAGAACGTCGAATAGAGCCGCGGGCTCGCCATCAGTTTGTCGGCGGCGAGGACGCTGACGACACCGCGCCCATCCGGGGTCACGCGCATGAAGTCTTTGATATCCAGCGCAGGCTCGCCGAAGAACGCCTCCGCGCCCTGTTGCTCGAGCACCAAGAGTGCGCGCTGGATCGCACCGACGCTCGCCGTACTCACGTTGCCATACGACTTCTTGATCTCGCTCGCGTTGTCCGCGACGTGGACGAGCATTGAACGCAAGTCTTTGAGGTCGAGCAGCAACAATCCTTGGTCGTCGGCGAGTTTGAACGCGAGGTTGAGCACACCTTCCTGCGTCTCGTTGAGGTCGAGCAGCCTGCTTAAGAGCAGCGGACCCATCTCGCTCACCGTGGTCCGGATCGGATGTCCTTGCTCTCCGAAGAGGTCCCAGAACTCCGTCGGAGCACTGCCGAACGTATAGGGCTCCAATCCGATCGTCTTTGCGCGCTCTTCGAACTTGGGGTTGGTGGCTCCCGTTTGACTGATGCCGCTGAGGTCGCCCTTCACATCGGCCATGAACGATGGCACACCGAGGTCGCTCAATCCTTGAGCGATGACCTGAAGCGTAACCGTCTTCCCTGTGCCCGTGGCACCGGCGATCAGACCGTGCCGGTTCGCGTACTTCGGCTCGAGGTACACGGGGATCTCGCCCTTGCCGATGAACACCTTCGTCTGGTCCATGTGCTTCGTCAGGTTACCAGCCGCAAAAACAGAGCAGGGCCGGTGCCCTGAGCACCGGCCCTGCTTGCCAAGAGAGAATCTACGCCGACTTCTTCTTGCGTCGCCGAACGAGCGCGAGTGCGCCAAGTCCGAGGACGGCCATCGTCCCGGGCTCCGGAACTGGAACGTACGCCAGACCGAGCAGGTTGCCAGTCCCCATGTTTCCGATCAAGTTGGCGGACCCGGTCGCGGTATTGATCCAATAGAAGCTGTCGGTGTTGTTGTCGATCATATACAGCCGACCATCGTCCGGGTTGAATGCGAGCCCGTTCGGGTTCGTTGGGCCGGTCAGAGGGCCGATGAGCGTGACTGCGCCCGTCGCCCTGTTCATCGAATAGAGACTGTCCGTCCCGCTGTTCGTGGAGTACATCGTGTCGGTCAACGAGTTGTAGCCGAGGTTGCTGAACGACGTCAGTCCGCTCGTTCCGATCAAAGTCGCCGCGCCAGTGGTCTTGTTGATGTTGTACAAGCCGTTGTTGTGCGAAGAAACGCCGTACAGCGTGTCCGTGCTGCTGTCGTACTCGAGGCCGTGCATGACGATCGCCGTGTCGCCATAGGCGCCGATAAGGGTCGCCGTCCCCGTGGTGACATCGAGCGAGTAGACCGAGTCGTTGCCCGTCGAAGTAAGGTACATCACACCGGCAACGCCGTTCCACGCCAGGCCAGCCGTCGTGCTGGCGTTCGACGAGACCGTGCCAATCTGAGTCTTCGCACCAGTGCCCTGGTCGATCGTGAACAACGCGCGCGAACTGTCCACGGCGTAGAAAGTGCCCTGGCCGAACGAGGCCGAGCAGGCGAGGATCAGGCTACCGAGACATGCGAGGCGGAATTGTCTGTTCATCCTTTGACTTCCCTCCAATAGGAAACGACCGCATTCGCGGTCAAGGCAAGCAGGTTACCTTCTCGTCGCCATTGCGGCGCCTGGGAGAATTGCCAGGCCACTTGATCAGATACAATCGGTGCTTCGCCGCTCATTAGGCGGCGCGCGTCCAGGGAACTTGTGAGATGATCGTCCACCTCGCCACGCAACGTGGCATCAAGGCCGTTACCAAGCACCTCAACTATCGGCCTGCCCTCAACCGGCGGGTGCGCGCGATCCCGTTCGAGCGGCTCCTCGATGTGTCGGAATGGCCCAGGGGCGTGTATCTGTTCACGGACGCCGAGCGGATGACCGTTCCGCAAAAGGCGTATGCCGCGCGCCTGCACGCCATGCTCTCGAAGCGACCGGACGCGTTCCTCTTGCTCAACCATCCGACGGACCACGTCCCGCGCTTCGACCTTTTGCGCAGGTTCCACGAGCAGGGCGTTAACGACTTCAACGTGCACCGCGTCGACCGACTGGACGAAGCGCGATTCCCTCTCTTCCTGCGCTACGAGGACCGTCACATCGGGTCGCTCACGCCCTTGCTCCACACGCGCAACGAGGCCGAGGACCGGCTCGCCCGACTCGCTGCCGCAGGCGAGAACCTCGACCATATGATCGCTGTCGAGTTTGCAGACACGTCCGATCGCGAGCGGCTTTATCGCAAGTACGGCGCGTTCAGGATCGCTGATAGGATCGTGCCGCGCCACATGTTCGCCAGCGACCACTGGGAGGTCAAGATCGACACGAACAACAAGTCGCCGTTCCGACGGCGAGAGGAATACGCGTATCTCCGCGAAAACCCTCACTCCGATGCCGTCATGGCTGCGTTCGAGGCGGCCAATCTGCAGTACGGTCGCATCGACTACGCGATGAAGGACGGTCGCATCCAAGTCTGGGAGATCAACGACAATCCGCAGATGACGTCAAGCCTCGTGCGCTATTGGAGGGGTCGGCTCGGGCGGTGCCTTTACAGCCTCCGTAACTTGGACAGCGCGTTTGCTGAGGCGGAAGCGAAGGTCGAGGCTGGCCCACCCGTAAGGATCGATTCGGCAAACGTGCCCGTCCGGGAGGCGTTGTGCATCCCGTGATCGTGCACATCGCGACGAAAAGGGGCATCACTTCCCTGCGCAACGTCAAGCGAAGGGGGCAGGCGCTCGGCGCTCCCGTCGAGACGCTGCTCTACGACGACTTGCCCGAAAAGCGCGAATGGCCGCGCGGGATGTACCTGTTCTCCGACATGCAGCGCGCGACGAACGGCCAGCGCGCCATCGCGGCCCAACTTTGGGAGCGGCTCCAGGGCGAGACAGGTTTCCTCACCTACAACCACCCTACCGACAGCCTGAGAAGGTACGACCTGCTTCGCGCGCTGGCGAACGCCGGAATCAACGACTTCAACGCGTACCGACTCGACGAACTCGGGCCCGGCGTTCGCTACCCGGTGTTCGTTCGCTATGAGAACCAGCACATCGGGCCGTCGACCGGACTCCTACACGACGAGCGCGAACTCGAGGCGGCCCTGACAAGGATGCTCGTTCAGGGCCATGACCCCGAGGACCTGATCGTCGTCGAGTTCCAAGACGTCTCGTGTGCGACGGGGATCTTCCGCAAGTACGGCGCGTTCCGGTTGGGCGACCGCGTGTACACGGGGCACATGATGGCCTCGACAGAGTGGTCGGTGAAGCGCGAGATCAACGACCGAACGCTGGTCGGACAAGAGGACCTCGAGTTCGTGAAGACCAACCCGCACGCGGAGCAAGTGATGGCCGCGTTCCAGATTGCCGGCCTGACTTGGGGTCGCATCGATTACGGAGTCTTGGACGGCAGGATTCAGGTCTGGGAGATCAACGACAACCCCAAACTCGGGTCGAGTTTCTTCAAAAAGACGATGGGGCGGAAACTCGCGCGCCGTGTTTCCCGCCGCATCCGTCGCGCGATCTGGAAGGAGCAACTCTCCAAGGTTGTGCCCGGCGAACCGTTGAAGTTCCAGATCGACTCCGCGCTCTTCGCGAGACAGGTCTGCCAGGGGGCTCTGGAGAGCCGCGTGGAGCCGGTGCAGGTTCTGCGCCTAGAATCCTGATCCTTTATCGCGCAGCATCGGGTACGCGTACTTCATATCGACGACGTGCGTCTTAGCGAGTTCGTCACCGAGCGAGAATCTCTGCGGAGGAATGCCGACCTCGATCTCGTTAGAGATCGTCTCGCTCTTGTTCCAGCTCGCGCGCCAACGCACCTTTGTTGTGAAGAGACCGCTTGGCATTTCGACGCGCCAAGACCAGCCGTAACCTGACGTAAGGGCGACCCGGTGGAACGAGTTCCCGCACGTGTACCAGTGCTTCCATTGGATCGGCCTCCAGTTCCCCTGCACGTCCTTTGCCTCGAGCCAAGCCATGACGTTGCTGTCTGCGGCCTCGAACCAAACATCGGCCCGACCACCGTTTGTCAGGTGCACCGTGAACCCGCCATCGACCTTGCGCAAGGTCGCTCTCGCGCCGTTGGCGAGCAGAGACTTGTCAGTCACGGAGCGTGGCAGATTGTCGGTCGTGCCGAAGCCACCTGGGGCGGTGGGGTCTGCGATCGGTGAACTGGCGAGGTAGACCGCCTGCTGCATGAATCGCAGGTCCGGATTCTGCGCAGCCTGCGCAAGGAGGATCGCCGTGAGCATCTTGTCCCTGAGTGTCAGACGAACGCCGAAGCGTTCAGTTCTGGGCCAAACTCAACGCGATGGACTTGGAGCGGGCGATCGAGGTGTTCACCCAGGGGTTCTCGTACACCCGTTCTTTCACGCACCCCTATCTGGTCTCTCGCAAGTACGGTCTCACGATCATGCAGGACGGGCCGGGCAAGAAGGGCCACCAACGGCGCCCCGAGTACATCGTCTATGGGATGTCGCCGAAGAGGGCACACACGGCGCTGAAGAAGAGCGGATTCATGCGCGGCGGCGCGTGCGTCGTTTGTGAGAACGATGCCGACCTCGACGCAGTAAAGCGCGACTACAAGGCGTTTGGACTGCGGCTGCTCTTCAGCGAGCCGTTCTTCTCCGCCGACCCGTCGCGTGCGCCCAAGTACAAGGCGCCTATCCGCGTCGAGCGCGTCGTGGACGCGAAGGACGCGGACAAGGTGAACCGCGCCGCGGGCCGACGGCAGATCCTGCCAGAGCACCTCGGCCACGACGACAAGTTGCGGCTGTATGCGGCATTCAACGGCGGCAGTTGCGTCGGGTATGTCAAGAGCATCCCCGTCGGCCGAGACGCGTGGGTCTCCAACCTCTTCGTCGACGCATCGGCGAGAGGCAAGGGCATCGGGCGCTCGCTGATGTCGCTCATGCTGCAGGACGACACAGCGCACGGCGTGAACAACAGTGTGCTGCTCGCGAGCGGCGCGGGTTCACGGCTGTATCCTCACCTGGGATATGAGCGGATCGGGACGCTGTTGTTCTTCGCGCCTGGGCCGGGGTGGAAGACGTGACGACGATCACGACGGCGACATTCATTGAAGCGGACCCGGAAACTTGCTTCGACCTGAGCCTCGACGTCGGCGTTCACGCGGAGAGCATGGCGCACAGCGGTGAGCGGCTCGTGGGTGGCGTAACGTCCGGGATCCTGATGCTCGGTGAGACCGTGACGTTCGAGGCGCGGCACTTTGGCCTTCGATTCCGTTTGACCTCGAAGATCACGGAGTATGAGCGGCCGCTTCGGTTCGTCGACGAGATGGTGAAAGGCCCGTTCAAGGCGATCTGGCACGAGCATCAGTTCCTGGCCGTCGAAGGCGGAACGCTGATGAAGGACACGTTCCGGTTTTCTGCGCCGCTGGGATTCCTCGGACTGGTTGCGGAGAGAATGTTCCTCGCGCGCTACATGGCACGCACGCTCAACGAGCGCAACGCGTTCATCAAGCAGAAGGCCGAGGGTCAATAGACTTCTCTCAGGATTCCTTCGACCCTGATTTCTCCGTACTCGTTCGCGATTTGCTCGGCCGAGTCGAGCACGGACTCCACCGCGATGCGTGAAGGCCCGACGCACGCAAGGCCGATGGTCGCGACGTTCCAGAGGTCGTTGTCCCCGACTTCGGCGACCGAGGCGCGCAGGTCGCGGCGAAGCCGCTCGATCAGCGGTCGAAGGACTCGGCGCTTTTCCTTCAGCGTCCGGCATCCGTCCATGCGCAAGTGCAGTTCCAGCGAGCCGACGACCATCCGGAACCATTCTGTCCCACGTCCGTAACCACAGGAGCGCGATGACCGCCAGGATTGCCAAAGCCGTCTTCCTATTGCCGTTCAACGCGGTGGTCATTGTGCCGACGGTCCTGCTTGTGCTGAGCGGGACGAGCCGGTGGCCGGAGCCATGGTCCTCGCTCGCAGAGGGCTTCGGTCTGATCGTGTTCGCGGCGGGGTTTTACGGCATGGTCCGCACGGTCGCGCTGTTCGCGCGTCAAGGCAAAGGGACGCTCGCACCCTGGGATCCGCCCCAACGGCTCGTTGTGCGCGGCCCGTATCGACACGTCCGCAACCCGATGATGTCGAGCGTCGGAGCGATGGTGCTCGGAGTGGCCCTTGCGACCAACAGCCTCGCCGTCCTCACCTACTTCTCGGTCGGGGTCGTGCTGGTGCCGTTGCTCATCATGGCGTTTGAGGAGCCACAACTGGCCAAGCGGTTCGGCGCGGACTATGACGAGTACCGCGCAAACGTCCCTGCGTGGATTCCGCGAGCAAAGCCGTGGTCGCCTAGAGCGACATGAGAAGAAGCCCTATGAGCGCGACGCCGAAGTACGTCGCCAGCGTCGCGGCGCCGGCATAGTCCTTGGCGATCCTTTGTCCAGCGAACAGACACACGAGCGAGAAGGCAGAGAGCGTAAGGCCGACGACGGCCCACATCGACTCGCCAAAGAAAAGCATGACGAGGCCCACGCCGCTCATCGCGCCCGCGCTGAGTTCGATCACGGTCATCACTGAAAGGAGCATAGGGACCATGTTCTTGAACGGCGAGTTCGCGAAGTGGGGCGTCATCCATGCAAGGTTGCCCTTGTGGTCGAACACTTTGTCGAGCCCCGACTGCAGGAAAAGCACGCAGAAGAATGCGCACACGCCGAACTTTGCCACGTCGATCGGATCGAGGAAGGCCATGCTCAAAGGACTCCGAGTCTCAAACGCGACGCGTTCTGCCGGGATCGATGGACGCGCACCGTGGACGGGACAAAGTCGGACTCTGTCGCCCTAAAGTGATTGACGAACGACTGCGGGTTCATGGCCGCAAGCGGGAACCACGAAGACTGGACCTGGACCATGATGCGGTGCCCCTTCTTGAACGTATGGAACACGCCCGGCAACTCGTAGGAAACGAGTTCGGGCTGGCCGACGGGCATCGGTTTTGGGTTTTGGAAACTCTTTCGGAAGCGGGCGGGCATGATCTCCCCGCGCACGAGCATCTGATAATCCGCGAGTTTTCCTTCGAACGTCGATGGGAACACGTCGATCAGTTTGACGACGAAGTCCGCGTCCTGCGTCGAGAGTTCTGCCCACAAGTCTGCGAACACGGGCCCGGCGACCGTCATGTCCTCGGCAAGCGGCTGAGTCGTAAACGAAATCACGTCGGCGCGGGCAGACGCGAACCTCTGGTCGTTCACCATATACTCGCGCGTCCGTGCAGAGAGCACGCCTCCGTCGCTGGGCACTGGGTTCTTAGGATCGCTGACGTACTCGTCGTACCCCTGTTCTTCCATCGGTCGTGAATTGACGGCGAGCAACTTCTGGCTCCGGAAGTGAAGGCTTGTGACGCTGGTGCTTTGCGGCGGCCATTTGTCGAACTTGGCCCACTGCTTTGCGCCGGAGTCGAACATGTAGGCTTCCGGCAGGTCGGGCTTTCCGTCGCCGCGCAGGAACGCGTCGAAGAACGGAAACTCGATCTCGTCTTGATAGAAGGTCGACGTGTTCGAGCCCCAATCGTGGTCGCCGAACGTCTGTCCTCGTCCGCTCGCCCACATGCCGTGATACCACGGCCCCATGACGATGGTGTTGTAGATGCCGGGGTTGAGCCTCTCCGTCCCGAGATAGATGTTCTGCGCGCCGTAGCAGTCTTCCGCGTCGAACCAACCGCCGACCGTCATGACCGCGCACTTGACGCCAGTCATCCGTTTTGGAAGCGAGCGCGCCTGCCACCACTCGTCGTAGTTCGGGTGCTGTTGGACGTCGTTCCAATACTTGACCTGACCCTTGTAGTACTTCGCGTCGATGTTGCTGAGCGGGCCGAGGTTGAGGAAGAACTTGTACCAGTCGCCCGCGACGTCTTGTGCGATGTTCGGGCCGCGCTGCTGCTGGCCTGGAGCGATTCGAGGCTGGCCGAAGCCGACCATGAACTTGAACATGTCCCAGACGAAGAGCGCGCCGTTGTGGTTGAAGTCGTCGCCCATGAACCAGTCGCTGACGGGCGCCTGCGGACTGCTCGCCTTGAGCGCTGGGTGCGAGTTCGTTGCACCGATCGCCGCATAGAACCCAGGATACGAGATTCCCCAAAGTCCGACGCGCTTGTTGTTCTGCGGGACGTTGCTGATCAAGAACTCGATGGTGTCGTAAGTGTCAGTGCTCTCGTCGACGTCCCACGGGCCTGTGTAGAACAGGTTGTTCGGACGGATGTCGATGAAGTCGCCTTCAGACATGTTGCGCCCGCGCACGTCTTGGTAGGCGTAGATGTAGCCCGCGTCCTTGAACTTCTGCGATCCGCCGTGGCCTCCCTTTTGCATTTGGCCGTACGGTCCTGCACCGTAAGGCGTGCGCTGGAGCAGGATCGGGTGGTCGCCCGGCTTGTCCTTTGGCACGTAGACCTGCGTGCTGAGTCTCACGCCGTCGCGCATGGGGATGAGGAACTCGTACTTGGTGTAGTTCGCGGCCTGTGCGTGGGCGAGCGCGGTCGCAAGGACGAGCGCGGCGACGAAGAGCGGTCGGCGGGCCATGGCTGATTATGGTCACGTTCTGGTGGGTTCGTGTCTTTGCTGGTTTGAAACGCTCCTTGTGGGCGGCACGTCGTACAACTGGGATGCGTCGATCTTTGTTCGCCCGGGTTTGGGCCTCTCGTTGGACTCCGATGTTCGTGGTGCTGGCGCTGTTTGGCGTCTATGCCTTGAGCAAACGGGCCGGGGCCGACGCGCTCGAGACCTATGAACTCAACGGCGACCTGCTGGTGCACGGCAACCCGACTCTGAAGGAGGTCGCGCTGACGTTCGACGACGGTCCGTATGGCGAGACCACGGAAAGGATCCTGGCGACACTGAAGTCCGAGGGCGTCCAGGCGACGTTCTTCGTCGTGGGGTCGCACGTCGAGAAGCGGCCGGCGCTGGTCCGGCAGATCATGGCGGAGGGGCACGAGGTCGGGAACCATACGTTCTCTCACCCGAGGCTGACGGAGATCACGACGGAACAGGCCAAGGTCGAACTGCAGCGATGCGAGCAAGCGGTTTTTGATGCGACGGGTGCGCACATGAACCTGATGCGCCCGCCGGGGATGAAGTTCGACGACGACCTGCTGCGGCTGAACATGGAACTCGGCTACACGACGATCCACTGGAACGCGGTCGCAGGGGACTACGTGCCTGTTGAGCCCGGGATGGTGACCAAGCGCATCCTGTGGCAAGTGAAGCCTGGGAGCGTGATCTTGTTGCACGACACTCCGGACACGGCCGCCGCCCTACCGGAGTTGATCGCGCGTTTGAAGGCGAAGGGCTATCGGTTTGTGACGGTGACGCAGATGCTCGCGCGCTTGCCGCGGCCTGTGTTCTTGGTGAGCAATGCAGGTCACGTATCGCCAGATGCTGAAGAGCCGATCGCGGAGCGGCCGATCGTCACGCCGAGGCGCAGGGCAGTGCGGCCGAAGAGGTCGGAGCCTGAGCCTTCCGTGCGGTCGCCGTTCGACGACCCTGCGTGGGACGGCTACAAGAGCGAAACGTCGGTCTAGTTCTTCGTCGCCGGGGTGCGGGCCCTCCTGCGATGGGCATGGGCGCGATCGCATTCTCGGGCTGGGCATTTTGTGTGTGCCTCTGTCCGGGCACCAGTCTGGTCTCCAGTCGGTCTCGTGTCTGGCAGAGCGCGCGCGCATGCGACGCGCGGCCCAAGGTGTCGGAGCCCAGGCTGGAGCCACCCGGGTTTAAGGCTTCATTCGGGCCACCCGTCCGCTCCTAGGTTTCATCACGGTACGAATGCGGCAGTTCACCAGGCTAAAGCCTGGAGCCACACAGGATTCACTCATCACCCGGGCCACCTTCAGTTGCTTTCGTGCGCTTTCTGGGTTCCAAGCACCTCTCATCCTCATAAAACGCGATCCCCAGTTTGTATCCCGCAGATATGAGTATGCGAGATCTCTCCGAACACTTCAAGCCACTTACTTTGCGTCCGGAAGCGTCCGACAGATCAATCGAAGCCACACGATCGACCTCATTGCGCATTTGAATGAACAAGTCCAGTGAGCTACTGACACCTACTTGTCGCCGCTGGTCATCATAGCTCAGCCCTGCCATGGAAAGAGTGTCGAAGTAGATTCTCGGCAACTGCAAGAACACCCAGCCCTCTTGACTTCCAGAGTTCGCAATCCTAGCAACTTGCTTGTCTTCAAATGAGTCAGTCCGAATTAGGATCTTCTGCACTTCGGGCGGCGCAAGCTGTTGCCTAAGTCGCCTTAAAACCAATGGCTGAGGTTCGATCCCACTCGAATAGGTGACTATGCCATGCGCAGTGACGCGACTTAGCGTCGCGCGTATCACGTTAGCCACTTCTGGCAGCGTCATAATGAAGTTCCGGTGCATTGGGCATATTCTATCGCTGTTCAGTTATACGGGATAAAAAATACTTCCCCAAACTCAGCTAAATCACCAGCGGCATCGACCTCGCGAGCAAGCGGATTTCCCCTCTTTCCTCGTTTCCCGATGTTGTAAAGCCTAAGCGTACCTACTGGAGTCACGAACATTGCGTCGGGTCGTCGTCCAGATCCTGGCAGAACGCGCTCTGGTAGTGATCCTCCTGACAAGTGTTCGTTGCCAAGCGATTTCTCCGCTGCTTCAATGCCTGGTAGGGGAGCTTGATGATCTGGTCCACCACGACTTCCATAGGGATTGCGACACGTTTGGTTATGAACGAGCTTGCCGTCGCCGACGAAGTAGGTGTGGGTGCCGGCGACGGTGAGGTTGTAGACAGTCACAGTTCCTTTCGAGGAGGACGAGACCGACGCGACGGCGGTCGGCAGGCCGGTCTTGCTGCGGACCAGGCTGCCCTGCGCGAGGTCGCCAGCCCCCACCCATCCTTTGCCGAATTCGTAGAACGGGTGCTCGGGGGTCGCCTCGAACGAGTCGCCGTCCGTAAACGAGACGGTAACGGTCTCGCCCGCCTCGCTCACGAAGGTCTGTGTGACCGGCGCTGCGACCGTCTCGCCGCTCCGCTCGTCGTACGAGAGCACCTTGTCGCCGACGCGCACGTCCTCGATCGGCACCGACGCGCCGCTTGCGAGGAGCACCATCGTGCCCGCGACGAAGCACTTCGCGCCGCTGCCTTTCGGCCCGATTCCCTTCCAGCCGATAAGCAACATCACTAGATCCTCAGCGATCGTAGCAGCTGCTTGGCCCTGCGCGTAAGGGTCATCAGAGTTAAGAACATCCGTGCGGCTCTTCACAATCGCCTCGACCTCTTCTCCGATCACGCCGAGACCTTCGTCTAAGACGCGTACCCAAAACTTGCCCCCGTTGTACACCTGGAAAGGCGCAAGCATGCCGGTTATCCTTCCCCAAGGGTCGCCCCAAAAATGGTCCCAGTAGCCTTTGAAGAACGTCTTGAGCCCTGTCGGATCGACGCCAGTGACCGGGTTGTTGTCTGCGTACCTGTACCAGTTGTCTCCGTCGCCGATAGGGTCTTGTGTTAGGAACCTTCCAGTTGAACTATCGAGGTAACGATGCCCAAGGAGCTTGAGGCCGTTGGGATCTTCCTGATATCCGTAGCCCCCTGAGTATCCGAACGGGCTCGACCACGAGCCGCTCGAGGACGATACGTTTCCAAACGCGTCGTAAGATCGCGACGCCGAGACTGTTTCGTTCTC
>CAZGXW010000045.1:0-23924 GCA_964529975.1 uncultured Fimbriimonadaceae bacterium
GGAGCGATTGGAGGTTCGGCGGTTCGGAGGTCGATCAGGGCTTCGAGCCCGTTCGACCTTTGACCCTTCCACGGGCTCAGGGCAGGCTCGCTCAGGATGACGTGCTGGAACGCGCAGGCTGAAGCCTGCGGCTACGGGGATGGGATAGTTCGGGTTGGCTCAGGTTGGTTCGGTGTTCGTGCAGGGTGAGGAGTCCGGAGTGCACAAGGGTTGGGTTGTGGCGTGAGGGGGTTGGGACAAGGGGTGACTTGTGAACGTGGAGGCCTGGAGTTAGGCGCCCGCTTTGATTCATCCTCTGGCAGGGGCACGACGATGAAGGTACTTGACCAGATCGACCGCTGGATCGCCGATGGGGAGATTGTTGGGTTCTGTCCCTGGCACGAGAATGACGCGCTGCTCTTTGGAGTGATCCGTGCCCGCGAGGGGGAGGAGATCACCGTCGACGAGATCGATGAGTTCGGCAAGGCGGACGGCACGCAGACGTACTCGCTCGAGCGGATTACCTATTTCGAGATCGATCCCTGCTACATCGAGCGGTTGCGTCGCCTGACTGTGTTTCAGCCCGTGAGCCGCAAGACCGGCCCATATCGGCGCAAGGGCGTTCCCGAAATCCTCAAGGCGGTCGCGTCGACGGGCGAGCCTGTGTCGCTTAGGGTTCGAAGCGAAGGTGGGCACCTCACTGCGACGGTGTTGTGGGTGGAAGGGGAGTGGGTCGGGCTCGAGGTCTGTGACTATGTTATGGTCGCCGAGGAGACTCGCATCGTCCGTCTAGATGCGATCATTGAGGCGCGCCATGGGACGGCGTATGAGGAGAGCGACGCGTACCTTATGTCGCTTCGTCGTTGAGTCGGGGGTTCGGGAGGGCGTAGAGCAGAGCGCAGGGTGGGTAGGTTGGCGGATGAGGGTCCCTGCGCACAGTGCTCGTTTCTGCCACTGCGATCTGCTAGATGTCCGCTTCGCTCCGAGTTGGGACGGGCTGAGGGGGGGGCTAGGCGGGAACGGTGTGTCACTTTGAGGTCTAGATTCTGCGTAGTGCCTCGGTGCAGCAGTCTAAAGACCGGAGCCGCCTACCGGTTGAGCCCACGCCAGGTTCAGAGATCGTTGAAGATGATCCACAGGCCCACGACAAGGCAAAAGACGAGGAAGACAAGTACGACGGCACGGTAGAAGAAGACCTTCCTGCGCCGCGCCACGTCCATCGCCTGAGTCTACCGGTGGGTGGTTCTGTGCTTTCGTACGGTGTCCCAGGGCACCGGCCCAATGACCGGTACCACGGGGGCATGTTTTGTGGCTATAATGGGCCCTGGCCGCGATCGCCCAGGGATTTGCTCTCCCCTTGCCCTGGTGTCGGTTGTGGCCTTTTTACTGCCCTACCCTAGCATTCGCCACTTGTTTCTGCGGCATCTGCCTGTTCCTGTGGAGCAACCAGGCCACACGATCTGAGGGCATTCGAGGACACCCTTCGCCCACCCGCCGTGCTCTTCCCGCTCTGCAGCGCGGCGTACTTCCATCTGTCGTACAAGGAGGCGAACGCGCGCCAAAGTTAGGGAGGGGGCAAGAAGGACACGCGGAACTACCGCACGTTGAAGTACTTCGCTGCGGGGTGGTGGACGATGATGGCGGAGGTGGACTGTTCGGGCTCGAGCATGAACTCCTCGGTAAGTTCGATGCCGATGTCCTGCGGCCGTAGGAGATCCATGAGGATGCGCTGGTCCTCGAGGTTGGGGCACGCGGGGTAGCCGAACGAATACCGCGCGCCGTGGTACTTCGCGCTGAACAGCAGGCGCATGTCCTCGGGCTCTTGGTCGTCGATGCCCAGTTCCTGGCGGATGATCTTGTGCCAGTACTCGGCGAGCGCCTCGGCGGTCTCAACGCCCATGCCGTGCGTGTAGAGGTACTGCTGGTAGTCGCCGGACTTGAACTGTTCCCTCTCATACGCCGATATGTCATGGCCGATCGTTACGATGTGGAAGCCGACGACGTCCATCGCGCCGCCGACTGGCTGGAAGAAGTCGGCGATGCACTGGCGCTTCATGTCCCGCTGGCGCGAGAACGTGAACCGAGCCCTCTCCGTCTCCTGGTCCTCGTGGTAGACGATGAGGTCGTTGCCCTGGCTCTGGCACCAGAAGTAGCCCCACTTGACGGCGGGCTTGATGATGGGCGCGAGCTCGGCCTGCTTCTTCTCGAAGACCGGGCGGACGTTGTCCTCGAGCCACTTGGCGAAGTCCGGGTTGCTCATGTCGTCCGGCTTGCGGTACTGCCACTGGCCCCGGAAGAGCGCGACCGGATTGATGTACTTGAAGAGTTCGTACGGATCGAACTTCGTGCGCTTCTTGGCGCCATAGAAGGGGAGTCGCGGGGGCGCGACCGGCTCTGTGGGTGACTTCGTGCCGTCGAAGACGTAGAGGACGGGATCGAGGGCGTCGACGCGGTGAGACTTTGTGCGCTGGGCTGCCGGCTCGCCGATGTCCTCCGCAAGCATGTCGGGCACATCCTCCTCCCCCCTGCCCCCTCCTCCATTCAATGGAATGGAGGAGGGGGAGTTTATCTCTCCCATTAGTCTCAGACCTTCAAAGGCGTCCTGTGCATAGAAGACGTCGCCTTCGTAGACCTGCCGCAAGTCCTGTTCGACATACGCGCGCGTGAGTGCCGCTCCGCCAAGGATGACGGGAAAACTCGCGACCTTTCGGTTGTTCATCTCGATCAGGTTGTCCTTCATGACCACCGTGGACTTGACCAGCAGCCCGCTGAGGCCGATGACTTGGCACTTCTCTCTCGTGGCGGCCTCTAGGATCGTGTTGATGGGCTGCTTGATTCCTAGGTTGACGACGCGGTAGCCGTTGTTGGTGAGGATGATGTCCACGAGGTTCTTGCCGATGTCGTGGACGTCGCCGGCGACTGTGGCGAGAAGGATGCTTCCCTTCTCGCTACCTTCGGTGCGCTCCATGTGCGGCTCCAGGTGGGCGACAGCTGCCTTCATCACTTCTGCGCTTTGCAAGACGAAGGGGAGTTGCATCTTGCCTGCGCCGAAGAGTTCTCCGACGGTCTTCATTCCGTCGAGGAGGACGTTGTTGATGATGTCGAGCGGCTCGCGCTGGGTCATGGCCTCGTCGAGGCGGTCGTGAAGGCCCTTCTTGATCCCGTCGACGATGTGCTTTTTGAGGGAGTCTTCGATGGTGAGGCCCTCAAACGGGTTGGCGGCCGTGTCGGCCGCCTTGACGTTCTCAAACCGCTTCATCAGTTCGACGAGCGGGTCGTACTTGACCTCGCGCTGTTCGTCCAAGGGTGAGAGTTTACTGGTGCAGGGGCGAGGGTCGAGGGCCAAGGGTCGAGAAGATTGAAGCGTGAGGCGTCCACCGCCTGTATCCTTTGGTTGTGAAGACGCGACGCCTCGTTCTCCTAGCAATGAGCGGGGTTCGGATTCAGGATCCTTCGTTGCTCTCTTTGGGACTTTCGTTGCCCGGGTTCGTCGAGCGAGGAAAGGTGATCGCTTCCCTGCCGAGCCTTGGGTTACTGACGCTCGCTGCCCACACTCCGGAGCACTGGCTGGTCGAGTACATCGACTTCGACGGAGAGGACTTGGAGGGGCTGGTCTCGCAGGTGCTTCGCGATCCGCCGGACTTGGTGGCGGTGTCCTCATTGTCGGCGAGAGTCCGCGAGGCGTACACCGTGTGTGACGCGCTGCGCTCGTCGGGCGTGTCGGCTGTGATCGGTGGCTTGCACGCGAGCGTGATGCCTGAGGAGGCGGGCCGGCACGCCGACGCGGTGGTCGTTGGTGAGGGCGAAAACGCTTGGACGGAGGTCATTTCCGACTTTGAGTGCGGACGGATGCGGCGCGTTTATCGCGCTCCACGTTCAACGGCCTTTTGCGACGACGCGCCGGTGCCGAGGTACGACCTGCTCGATCCTTCGCGCTACAACCGCATCACGGTGCAGACCGCGCGCGGCTGCCCGCTAGACTGCTCGTTCTGCGGGGCGTCGCGATTGATCAGCCCTTACAAGCGGAAGTCGCACGAGGCGATCCGTCGGGAGCTGGACGCCGTCTCTGCGATCTGGCCACGTCCGTTCATCGAACTTGCCGACGACAACACTTTCGTGCACAAGAAGTGGTCGCTCGGCGTGGTCGAGGCGATGCGAGACGCTGGCGTCAAGTGGTTCACGGAGACCGACGTTTCGGTGGCCGACCACGATGTGTTGTTGGACGCACTCGCCGAGTCAGGGTGTGCGCAGGTGCTCATCGGGATGGAAGCGACTACGCAAGAGGAGCTCGACGAGACCGACACGCACGGATGGAAGGCTCGGCGATTGCCGGACTACAAACGCGCGATCGACAAGATCCAGTCGCGCGGGATTTCGGTCAACGGGTGCTTCGTGCTGGGTTTCGACCACGCGGGGCCGGACGTGTTCGAGCGGACGGCGCGGTTTGTTCGCGAGTCGGGGCTCACCGAGGTGCAAGTGACGGTGCTCACGCCCTTCCCAGGCACTGCTTTGTACTCGCGGCTTCTCACCGAAGGACGCTTGATCGACCCGACGAACTGGGGTGCGTGCACATTGTTCGACATCAACTTCGTTCCGGCGCGGATGAGCGTTGAGGACCTTGACCAAGGGTTCCGGTGGTTGATCGGCGAACTGTACTCTGAGGCGGAGTCGGCGAAGCGAAAGGCGATGTTCCGGAGTCTTGTGAGACAGAGGCAGCGCGCATGACGAACCCCTGGGTCGCCCCGTTTCGGCTAATGTGGCGGACGCTGACGTTTCGCGCGACGGCGGAAGAGTACGAGCAGGCGACATGGCACGCCTATGCCGTGGGGCTCTTCTTCGTGTGGCTCGCCGGCGTGGGTCGTACGTGGGACGATCCTGACGTGTACGGCCTGAGGAAGACCGGATTTGGCTCGCTGATGTATGTCGCAGTCCTCGCTGGGTTCATCCTAGTGTTCGCTTCCCCGCTAGCACGGCGGAAGGTGAAGTACCACCATGTGCTCCTCTTTGTCTCGATGACGGCGTTGCCCGCTCTGCTCTACGCGATCCCTGTGGAGCGGTGGACGACGTTGGCGCAAGCGCAGGTGATCAACCTGAACTTTCTGCTCATGGTTGCCGCTTACCGGGTCGCTTTGTTCCTGGGTTTCTTGGGCAACTGTATGAAGATGCCTTGGTTCGACATGGTCTTGGCGGCGATCCTGCCTTTGATGCTGATCATCAGCATCATCGCGATCTCAGGAATGGGCCATGTCGTGCTAGACGTTATGGGTGGCTTGCACGGGCGCGATCCCGGGGCTCAGGACCTGGCCAACAGTGTTGTGATGACGCTGACGGGAATCAGTTGCATCGGGTTCTTTCCGACGCTGATCGTGTACGGGGTGCGCGCTTCTATGGTCGCCAAAGCACCGGTATCATCGGACGAGTGACCGACTTCGGCTCCTATCCTTACCCTTCCCAGCGGATGCCAGTGTTCGCTCGGAACGCGGTGGCAACGTCGCAGCCTCTTGCCGCTGCGGCGGGGCTGGAGACGCTGCGCAAAGGCGGGAACGCGATGGACGCCGCGCTCGCGATGGCGATCTGTCTGACCGTCGTCGAACCGACTTCGAACGGGATCGGCTCGGACGCGTTTGCGATCGTGTGGGACGGCGAGGGGTTGCACGGTTTCAACGGGAGCGGTCGCTCGCCCGCATCGTGGTCGCCACCCTCGGAGATCCCAAAGCACGGCTGGGAGCCCGTGACGGTTCCGGGCGCCGTGGACGCGTGGGTGCAGTGCTCTCGGAAGTTCGGCCGGATGCCGTTCAGCGAGTTGTTCGACGCGGCGATCTCTTACGCCGAGGACGGGTTTGCCGCGTCGCCCGTGACGGCCCGCGCCTGGCAGCGGGGTGCAGAGGCGTTTCGCGGGTTCCCGGCTTGGTGCGAGACGTTCTTGTTCGACGGCTCGGCCCCTGAAATCGGTCAAGTCGTCAGACTGCCGGATCATGCGCAAACCTTGCGCATGATCGCGGAAAGTGAAGGTGAAGAGTTCTATCGCGGGTCGCTCGCTGTGAGGATCGAAGAGGACGCGCGCAAGCACGGTGCCGCGATGGCCGCTACCGACTTGGCGTCGCACGCAGGCGAGTGGGTGGAAACGCTCTCAACCGGCTTTCAGGGCGTGGACTTGCACGAAATCCCACCGAACGGGCAGGGGTTGGCAGCGCTGATCGCACTTGGGGTACTCCGGCACATGCCACTGCCGCAGGCCGACTCGGTCGACTTCTACCACGTGCAGATCGAGGCGATGAAGATAGGGCTCTCCGACGCTGCCGAGCACATCGCCGATCCTTCGTTCATGCAGACTGCGCCTGAGGATTTGCTGGACGACGGCCGCCTCGCACACCTCGCGTCGCAAATCCATCCCACACGGGCCAGCGAGCAGTCCGCGATGATCCATGCTGCGCCGAGCACGGTGTATCTTTGCGCGGCGGACGACCAAGGGATGATGGTGAGTTACATCCAGTCGAACTACATGGGTTTTGGAAGCGGCATCGTGGTTCCGGGGACAGGGATCGCTATGCAGAACCGCGGGCACGGGTTTGTAACGACCCCCGGACACCCGAACCAGGCCGCGCCCGGCAAGCGGCCGTTCCATACGATCATTCCAGGGTTCGTCACAGGCCGCTCCACGATGGCGTTCGGCGTGATGGGTGGCCCGATGCAGGCGCAAGGGCACTTGCAGATGGTCGCCCGTGTGTTTGGATACGGACAAAACCCGCAAGCGGCGAGCGACGCGCCAAGATGGCAGGTCGCGCCAGGCGGCGAAGTCTGGTTGGAGGAGGGGTTCTCGCCGTCATTGGCTCTAGAACTGGGGCAACGCGGCCACCGGATCGTTGAGAACCAACCGAGCGGACTGTTCGGCGGTGCCCAGGCGGTCCTGAGGACTGAAGGCGGCTATTGCGCGGCCTCGGACCATCGCAAGGACGGTTGCGCGCTCGGGTTCTAACTACCAGCCGGCGAGAATCTTTTCAGTCTCTTCGAAGTGCCCCGTCTCGTCTTCGACCATTGTTTCCAGACGTGTAGCGAGGCCTTGCTCTCCAAGTTCGTGGGCGGCTTGTGCGAGACGCTTATAAGTCGCGATCGCGTTCTGCTCCGCGTCACGCACGTTGCGCAGCATCTCTTGCGGGTCGCTGGCGCGCGGCACTTCTGCCGGCTCGACCGTGGGGTAGCCGCCCAACGCGGTGACCTTGTCGGCAAGGAACTGAGCGTGCATAAGTTCGTCTGCGATCTCCGCCTGGAAAAACGCTCGGAGTTGAGGCCGGAACGGTCCTTGGACGGCGGCCGCATAGGTTGTGTACATGACGACGGCCTGGTACTCGGCTGCGAGGGCCTTGTTGAGTTCTGCGGTGAGTTCCTGCTTGGTCATTGTTCTCCTAGAGTCCCCTCAGCGAGTCTTGGATTCCTTGGTCGGGACGTTTAGTGCATGCATGCCTGCTTCGGTCAGCACGACGTTTTCGCCTTCGCGCCTTATGAGTCCTTCATCGATGGCGTCTTCCCAGATGGAGAGGCGAGGGCAGGACGTGCGCCAAGCGTCCATCGTCTCGGCGTAGGTGCGCGGGCGCTCGTCGATCCAGGCGAGCAGTTGGCGGACGAGGTCGTTGGACGCCCCCACGATGGTGAGCGTACCAGCCAGTAGAATGCGGCCCATGCTCTCGTCCCTGACGTGCTTCCTCTGTGGCAGGCAGCACGATCCAAACACCTTGCAGACCCTATGCGTGGACTGCAAGCGACCGTTGCGCGTGAACTACTCTTGGTCGTCCGCTCCGATGAAGGAGTCGCTCGGGGGCGTCTGTTCGATGTGGCGGTACGCGGGAGTGCTTCCCTTCTGCGAGCCCGTGAGCCTTGGCGAAGGGATGACTCCGCTCCACCATGCGCCAATGTTTGGTGAGGGGGTGTACATCAAGGACGAGGGCGTGAACCCGACGGGAAGTTTCAAGGCAAGAGGCATGAGCGCAGCGGTCTCGATGGCGCGGCATCTGGGCGCGAAGAAACTTGCGGCCCCGAGCGCCGGGAACGCAGGAGGAGCACTCGCGGCGTATGCGGCGAAGGCGGGGCTGGAATCGCATGTGTTCATGCCGCGCGACACACCGCGCGCGTGCGTGGTCGAGGCACAGATGCACGGCGCGGACGTGCGGCTAATCGACGGCCTGATCAACGACTGTGGAAGGATGATCGGCGAGATGAAGGAGCGTGAGGGTTGGTTCGACATGTCGACGCTGAAGGAGCCATACCGCGTCGAAGGCAAGAAGACGATGGGCTATGAGATCGCCGAGCAGATGGATTGGACGCTGCCCGACGCCATCGTGTATCCGACGGGCGGCGGGACCGGGCTCGTCGGGATGTGGAAGGCGTTCGACGAGATGGAGTCGTTCGGCTGGATTGGCTCAGATCGCCCAAAGATGATCTCGGTGCAAGCGAACGGGTGCTGCCCGATCGTGACGGCCTTTGAAAACGGGGAGCGGTTTGCGCAGTTGCACGAAAACGCTCACACTTCGGCGAGCGGACTGCGCGTGCCAGTCGCGGTGGGTGACTTCATCATGTTGGACTTAGTCCGGGCGTCTGGCGGGACGGCGGTTGCCGTTTCAGACGACGACATGGTCGCGTGCGCAAAGGAGATTGCCGCGAAGACCGGTGTGTTCGCCTGCCCGGAGGGTGGAGCGACGCTGGCTGCCTATCGGCGGCTGGTCGCAAGCGGCTTCTTAAAGCCCGCGGAAAAGACCGTCCTGTTCAACACAGGCTCGGGCGTTAAGTATCTCGAGGCACTCGGCTAAGCCGATTCGGGCGATCTTCTGATCTGGCTCCGACTATTCAGGTTTCCCGGGTCGTTGCACTCTGCGGTCTCATAATCAAGAAGAGATGAGGTTCGACAGCGCGTTCTTGGAGGCCCTGAAAGAACGGGTGCTTGTTTGGGACGGTGCTAGCGGCACGCAGTTCCAGCGGATGGGGCTGTCCGACGCGGACTTCGTGCTCGACCCCACAAAATCCCTGCCTGCGCTAGCCAAGGCTGCGGGAGACCGGCTGGGCGGAAAGGTGCTTGAGGGATGCAACGACATCTTGTGCTTGACAAGGCCCGATGTCGTGGAGCAGTTGCATGAGAGTTACTTCGCCGTAGGTAGCGACATCGTCGAGACCAACTCGTTCGGTTCGACGTCGATCGTTCTTGGGGAGTACGAGGTGCCGGAACTCGTTTACGATGTTTCTTATGCGGCAGCACAATGCGCGCGTCGCTCAGCGGATCGATGGCGCAAGGACAAGCCTCGGTTCGTGGGCGGAGGGATCGGGCCGGGCACGAAACTCATTAGTCTAGGACAGACGACTTGGGAGGAGTTGGAGCAAACATACTGCGACTCTGCGCGAGGCCTGATAGATGGTGGTGTCGACGTTCTGCTGCTGGAGACACTGCAAGACCTGTTGATGGTGAAGGCGGGGATCGTCGCCTGTAATCGTGCGATGGAGGAATCGGGTCGGCAGGTGCCGATCATTGTGCAGGTGACGATGGAGCAGAACGGCACGATGCTGGTCGGAAGCGAGATCGGCGCGGCGCTCAACATGCTCGAGTGCTTCCCTTCCGTCGTCGCTGTCGGGATGAACTGTGCGACCGGCCCGGTCGAGATGACCCCGCATGTTAAGTTCCTCGGGCAGAACTCGACAAGGCCGATCTCGGTGCAGCCGAACGCTGGACTGCCTGTGATGGAGCAGGGCCAGGCCGTCTACAAACTCTCGCCAGAAGACCTGGCGAAGCACCACGAGACTTTCGTAAACCAGCACGGCGTCGCACTGGCAGGCGGATGCTGCGGAACGACTCCCGAGCACATCAAGTTGGTTGTCGATGCCGTCGGCGGCAGGCCGCACGGGAACAATGCCCATTGGCAGAAAGTGCGAGGGCTGTTCCCTGGCTTCGACTTCTCGGTGCACACCGATGAGCAGGCTGGCGCGTTCAGCCTTGTGGGGTGTTCATCGCTATATCAGTTCATGCCCTATCATCAGGACACTTCGTTTTTGATTGTCGGTGAGCGCACAAACGCGAACGGGAGCAAGAAGTTCCGCGATTTGTTGGCGGCAGAGAACTGGGAGGCGATGGTCGATCTCGCGCGCGAACTTGAAGGCGAGGGGTCTCACGTCATCGACGTTTGCACGGCGTATGTCGGCCGCGACGAGGTTCGGGATATGACGACGTTTTTGAAACTCTGCAACAAGCAGGTGACGGTGCCGGTGATGATCGACTCGACAGAGCCTCCCGTCGTCGAGGCGTCGCTGAAGTGCCTGGCCGGAAAGCCGATCATCAACTCTATCCACTTTGAGGACGGCGGGAAGCGCCTGCACGAAGTGCTGGGGTTTGCAGTGCGCTACGGCGCGGCTGTGGTCGCCTTGACGATAGACGAGGACGGGATGGCCAAATCGAAGGCGCGCAAAGTCGAGGTAGCAGAGAGGATCCTTGCGGAGACGCGCAAGGCGGGGCTGCCCGACCACGACGTGTTTTTCGACTGCCTGACCTTTACGCTCGGATCGGGGGACGAGGAGTTTCGGAGTGCGGCGATCGAGACGATCGAGGCGATCAAGGAAATCAAATCCAAGCACCCCCGCACGAATTCGATCCTTGGCGTCAGCAACATCTCCTTTGGGCTGAACCCTGCCGCAAGGGTGGTATTGAACTCGGCCTTTCTTCACTACGCACTAGAAGCCGGGCTGACAAGCGCGATCGTGCATGCCAGCAAGATCATTCCGGAGAGCAAGGTCGAAGCCGAGGTCTGGAAGATCACCAGCGACCTCGTGTTCGACCGGAGAGAATTCGCCTCGGCCTGACCGTTCCCGGGGTACCTTTGCCCCATGAATGGTCACTCCAGCCTCCGAGCCGCCGCTCTGGCGGCCCTGCTCCTTGTCTCGGCCATCGGCTTTTCCAGCGGGAACAGCAACGAAGAAGTCCTTGCCAAAAAGGGGTTCACAACCCCAGGCGGGGTGATCGAGAAGTTGGTGACGGCTCCACGGCACCTCAACTTCACGCTCAACAACGTCGGTCCAGACGGTGAGCACTATCTCATTCGCACTAGGCCAAGCATGGCCAAGTTTGCCGACTTTAGCAAGGCCTACCACAACTTGGGCGGCTTCCAAGTCGACATCCGTGCAACGAGGGCGCGCAGTCTGACCACCGGAGGGACGACGGGACTCGACGTCTTCAATTGGAAGACGAAACAGCGGTGGGCCGTGCAAGTTCCAGAGGGTGCCACGACGAGCAGTGAGTCGTTCAGCCCGGACGGCAAGTCGGTCGTTTTCATCGCCCACTTCGACGACGCCTCGTACGTGTACTCGGCGGACGTGAAATCGGGCAAGTCCAAGCGTTTGAACGGTCGCGCATTGATGCCGACCGCCGTGACCGGCCTCGAGTGGACGGACAAGGGCAAAGCGGTCGTTGCCGTGTTCCGGCCCGGTCGAATGCCAGCCCCTCCCACAGAGCCTGGCCTTTACGATGCGCCCTATGTCGTGCAGACGGACTCTCGGTCGAACGAACTGCGGACAGTCTTCTCGCTGCTCGATTCTGCGCAAGACGATGCGCTCTACGAGTACTACATGACTGGCCAATTGGCCAAGTTGTCTCTCGACGGCAAACTTACAGAGATTGGTACTCCGAAAATGATCCGGAGCGTAGACGCGAACCCAGTCGGCGGTGCCTATCGCGTGACAACGGTCGTGAAGCCGTTCAGCCGAATCGTCCAACCAAGCAGTTTCGGCACCGTTGAGGAAGTTTGGGACGAGAGCGGCAAGGCTCTGGTGGAACTCAGCAAGCGGTCGATCCAACTCGGCGGGTCGAACGCCGACGAAGAGGAGCAGATGGAGTTCTGGCTAAGGAACGCCGGCTATGACCGCGAGCAGCGCGGTCCCGGCGGACGCGGCGCGGGCGGCGCCGGTGCCCAAGGGGCAACCGTTGGTGACGGCAAGCGCTCGATCGCGTGGCGACCCGACGGAGCCGGTTTCAGTTTCCTGCAGCGGGAGCCAGCCCAAGAAGGCAGCAACCAGCGCAAGGACAGGGTCATGCTCTGGAAGGCGCCCTTTGGAGACAAGGACGTCGAGACTGTTTACGCGACGGAGGACACAATCGGGAGCGTCTCTTACTCAGCTGACTGTCGGACTCTGTTCATTTCGACGACGCGCCAGAACAACAACGTTCTCTACGCAGTGAACCTCGACGGAGACAAACAGGCTCAAACGATCTACTCCTACCGGAGCGGACCGGACGTCCAAAGCCCAGGAACCCTCGTCATGACCGACGGCCCGTATGGCGGAAGTGTGGTGAAGACGGCCGGAGGCAAGGTATGGCTCCAAGGAAGCCAGTCGTTCGAAAATCCGCTCGAAAAGGCGCCGAGACCGTTCCTCAATGAGGCGACGATCGGTGCCGGGGAACCCAAGCGCGTTTGGCAATCGGCAGAGGACATCTATGAAACGATCTCCGACATCGTCTCGGCGGACGCTTCGCAGATCGTGATCAACAGGGAGAGCCGCACGATGCTCCCGGACAGTTGGTTGTTGAACGTAGCCGATGGCTCTCTCACGAAACTGACTGAGAACAAGGACTACACTCCGGAGTTGACCGCGACGATCAAGGAGCGGTTCCGTGTCACTCGGCCCGATGGATTCTCGTTCTGGGTCAACGTGACGCTGCCTTCGACTTGGACCAAGGGACAAAAACTTCCCGCGTTCTTCTGGTTCTATCCCAGCGAGTACACCGACCAGGCCACCTATGACCGCGCAGACCGGACGTACAACAAGAACCGGTGGGTCAACTACGGCACGCAGAGCAAACAGTTCCTGACGCAACTTGGATATGCGTTCGTCGAGCCCGACTGTCCGATCGTCGGCAAAGAGGGCATGATGAACAACAACTACGTCCATGACCTTAGGAACAACCTAGCGACCGTCATCGACGAGTGTGAGAAGCGCGGCATGATCGACCGAGACCGACTTGGCATCGGCGGGCATTCATATGGCGCCTTCAGCACCGCCAATGCGATGGTCCACACACCGTTCTTCAAGGCTGGGATCGCAGGAGACGGCAACTACAACAGGACGCTGACACCGATGCGGTTCCAACGCGAGAGCCGCGTGCTTATGGACGCGCGCGAGGTCTACCTCGACATGTCCCCGATCATGTACGCCGACCGTATGACCGGTGCGATGCTTATGTACCACGGGATGGCCGACCAAAACGTCGGGACAAACCCGATCCACGCAAAGAACATGTATCACATGCTTGAGAGCATCGGCAAGGCATCGGCTTTGTACATGTATCCTCACGAGGACCACGGCCAGCGCTGCGAGGAGACGATCCTCGACATGTGGTCGCGCTGGGTGGCCTGGCTGGACAAGTACGTGATGAACCACGGCAAGAAGGCCGAGGGCGACGGCCAGTGAGGCCGTTGCTCCTTGCCCTGTGCGCCTCCGCAGTCCTCGTTTCGGGCTGCGGAGGCGCGGGCTCACTCGTCGGCTTCAGCATCTTTGAAGGAGACTGGGTCGGCACTTGGGACGGGGCGGTCGATTCCGGCCCGGCGAGCCTTTCGATCGACGCCTCCGGCGCCGTCACCGGGACGATGCACGCTGATATCGGAAACGAGGATGGAACGGTCACGGGAGTCGTTGAGAACGACGGCAGCGTTGCCTTGACCGTGGACTTTCCTAGCGAAGGCGAAGTCAACGGCAGTGGAAACTGGGTCCTGACGAATGGAGGAAACTCGATCTCCGGCATCGTGAACTTTGGCGGGGATCCGATCAGTTTCGACCTGGACTTCGACACACCCTAGTCGCCGTCCACAAAGACCCTGTCTACTCCGTCGAACTTGGGAGTGAAGACCGAGACGACGACCACGTCGTCGCTCAACGGCACAAAGCCGTGGACGGTGCCTCTCGGGATGTGCATGACGTCGCCAGCCCGGACGGTGTGCTGGGTCTTCCCCATCGTAAACACGCCCGAGCCACTGGAGACGACTACGGTCTCCTCGTGCTTGGCGTGGTAATGGCGCTTCACCTCGGACTTGGCTGCGAGAAAGTTCACAGTGCACGTGTCGCTCTCGGCAAACTTGTGGAGAAGCACGGGCGGCTGCTTCGCGGACATCTCCTTCATCGTCGAGACGGCGTTCCCATATCTACCGCTGGGTGCTTCCGTCTGGGCGGGAACAATGAGACATGCGGCCATGAGGACGAAGGGGGCCATGCGCTTCATGGCCCATGTTAGCCGCTATTGCCGGTCGAAGAACTTGTCCTGCGGGGTCTGACCGGTGTAGAAGGCTGTCAACGGCATGCGCTTGGCATGGCTGTCGATCCAGGTGAGCGTCGCCTGGTTTGCGGGTTGGTCGTCGGGCACGCCCCAACAGTCGGTCGACGGCTGCGAAGGTGGCAGCAGATACTTTCCATCGTCGCCGCACCAACTGTTCTCAACGCTGGACTTGGACGCGGCGAACAAGACCGTCTCCGACGGAAACTCGACGCTCGTCATGGAGTAGGTTCGAATGTTGAAGATGTTTGAGAAGTCGATCGCCAGGTTGGTCAAGTAAAAGGCGTTGTAGCCGAAGTGGGACGTCTGGGCTCCGCTCGCATCGAACTTGGCGACCGTGCTCCCTGGGCAGAGCCAGACGGCCTTGTTCTTTACATAAGGGTCGATCACGTCGTGCCAAATGACCGTTGTCGTGCCCTCGAGGTAGGCAGCAGGCGGAAAGTGGTCGTCGTTGTCGTTGACGTACAGTTGGATCGCTAGGCCGAGTTGTCGCTCGTTGGACATGCAAGCTGTGGCCTGGGCCGCTGCTTTGGCGCGGACGAAGACTGGGAAGAGGATCGCAGCGAGGATGGAGATGATCGCGATGACCACCAGCAACTCGATGAGTGTGAACCCCCTGCGCATATCAGGCCTCCATGGTACCGCCAAGGAAAAGGGGCGGTACAACGTTCTACGCTGTACCGCCCCCGTAGATTCGCCGGGATCAATAAATGCTGTCCGGGAAGTAGTAGTCCTTGGCGTTTGCCGGAGTGACCAGCTCCACGTCGATCGTTATGTTCTTCGGCACGAACTGCATCGCTTTGTCTCGGCCCGCGATCAGGATTCCGACCGCTTGTTGCATCCCGAGAGCGATCATCGAGGGCGGGTACGTGATGTTCGCGGGATACATCTTGTCGCCGTCCATGACGCGCTTGACGATGTCCTTCATTCCCGCACCGCCCAGGATCCACATCTGGTCCTGACGTCCGGCCGCCTTGATGGCGTTCTCTGCGCCCAGCGCCATGTCATCGTCGCTGGCCCATACCGCGTCGATCTTCGGGTTGGCGATCAGGATGTTCTGCATCACCTTGTCGGCCTTTTCGCGGTTCCAGTCTGCCGCCTCTTCAGCGACGATCGTGATGCCCGGGTATCTAGCCATAACTTCGCGGAACGCTGCTACGCGATCCTTGCTCACGTTGGTGCCTGGAATGCCGGCCAACACGACGATGTTGCCCTGGCCGTTGAGTTTCTCGGCCATGAACTCAGCCGACTTGCGGCCAAACGCTGAATTGTCGCCAGCGATGAACACGTCTGCAACTGGCTCGGTGAAGCCACGGTCGACGTTCACGATCAGGATTCCCGCATCATGGAGCGTCTTCGCCATTGGAGTGACCGGCGCGCTGTCGGTCGCCAGGATCACCATCGCGTCGACGCCTTGGCTCTGCAGGTTCTGAAGGTCATTGATCTGCTCGTCGGGGCTCGCGGCGGTCTCAATGATCCATTCGGCCTGGGGATACATCGCGGCCGCCTCCTTGGCCCACCAGCCCACTCCGGCGGTCCATCCGTGGTCAGCGGCTGGAATCGAGACGCCGATCTTGAACTTCTTGGCCTCACCTCCACCGCTCGAAGTCGGGCCGGCGCCGCTCGGGCTGCACCCGGCCATCAAAGCAAAACTGCACGCGGCGAACGCCGCAAAGGTCAACACTGTCTTCATGTCCTTCCTCGCTATTCGCTCGCCTTGCTGCCACGCTGCAACAGTACGGCGACCAAAATCACACCGCCCCGCACCAGCCCTTGCCAGTTCGTGTCGATGCGATAGGCCGTCATCATGTTCGCGATCAAAGTCAGCAGAACAACCCCGACGACCGTGCCCCAGATTCTACCTTTGCCCCCCCTCAGGCTCGTACCCCCGATGACCACGGCCGCGATGGCGTCCAGTTCGTAGAACGAGCCCACGGAACCCGTTCCTACCGAGTTCATGCGGGCTGCGTTCAGGAACGCGGCAAGACCGACCAAGGCACCGAGCAGGCTGTATGCGGCCAGTTTCACGGTCTGTGTGTTGATCGCGCTGTACTTGGCGGCCTTCTCATTCGCGCCAACAGCGATCATGTATCGTCCAAACCGCGTGTAGTTCAGAACGAAGCTCGCAAGCAGTGCAATTCCTATAAAGGCGATGAGGCTCCAGTAGATCGTCAGCGGCGCCCCCGTTCCTGTCCTGACAAAAGGCATATCGACCCCGCTGAACCCGATATCGCCGTATGAGCCGACTTGAGACCGGATCTCGCCTCCCTGGCCAAGGACAAGGGCGATCGACCGATAGGCAGCCAGCCCTGCGAGCGTCACCACGAAGGGAGCAACGCGTCCGAAGGCGATCGTAAACCCGTTCAGCGCTCCTGCCAGCGTTCCGACTCCGATTGAGGCGAGAAAGGCCACAAAAATGGCCATGGAATCAGTCGCTCCGCTCGCGTCCTGCTTGTTCACGGCAAGCACGGCCGCTGCGCCGCACAACGCGACCATGCTCCCCACGCTGAGATCGATCCCGGCGGTCATGATCACGAAGGTCATGCCAATCGCGATGATGCCTACGTAGGCGTTCTGGCTGAGGAGGTTTCGGATGTTTTCCGCTTGCATAAAGTCCTCGCCTCTCGTGGAAACGTTGATCGCCAACAAGGCCACAAGGGCGACAAGCACCCCATACTCCTGGAGAAACCTCTTCAAGCGGCCACCCCGGCCGCGCGCAGCATGATGTTCTCTTCAGTCACTTCCTCTCCTGCAAGTTCGCCTGCGACCCTTCCCTCCCGCATGACCACGACCCTTTCGCACACACCGACCACCTCCGGCAGTTCGGAAGAGATAACGACGACTGCGGTCCCTGCGTCAGCAAGCCTCTGGATCAGAGCATAGATCTCGCGCTTGGCGCCCACATCGACGCCACGCGTCGGCTCGTCCAGGATCAAGACGCGAGGCTTGGTCTCGAGCCACTTTGCCACGGCCACTTTTTGCTGGTTGCCTCCGCTCAAAAACATCACGTCGGCCCGCAAGTCGCCTGCCCGCACATCGAGGTCTTTGACCCAGGATTCCGTCGCCGCCCTTTCCGCGCCCTTTGAAACGAGCGGACGGCAGTAGGATCGCAGGTTCGCCAGCGTTGTGTTCTCAACCACGTCCATGCCCAGGATCAACCCCTTCCCTTTGCGGTCTTCGCTGACGTAGGCCACTCCGAGGCGAGAGGCTTCTCGGACCGAGCCGACGCGGCAGTCAGCCCCGGCGACCGCGATGGACCCACCTTCCAGCCGGCGCGCCCCAACGATAGCCTCACAGAGTTCCGTCCTTCCCGAGCCGATGAGCCCAGCCAACCCTACGATCTCGCCGGACCGCACAGAGAAGTCCACTCCATCCACGAACCCGCTGACCTTTGCACCGTTCACCTTCAGCGCGACATCCCCGGGCGCGAAGTTGCGCTTGGGAGGATAGAAGTCGCCGAGTTCACGGCCCACCATGAGCCTCGCCAGTTCAGCCTGGTCGAACGAGCCGCGGGAGAGGCACGACACCAGTTGGCCGTCGCGAAGAACGGTCACGCGGTCGCAGAGGCGTTCCACCTCGACCAGCCTATGAGAAATGTAGATCACCGTCACACCCTGCGACCGCAACTCGTCGATCAAGTTGAACAGAGACTCCGTCTCGCGATCGGTGAGGACCGCCGTGGGCTCGTCCATGATCAGCACTCTGGCGTCGTGCGAGAGCGCTTTGGCGATCTCGACCAACTGTTTGCCCGCGATCGACAGGTCGCCGACGAGCGTCGTCGGCGCAAAGGACGCTCCCACGCGCTTCAGCAGTGCGGCGGTCCTTGCGGCCATCACGCGACGATCGATCACCCCGAAGCGGCGCGGTTCAGAGCCAAGGAACACGTTCTCGGCGACGGACAAGTCATCGATCACGTCGAGTTCCTGGTGGATCATGGCTATCCCGAGCGACAGCGCATGCCGGACTCCATGCAACCTGACGGCAGACCCCTCGACGACCACCGAACCGGCGGTCGGTGCCTTGATGCCGCTCAGGACGCGCATGAGCGTCGACTTCCCCGCCCCGTTCTCGCCGACCACCCCGTGAACCTCGCCGGGCTCAAAGGAAAGCGAAACGCCGTCCAACGCGCGGACGGCGGGAAACTGAACGGTCAGATCGCGGACTTCCAGTCGGGACACCGCGCGCAAGGGTACCCCGCGTGCGCTCATCCGTCATACTCCTAGTGATGCTCGCCGCCGCCCTTGCCATCGCCACCCAGCAAGTCTCGATCCCGGAGCTCGGGGTGCTCGTGTTCAGCAAGACCGCAGGGTTTCGCCACGCAAGCATCGAGAACGGCAAACAGATGTTCAAGAAACTCGCCGAGGAGAACGCTTGGATCGTGGACTTCACAGAGGACGCGAGCGAGTTCGTCAGGATCCTGCCCACCAAGCGCGTCGTCGTGTTTCTTAGCACGACAGGCGATGTGCTCAACGACGAGCAACAGAAGCAGTTCGAGGCCTGGTATCGCAAGGGCAACGGCTACGTCGGCATCCACGCCGCCGCTGACACCGAGTACTCATGGTCGTGGTACGGAACGCTCGTAGGCGGTTACTTTAGGTCGCACCCAGCGATCCAGAAGGCGACGGTGAACATCGAGGATGCCCGCCACGCGATCACGAAGGGGTTGCCCAAGACCCTCGAGCGAACCGACGAGTGGTACGACTACAAGGCCAACCCGCGCGGCATGGTCTACGTGCTCGCTTCGCTCGACACCAAGACTTACACGGGACACGTGATGGGCGAAGACCATCCGATCATGTGGCTGCACGAGCGAGACGGCGGCCGCGCGTTCTACACGGGCTTCGGGCACACTGCAGAGTCGTACACCGAACCTGCGTTCGTGCAGACCGTCACTCGGGCGGTCAAGTGGGTCGCGAAGAAACTCTGACGTCTGACTTCGCGGGTCTGCCCATAAGGGCACGACAGAGCGTGCCCCTCCACCATGACCTTAGAGGACGCGGCTCCGTCAGCGCCTAGTTCCCCACGAGCGGCGTTTCGTACTGGTCGCACCAGCGGTACGCGTCGATCAACCGACGCTCACCTTCGCGCCCGCCCTGTGAGTTCCCGTGCTCCATTCCGAGCACGCCTTTGAAGCCCTTGCGGGATATGTGCCCAAAGATGTGACGGTAGTTGATCTCGCCCGTGAGCGGCTCGCGCCGGCCGGGGTTGTCGCCGATCTGGAAGTACGCGATCTCCGACCACGCGCGGTCCATGTTCGGAATGATGTTCCCCTCATGGATCTGCTGGTGGTACATGTCGTCGAGGATCTTGCACGCGGGCGAGTCCACGGCACGACAGATCTCATACGCCTGCGAGATCTTGGTCAAGAACAGCCGGGGATGGTCGCGGAAGTTGAGAGGTTCTAACACCATCACCAATCCGTGCGGCTCAAAGATCTCCGCTCCGCGGCGCAGGGCCTCGACCACGTTCGCCGTCTGATAGCCGATGTCCTGTCGCTCGTCCAGAACGCCCGGCACGACGGTCATCCACTTCGCGTTCACGCGCTTCGCGCATTCGACCGAGTCCTTGCAGTCCGCGATGAACTTATCAAGGTGCTGTTGCGCGCCGGAAGTCAGCGTCGCGTTTCCCCAGTCGATGGAGTTCGCCACGAAAACACCCATGGTGATCCCGAGCGCGGCCATCTTGTCGCCGATCTGCTTCTGCCGCTCGGGCGAATTGCCGCGCATGCCGTTGTCTTCCCACGCGTGGAAGCCCTCGTCCGCCGCAAACTGCAACTGGTCGAGCGGATCGTTCCCTGCGTGGTGCATGAACATCCCAAAGTGCGGGGCGTACTTGAGCGAAAACTTCGGTGCGTTTGACATCCCACTTCCCTCCATCTCCCCCGTCATCCTGAGCCTGTCGAAGGAGACGGGGGCTACAGCAGCAGCCCCCGCGGCCTTCAACATGTCTCGCCGACTGATCACGTCAGTTGCGTCACGCCAGGCACGGCCACCGGCGGCACCTCGAGCCTCATGCCGAACGTGAAGTGGTCGGGAACCAGACTCTCTTGCGATGCCATCGCCTGCTCCCACGTCACTTCCTTGCCGGTGTACGCGCTCATGCGGCCCATGATCGCCGTCATGGTCGATTCAGCGACCTGCACGCCCTCGTTCACATACGGCGCCTTGCCGCGGATCGAGGCGATCAGATCAACGTGCTCCAACTTATACGGGTCGTCGCGCTGGCCGTCCCATCGCCAAGCGTTCTCGCCGCGGATGTAGGTGTTCGCGTTCGAAGTTCCCTTCGTGCCCACGATGTGCTCGGAGACGCGCGCGTAGCAGCCGTCGATCTGGCGACAGGTGCTCATCATCTTCGAACCGTCCGCGTACTCGTACTCCGTCGCGAAGTGGTCGAAGATGTGGCCGTAAGACTCCTGCGTGCGGACCTGTCGCCCGCCAAGGCTGAAGCACTTGACCGGGTGCCCGCCCTTCGACCAGTTGCACACGTCCATGTTGTGGATGTGCTGCTCGACGATGTGGTCGCCGCTTAGCCAGGTGAAGTACAGCCAGTTGCGCATCTGCCACTCCAGCATCGACCACTCGGGCTTGCGCGGCTTCATCCACAGCGCGCCCTGGTTCCAGTAGGCATAGGTCGCCACCACGTCGCCCATCTGGCCGTTGTGGATGCGGTCGAGGCACTCCATATACGCACGGTCGTGGCGCCGCTGCGTGCCCGCAACGATGTTCAAGCCGCGGTCCTTCGCCTTCTGTGCGGCCGCGATCACCTTGCGGATGCCCGGCGCGTCGACCGCGACAGGCTTCTCGAAGAAAACGTGCTTGCCGCTGTTGACCGCCGCTTCAAAATGCACAGGACGGAACCCCGGAGGCGTCGCAAGGATCACGTAGTCGATGTCCTGCGCCAGCACCTTCTGGTACGCGTCGAAGCCCACGAACTGCCGGTCGGCGGGCACGTCGCAGCGCTCCTTCATGCGCTCCTTCAGCACGCGCAGGCTGCCGTTGAGTTCGTCCTGGAAGGCGTCGCCCATGCACGTCAGCACGATGTTGGGGTCGGCGTCGAACGCGTTGATCGCCGCGCCCGTGCCGCGCCCGCCACAGCCGATCAGGCCGATCTTGATCTTGTCCTGCTGGATGCCCCTGGCCAGGATGCTCGGTGCCGCCACCACGGCCGCCGCTCCCGCCGCACCCACCAAAACCTCACGTCTCGAAATCCCGCTCATGGCTCTATTCTACATGGCTCTGAGCGCGAAAAGCCCCTCACGCCGCTGAGGTTTTCAGGTGCCGCTGGCACCTGGCTGTTCCTTCGGAACAACCAGGCCACACGACTTCGGATGAAGGGTCTTCACACCCTGGCCACCCGCCGCCACAGAGCAACCCGGCCCCACCCGAGAACCACCGGGCTAAAGCCCGGAGCCACCCGCCGGTATCCTCAAATGTATGAAGGCGGTTACTGCGCTCCTCGTTCTGACCGCGTTGCTTGCCTGTGGCCGTGAGAAGGGGCGAGCCAATACGTCTTTCATCAACGAGTCCTTGGTCGGTACATGGAGAGTTCTCGATGACGAAGTTATGGCGACCTACGAATTCCGGCGGGACGGCTCATACTTCATTGAAGTCCAGGGCCTTAGTACATCTGGCAGACACTTACGGTCCACGGAACGAGGCAAGTGGCAGCAGACTGAAAGTAATGTCACCTTCACGACATCAGAGTCGGTGACCTTCACTTATCAGGACAACAGGGTCGTACGCGAGAGTCGTTCGAGAACAGTGCGCACATTTGTCGCTAAAACCAAGCAGTTACTGGACAAGAGCGTGATACTCGAATACGATGATGGCACCGCTGTGATGATCGAACGAGTCAAGTAACACGTTTATGCGTCGGTCGCTGGGCTAGGGCGGGGGGCTCTCCGCCCGACGGAACACGACCTGGTAGTCACCCTTCGACAAGTCCATCGTCCAAACGAGTTCTTCCCGCCCACGGATTTCCAGTGATGTGGTTCTTCCCTTCGGTCCGCCATCGCCAAATGCGAGCCCAACCAGGTCGATCGCGCTCTCGCGGAGTTCCCACCGCCCGGTCAGTTCGCCGGCCAGGCTGGAGAGTTGGCACGTCTTGTCACTATTGAGGACGAGCACGAACAACGGCTCTGAGGAAGATGTGGGGCCCATCGTTCCGATGCCGTTCCATCGGCCAACAAAGTCCTCCATCTTTAGCGCTGACGACCGGCACCCCCAGCCGCCGACAAAGGCAAAGAAGATGACTATAAGCACTCGCACAGTTTTCCTCGCAGAACGCCAGCATACACCTGCTGAAGGTTTGGCGCGCTCTGAACCATTTGCTTTGCAAGCGACACACACGGGCGTGGCGAGGCGCGGGTGGACGTGGAAGGCGGTGGCGGCCCTTGTGTGGGCCGCGCTTTGGGCCGGGGCCGTGTGGCCCGGCGCGTGGGGCACGACCGAGACGCGCGTCGTCTGCCCGCCTGACGGCATTGGCCTCGACTGCCACATGGAGCATGTGCAGACCAACCTGCTGACCGGCGAAACGCGCACGCTGCGCTAGCCCTCGCACACGAGGCGCATGCCGATCATCTCGCCGTCGGAGAACCACCAGACCGACTTGGGCTGTTGCGCGTCGGCGAGTTGCCACGCGGGGTCGTACTCCTGCCGCGCCGTGAACTTCACGTGCTCGGCCTTGCTGTAGAAGTGCCCGCCGCGCACGACACCCTCCCTCCCCTCTTGCCCCGGAGGAGGGGAGGGCTGGGGTGGGGAGGTCGAACACCACTCTGCAACATTGCCGAGCATGTCGTAAAGTCCCCACGCGTTCGGCTTCTTGGTCTTCACCTTCTTCGCTTGCGAATCGCTGTTGTCCCAGAACCACGCGTAGTCGCCGAGGGGGGTCGGCTCTGTGGTCGCTCCTGCGCGGGCGGCGTACTCCCACTCCGCTTCGGTGGGCAGGCGGTACTTCTTGCCGGTCTTCTTGCTCAGCCATTCGCAGAACTTCACCGCCGCAGGGTGGGCCATGGAGAGCGCAGCGAAACCTGAATGGCCAAAGCCCCGGTCGGGAGCGCCGTAGGGGCGGCTCGGTCGGTTCTCGGCGTCGTGGTCTTGGGCGTTTTGTTCGGGCGTGAGGTCCATGCGGAACGCGAACACGTCGTAGAGGTCCCACGTCACCTCGGTCTCGCCGATCCAAATCTTCTTGATCGCGTGTTCCTTGCCGTCGATGGTGATCTTCCCTTCCGGCAGCGCGACCATCTTCCACTCGGTGAGGAAGCCGGGGACCTTGTCGGTGAAGGTCTTGTGGTCTTGTTGTAGGATGGACGCGATGGTGAGTGCGGCGATCATGGCTCTGGCTTTGGGTCAGACGGACGGTGGGCTGCAGCGGTTCGCGTACTCCCAGGTCCACATGGGCGGGCGAGTGGCGGTCACGCTGTACGCCAAGGACGAGGATACCGCCGAGCGAGCGGCGCGGGCGGCCTTCGCCGAGTACGCGCGACTGGAGGACGTGTTCAGCGACTACCGGCCGGGTTCGGAGTTGATGCGGCTTTGTGCGAAGGCTGGGACGGGGCCGGTCGCTGTGTCGCCAGAGTTGTTCGAAGTGTTGTCGTATGCCGCGTTGGTTTCTTTGTGGACGGGCGGGGCGTTCGACGTGACGTCCTCGCCTGTGG
>CAZGXW010000046.1:0-23377 GCA_964529975.1 uncultured Fimbriimonadaceae bacterium
ACATCGAGTCGCACGGCATGGGCTACGGCGACGAGTCGCTCGGCCACCATCCCGATTGGAAGGATGCGCACCTTGACCGTGTGCGCAATATGGTCGAACGCGATAAGAACCATCCGTGCATCGTCATGTGGTCGCTCGGCAACGAGGCTGGTCCGGGTGAGAACTTCCGCGCTTGCGCCGATTGGATCAGAATGCGCGACAACTCGCGTCCGATCCACTACGAGCGCTACAACGAGGTCGCCGACGTCGACTCGTGCATGTATCCGTCCGTCGACCAACTGATCGAACATGCGAAGACGAAGAGCGACAGGCCGTTCTTCGTATGCGAGTACGCGCACGCAATGGGAACAGCGATGGGCAACCTCAAGGAGTATTGGGAGACGATCGAGGCCAATCCGCGCCTCATGGGCGGTTGCGTCTGGGAATGGTGCGACCATGGACTGCGACAGCCGTCCGCAAACGGGTGGCGCTGGGCCTACGGCGGCGACTTTGGCGACGTGCCCAACGACGGCAACTTCTGTTGCGACGGCGTGGTGCTTCCCGACAGGCGCGAGACGAGCAAACTGCGAGAACTCAAGCAAGCGTATCGTCAGATTAGGGCCTGGGCGACGCACGAATGGCTCGAAGTTGAGAACCGATACGACTTCCGAAGCCTCGATGGTGTGACGGCTCACTGGAAACTGCAGTTCGACGGTCTCACTTCCCAGGAGGGCGAGTTCTCCTTGGATGGCATCGGGCCCAGGGAAACGCGAAGGTTCAATTGGGACCCCGAGCACTGGCAAGGGGAAAGGGTGCTCTGTGTTCGGTTCATTGACTCTGACGGCCACGAGCTCTGCTTCCACCAGCAGCACCAGGGCGGCGGAGGCGACCCAACCTACCTTCCCAAACCCCAGAACCTTGGCTTCGAGATCGATCCAAGTTCTGGGCTCCTCCTTGTACAAGGCATTGTCATTGGCCCGAGAACAGGCCTTTTCCGGGCCCCGATCGACAACGACAAATGGCTCCTTGACCCTCGCCTCTCGGCCCGCCTCGACGTGTTGGAAAGGTCCGTCGAGAAAGTGGATAAGTCCAACTCTCAGGTTCAAATCGTGTCGAAAAGCGTGTGTAAAACCCAAGTCGGTGTGCGTGAGACCTGCACATATCGAGAAGTGCCCGAGGGGCTTCGGGTCGAACTGGAATGGGAGCCTTTTGGAGACCTGCCGTTGGTGCCCAGGGTGGGGTGGGATCTCATTCTCGATCCGTCGCTGCGACACATGCGGTGGCTGGGCTACGGCCCGCACGAGAGTTACCCGGATCGAAAGCAAAGCGTGTGGCTCGGCTGGCACGAGGGGCTCGTGGCCGACCAGTACGAGCCGCAAATCAGACCGCAGGACAACGGCAACAAGTACGGCGTCCGCTATGTGCAGTTCACAGGCGACGATGGACACGGGCTTGCGTTCTTGCTTGACTACGACGTGGCCATAGACAACCATTTGAGGCGCAGTGGGCTTGACAAACTCGCGCCTTGCGAGCCGAGCGTGAAGGCGTCGCACTTTTCGGCCAAGCACATGACCGAAACAGAGCACATGCACGACCTAGTGCCGGACCGCGAGGTCTACGTGAGCCTCGACGCCTTTGTGATGGGGCTTGGCGGCGCGTCATGCGGCCCACCGCCGCTCGCACACTACCAAACGATCGAGTGGCCGCTCAAGATGGCGTTCACGCTGATGCGGATCTAGTGGACTAGAGAAAGAGGTTGCAACGGCCGTCGATCTGCGGCACCGAGTTCTTCTGGCGTGCGTTCGACGACATTGTACAGCGAGTCGCGTTCGACGGGTACTCGCCCAGCCTCGCGGATAATAAAGCACATGTTGTCGTAGGTGAGCGCCTGCTTCTTGTTGCCGAAATCGCCTTCTTTGTAAGTGATCTCGTACTCGTGCACCAGCCCGTCGCAGTCGTCCGCGCCGTACCACAGCGCAGCCTGCGTCACTTCGGGCGTGTTCATGATCCAGAAGGACTTGATGTGTGCAAAGTTGTCGAGCATCAACCTCGAGACAGCGATGTTTCGTAGGTCGTTGTCGCCGGTCAGCGGCTTGATGTCAGGCAGGTCCGTGTTCTCCGGGTGGAACGACAGGGGTGTGAACGACAGGAAATTGCCGACTTCGTCCTGCAGGTCGCGCAACTGGACCAGGTGCTCGACTCGTTCTTCCAGCGTCTCGATGTGCCCGTAGAGCATTGTCGCGTATTGGGGAAGCCCTAACGCGGCGGACGCCCTGGCGACCGCCTTCCACTCTTCGCCTCCCAGTTTGCGGCCGAACAGTTCCCGGTGGACACGGTCAGACAGGATCTCGATCCCGCCTCCGGGCAGGCAGTCCAGCCCAGCGTCCATCAAGTCCTGCAAAGCCTGTGAGATGGAAACTTTGCCCTTTGAAGCGATCTGCTCGATCTCGACGGCGGTGAACGCTTTCACCTGAACTCCAGGCAAGACTTCCTTTACTAGACGAACGAGGTCCATGTAGTACGAGTAGGGAAGCCGTGGGTTGATGCCGCCGACCATGTGCACTTCAGTAATGCGCACGTCTTTGTGCCACTCCAACCTCTTGCGGACCTCGTCGAGGGTCATCTCATACGGGTCGGGCCCGCCCTTCTTCGCATAGAACGAGCAGAACTTGCAGAACTTGTTGCAGATGTTGGTGTAGTTGATGTGCTGGTTGCGGACGTAGTAGGTGGTGTCGCCGTTCTGCCGCTCGCGCACGATGTTCGCCATGGCCCCCACAGCGGTGAGGTTGGGCGTCTGATAGAGCCTAAGGCCGTCCTCTGCCGAGAGCCGTTGTCCCGCGTCCACCTTGCGGTAGATATCGATGAGGTCGTCGCCTACGATCCGTTCCGGGCTCATTCCCATTGGATTGACCGACTTACAACGACCGTTGCAAGTCCAATTCGATTATGGCCCAGGGAGGTGGGGAGGAGGGCTCGCTTAGGCCGCTCGGTAGAGGGTCCTCGAGACGTCGAGGACCAGGATCACCGTGCCAGGCTCTTGAGAGGCCAGGACGTCGCGCGTGAAGGCGCTGACCCTGATCTTCCTGCTGCGGACGTCGGATGCGTTCACCATCGCCCCATCATCGTTGCCCATACGGGTCGATCCCTGGTTATCCGTGCCTATCGGACTGAACATCAGTTCAGCCATCGCGGGGACGACTGTGCCTTCCTCAACCAGGACGTGGATCCTGTTAGGACTGTGCTTCAGGATGCACGCTCCTCGCCAGGCGCCGTACGCCCCGTTTTCACCGCGAGATCGGAGCATCGCGGGGAGTTGGCACTCCGTGAGTTTCTGTCCCTTGTTCGCGCTCGATGCGCCGGAGTCCACGGCAAGGGTCACCAGGCCCCCCTGAACGATGGCCACTGAGCCGTAGCGTGGGATCGTTTGGCCAAGTCGGTTCTCGACCAGGGCCACGGAGTCACCGGACGTGATTTGGACCTTTGGAGCGTCGGACCGGACTTGGAGCACGACCATAGGGAACTGCTCGGAGACCACGTCGCAAACGAGGTCTACGTTCTTTCCCACAAGTTTGAGAACGGCGACGCCGTTCGTGCCCGATTCAGCCATGTGCCCACCTGGCGCAGCCTTGCTGCGCCCGCCCAGTCTGGTTCTTCCACCTTGTGCTGTTTAGCCTGCCAGCAATCCTGACAGGGACAGACTAGAGGCCCAGGTGGCCGCGCATTTGAATTGCGGTATCTCCCGCTGGGTCGATGAGCCAGGCTTTCCAGCCCCGATTCTGGGCCGCCTCGACGTTTGCTCGGCCGTCGTCGAAGTAGGCGATTTGTGAAGGTTCACATGCACATGCCTGTTCAAAAGTCTCAAAGATCGCGGCATCCGGCTTGTTCGAGCCAACGATGTGTGAACCGATTCGAACCTTGAGAAAGGAGCTGAACGGATACCGGCTCCCAAAGAGCGCTTCCCAGTGCAAGGAGTTTGTGTTCGACAGGCATCCGCAGAGGACCCCACAGTCGACCAAGTCTTGCGCGAGGAGGTCGACGCCCTCGTACTGCTCGCGCAGAACCGCCAGATGAACCCGATGCGCCTCCTCCTCGGTTGTTTCGAGAAAGGCGGACAGCGCGCGCAAGAACACTTGGTCGCTCACCTCACCGCTTTGGTAGAGGTCGAACTCGGGAAACCCCCCGAGAGGCCCGAGATCCTTGCTGGAGTCGTGTCCAGCAGCGCGAAGTGCGTCATTCCAGTTGTGATGGATGCGGACCATGACGCCGCCGAGGTCGAACGCGACGGCTCCCACGTGAGTCATCAGTCTTTGAGACCTTGTTGCAGGAGGAAGTCGCGACTCCTTGCGACGTGCTGCAAAGGGTCGCCTGGCGGGTTGTCGTGTTCGATGATCGCGTACTCGACCCCGCACTCGATCGCGGCGGGAATGATGGACTTCCAGTCGAGGATTCCGTAACCCACGTCCTCCATCTCCTTTCTCTCGCCTGGCTTCATGTCCTTGAAGTGCATCGTCTTGACGCGGCCTTTCAACCTCTTGAGATAGTCGACGGGGTCGTGCCCGCCGCTCTTGACCCAATACGCGTCGACTTCAAAGTTTAGATACCGCGGGTCAGACTTGGCGATCAGGTTGTCGTAGCCCGGCACGCCGTTCTCAGGACGGAACTCGAAGTCGTGGTTGTGATAGAGGAACCGAATGCCGCGCTTGGCGAACTCGGCTCCGATCGCGTTCATGCGCTCGGCTGCGTTGGCCCATCCTCCCCTGTAGACGTCTTCGCCTACCCAGGGAAGGACTGCCATGTCCGTGCCCATTGCGCGGCAAAGTTCCTGTGTCTGGTCTGGTCTCTTCTCAAACTCGTCGATCCCGAGGTGGGGGGCCACGATCCGCAGGCCGAGTTCGCCGCACTTCGCGGCGAACTCTTGTTGAGGCTTGTCGTAAGTGCCGGCCAGTTCGGCGGTCTTAAACCCCATGTCCGTCAACCTGCGGAGGGTGCCCCAGGTGTCTTTCGCCAAGGGGTCGCGCAAGGTGTAAAGTTGGACGGCGATCTTCATGGTCCGAAGTACGGAAAGATAGCACACAAGGAGGGGAACTGAAGGCGAGATTCTGGCGTAGTACGCGCTAACGCTCATTCCCTTTTTGGGGATGGGCTATGATTGTGCCTTGCCTGGACAGGCGACTAAGGAGACTTGTCGCCCTTTCCGGAGTTTTGCTTATGAAGAGACATGCCTTTACCCTGATCGAACTCCTAGTGGTGATTGCGATCATTGCCATCTTGGCGGCGATCCTTTTCCCGGTCTTCACGCGCGCGAAGGACGCGGCGAAGAAGACGCAGTCCATCAGCAACTTGAAGCAGATCGGCCTCAGCACACTGATGTACGCGTCGGACTTCGACGACTACTATCCGATGAGCGCGTATATCAAGCCGCCTGAGACCCCCGATCCGCGACCTGTCGTGTTCTCCGTCTACGATGCTGTCCAACCGTACATGAAGAACATGAAGATCTTTCTCAGCCCTGCCGACTCGCCTCCGCAGGACTGGCTCGCGCGGTTGAACGGACTCAACTTGACGACGCCACAAGGTGGTCTGACCAAGGCTTCCTACGCGCCCAACCTAGGGCTCTTCGGCGAAAACCTTTGCGCCCTGCCGCCGCCGGTCGGTAAGAAGTCGCAAGTGTGGACACAGACGGCTCTGCCCGACGTCGTTAACACGATCGCGTTCTTCGATGCGTACATCCTGGCCGACTTGGCGAACCCCGCAAAGGGCGTCGGGTTGACGTACAACAAGTTCATGGGGATTGCTCGGCACGCCGAAGGACTTGTGATCAACTTTGCCGACGGCCATGCGAAGTTCTTCAAGTGGGGCGGCGTCCAAGCCATCGGCGCGGACAATCCGTTGCTCGGTACAGGGCGCCCTGGCGCCCCCTATTATGGTTGGAGGACGGACATTCCTCTTGCCTTGTCGACCGACCAACTTGAGGCCGTCGTCAACACTCCGGCAAACCCCTACAACGACCTTCACGGCGTTCCGGGCACCAGCGTTGGCGACTCGGAAGACTTCGCCTGCCCATAGGAAGGCATCGACCTAGCAAGACGGCCCGGCGGTGTCCGCCGGGCCGTTCCGTTTTGCGATATCATGGAGTCGACAGAAGGCTGTCCGCAGGGGGCGCCACGCGGCTGAGATGTCCGACACGGTCGGACTGTCCCCTATAACCTGATCCGGGTAATGCCGGCGGAGGGAATGCGGGAAGTGGCTCGGACTCCGACCTCTCCTCGCTCAACGAGGATGGTCTACGTCAGGAGCCAAATGAAAAGAGCGTTCACACTGATAGAACTTCTCGTCGTGATCGCGATCATCGCGATACTCGCAGCGATCTTGTTCCCGGTCTTCGCGCGGGCGAAGCAAGCCGCAAAGAACACGCAGGAACTCTCGCAAGCGCGCCAGATCGGACTTGCGCTGGCCATGTACCTCAGCGACAACGACGACACCATGCCGATCTTTTACGCGTATAACAGCGCCCCGCCTGCTGGCCAACCAGGACACAAGGGCGTCGAGGTCCTGTTGTTCCCGTACTTGAAGAGCACAGGCGTCTTCAAGAGCCCGAACGACCAAGGCGGGCCGTACACATCGATCGACGTGCCAGGAGCGGACTCTTATTGGAAGGCTTACGGGAGTTCCTACCGGTTTACGCAGTGCCTCTATACTGTCGTGAACGGCGAGTCCACGCAGAACAATGTGCCGTTGACGTTCAACAGGTCCGTTATCGCGACGTCGATCGAATACCCTGCAGAGAGTCGCGCCCTGCGCGTCGAGATGTTCCCGTTCTTCTCCAAGCAGTACGACACGGACTGCTCACGGTATGGCTACGACTGTCCTCCGCCATTCGACTACTTCACAATGTGGAGCCCAACGGGCGGCACGGTGATCTTCCTCGACAGTCACGCGAAGTACACGACAGGCGCTGGGCAGTTCGACGAGCAGCGCATCGACCAATACGGGCACCAGTCGGGCGAGTCGCATCCGACGTCGTGGTCTGGGACTTGGTACGGAGTCTGTGACTGACGGGGAACTGCGGAGCATCGGCTAGACTTCTAGTGCGATCATGCCAAGGGTTCTTGCCTTATCAGGAAGTCTGAGAACAGGCTCGTACAACACGAGCCTCCTCATGGTCGCTTCGAAGATACTGGAGGAAAAGGGCGCGGCGGTCGAGGGGTTCGACTTTCGCGCCCAGCCCTTGCCGATCTACGACGCCGATTTTGAGAAGGAGAAGGGTTTCCCGGAGTCGGTGCTTCTCCTCAAGGCTGCCGTTCGTAGCGCTGATGCGATCGTGCTCGCCGGGCCGGAGTACAACACAGGCCCAACACCCTTGCTCAAGAACGCGATCGACTGGGTCTCGCGGCGCAGGCCAGACGAGGGCGTTGAGAACGAGTGGGACGGCAAGGTCATCGCCGTGATCAGCGCGTCTCCCGGGCAGTTCGGCGGAGTACGGGCACAGAGCGTCTATAGAAGCGCCCTCAGTTTCCTTGGCGCGTTCGTGTTGCCAGACCTCGTGACGTTGCCCCTTGCCGGGGACGCGTTTGACCATGAGGGCAACCTCTTGAACGAGCGTACGAAGAAGGGTCTGGAGAAGAACATGGCAAACCTCCTAGAGGTATCGTCGCGCTTGCTCAGGCCATGAAGAAAGTCTCTATTGCGGAGCCCGTCTCGGAGCTGAGGCACGTCAAGATCATCGAGTGCGGGGAGCCGCTGGTCGACTATCTTGACTTCTGTCCGAGGCTCGTTCGCACGAGGCCGGTGTTCAAGTATCGCTACGAGACCGTCGTGCGCGAGTCGGTCGCGCAAAAACTGTGCGCGGCGGCGAAGGCGCTCCCGCGGAAGTACCGCCTCGGAGTCTTGGAAGGATGGCGCCCCCACCACATCCAACGGCGAATGTATCTGCGCACATGGAACCGATTCAAAAGCCTGCATCCCGACTGGAGCGAAGTGCAACTAAAGCGCGTCGTGAATCGATACACGGCCCCTATGAACGATCGTGTCCCCCCGCCGCACTCGACAGGTGGCGCAGTCGATATGTTTCTCCTGGACGATGACAACAACGAACTCGATATGAGGTCCCCCTACGAGAACTGGGACAGGCACGCCTTCCACACCGTCGTCCACGACCTCACCAAGGAGGCGCAGAGGAACCGCGATGTGTTCATCAAGGCGCTCACGGAGGGAGGCATGACAAACTACCCCTCGGAGTTCTGGCACTGGAGCTACGGCGACCAGGGATGGGCATATCGCACTGGGGCGAAGCACGCGATCTACGGCGTAGTCGAGCCTCCCAACTATCGACCCGCGAAGCGCGACCTTAACGACGATCCGATCGAACTCGCCAAAGGCCGCTAAGGCTGTGCCAACATCTGCCAGTGTCTCTCGCAACGAATCGTGTGACGATCGAGTCTGTCCGAGCCCAGTTCCCCGCGCTCGCCTCAGGCTTTGCCTTTCTTGAGAACGCTGGCGGGTCGCAAGTGCCCGTGCACGTGATGGACCGCATGCGGGACTTGATGGTCAACGGCAACGTGCAGACCGGGGCGGGCTATCCCGCATCAGACTACGTCGACCGGGTTGTTGCCGAATCGAAGGCGTTTGCGAACGTGCTCATGAACGGTGAAGGCGTTGGGACGACGCTCGTCGGCCCTTCGACCACAGACCTCGTGTACCGGCTTGCCGCCGCGATAGGCAAGACCGTCAAGCCCGGCGACGAAATCGTCATCGGATTGACGAACCATGAGGCGAACATCGGTCCGTGGACGCGGTTGGAGTCGCAAGGCGCCGTCGTCAAGTGGTGGGGCGTGGATGCCGAGCGAGGGACGTATGACTACGGAGAGTTGGAAGGGCTATTTTCCGCCCGAACAAAGGTCGTCGCAGTGGCTCACACGTCCAATCTCCTCGGCGACATCCTCGACGTCAAGCGCGTCACATCAATGGCGCACTCTGTCGGGGCGAAGGTCGTCGTGGACGGAGTTGCTAACGCGCCCCACGCGGCTCCCGACGTCCAGGCCCTCGACGCGGACTTCTATGTCCTCTCCCTGTACAAGGTGTTCGGCCCTCACATCGCCTTGATGTTCGGGAAGCACTCAGCGTGGGAGGATCTCGACGGCCCAAACCATTTCTTCTTCGCAAAGCAGATGCCCTACAAGTTCGAACTCGGATGCCAGCCATATGAGGCGTTGGCTGGCTTGCTCGGCACGGCCGACTACTTGGCATGGCTGGGAGGAGGCGAGGGGCACAGCAGGCCGACTGTCGAGCGAGCGTACGCCGTGATCAAAGAATTCGAGCGGCCCGTTTTGGAACGCTTGATGAACTACCTCGCGACGAAGTCTGCTATCCGCTTGGTCGGCCCGCTCTCGTGCGACCAAAGCGAGCGGCACCCGACCATCTCGTTCGTCCACAGATCAAAGCCTTCAGACGAAGTGGTTCGCCAGTTGAACGGCCCCGACCTAGGGGTGAGGTTTGGCCACATGTACGCGCATCGCCTTTGCGAGGCCCTCGGCGCGCCGACTGAGACCGGTTTTGTGCGTATCAGCGCGGTCCATTACAACACTCCTGAAGAAGCGACCCGGCTGATCGCCCGCCTAGAAAAGTCGATCTAGCGCGAACATTTCGGCCCCCAGGTCGTCCAATGACTATCGCCGGACTGGCTGTGGAAAACCCTTTACTGGACTGGGGGCGCCCTCCCGATACTTGTAGAGGGCACAGTTTGGTGTTCTGGGGCGTTGGAATCAAAGGACACAAGGATTGTTGAGAAACGACAACGAAAGGACGGACGGCACTCTGCTGACGCTCATTGAGGACCTTGCGGGTTGCCACGACAACCGCGAGGTGCTGGCAGTCTCGTCGCACTTCATGCGGCAGCAATTGCCGGGCTATTCGTTCTACGGCCTCTTGCTCTCTGACTCTGCAAAGCACCACTGGTCATTCTTGGCCGTCGCGAACCCGGACGTCGAAGACCGGCAGGGAGTCGAACTTGGGCTGCTCCCGACCGACGAGCCCATCGACCCGATATTGACGGAGTTCGGCAAGGACGTCTCGATTGCGATCACTCACGACGAGGATCTTCAGGCCCTGTTCGCCAACGGCTCGGAAGAGCTGTATCTGACGGACGGAAACGAACTGGTGCGCTTCAGCGAGATCATCGGACTAGAGGTTTCAACCATGGTCGGAGCCAGGTGGTCGAGACCCCGCGGAGGACTTGGCTGGATCGTCATTGGTTATCGCAAGCCCGCCTTGCTCAGCGAAGACCAGAGACGGATGTTCTCATCGATCGTTCGTGTGACCAGCCGGATGGCGATCTACCCAGAAATGGTCCATGAAGTGGCGCGGACGGAGCGCATGGGGATGTCGCTCCGGCGAAATATCGTGCACGATCTCAAGACACCGTTGACCGTCATCCGTGGCTACGCGCAGACGATGCTCATCCCTGGGGTCGTCGACAATCCACAGACACAGCGCGAACTGCTCACAGGCATCATCGAGCAGACGGACAGGCTTCTGGACGATCTCAAGGACATTCTTGTCCCCCTCGACGACGCCTGGCGCCCGCAGCCCGAGGAGTTTGATATTGGCATCGTGCTCCATCAGGCCGTGATCGCTGAAAGGCACACCGAGCGCGCCCTGAACCACCGCATCCAACTCGAGGGCACGGACAACAAGTGCCAGGTCTACGTGGACAGGCGCAAGATCCGTCGCGTGATCGAGAACCTCGTCAGCAATGCTGTGAAGTATTCGCCCGGCACCGGCAAGACTGTCACCGTGTCTTTCAAAGCAGACAATGAGTGGGTGAGCATCGCATTCAAGGACGACGGCATCGGTATGAACGCGGAGCAACTCGAGCACGTGCTCACGGAAGAAGGTCGCGCCGTTGACCGAACGATCGGAATCGAAGGCACCGGATTTGGGCTGGACTCGTGCCGCAGGGTTCTGGAGGCGCACGGTGGGCGTCTGGACGCCCAATCCGAACCAGGCAAGGGCTCGACGTTCACGGCCGTGTTCCCGCGGCGATTAAAGATCTAGACGACGCGCTCGCCGTCCTTGTAGACGGCGTAGACCATGTCCGCTCCGACCAAATAGGCCACGTCTCGAAGGTCGTCAGTGTCCCATACGACGAGGTCGGCCTTTGCACCGGGCGCAACGACCCCGACGTCGTTGCGACAAAGGGCGCGTGCGGCGTTGAGTGTACAGCCCCTGAACGCCTCTTCGTACGACATCCCCATCTTGCCGACGGCGAGCGACATGGCGAACGGGAGACTGGGCGTAGGCGAAGAGCCAGGGTTGAAGTCGGTCGCGACGACGACGGGCATTCCCAGATCGAGCATCTTCCTCGCATCGGGATACTTGTCCAGGCCGAGAAGCAGCACAGACGCAGGGAGCAAAACGGGAATCACTCCAGCGTCCGCAAGCGCCTCGATCCCGTCGGGACCGGTTTGCTCAAGGTGGTCCGCCGTGTGCGCGCCCAGCCGCGCTGCAATCTGCGCGCCTCCCTTGCTGAACTGGTCGACGTGCAGACGGAGTTTGAGTTCCGTGCCGTCGATCGCGTCCATGAGCCGGGCGGCATCGCTGGTGTCGAAGTAGCCGTCCTCGATAAACATGTCGACCGCGACGGCGCTCTTCGTGTCGATCACCAAAGGGAGCATCTCGTTGATGACCAAGTCCATGTAACCGGACTTGTTTCCAGCGAACTCCTTGGGCACGGCGTGGGCGCCCAAAAACGTCGGCACGACGTCCATGGGGGTCTCGAGATTGAGGCGCTTCGCTACTTCGAGCATCTTGAGTTCTTGCAGCGTCGCGAGCCCATATCCTGACTTCACTTCCGCTGTCGTCGTCCCGCACCTCAGCATGGCCTCGATATGGGACTTGCTCTCGATGAAGAGTTGGTCAGCATCGAGTTCGCGCACCTTCGCAACTGTGGAGAGGATGCCGCCTCCGCTTTCTGCGATCTCTTCATAGGTCGCGCCGCGACCCCTGAGGGCGAACTCATCGGCGCGGTCGCCAGCAAAGACAGCGTGTGTGTGTGCGTCGACTAGCCCCGGCGTGACCACACGGCCCCCGACGTCGATAGGCTCGAACCCGATGGGAGGGCCGCCTTCGACGACGTCTACGATCCGCCCGCTGTTGACAAGCACGCTTGCACCGTTCACGTCCTCGCCCACGTTGGTGAGCACGCGCGAGCAGTTCGTCAGTGCTGCACGGGACATCAGCCGGTCAGCCTCTCGACGATCCCAGAAGCGAACGCCATGAGTAGCATGCCTGCGCAAAGGCACGTGGACTCGTTGATGTCCGCCTTCGGGTCGACCTCGACGAGGTCGATGGCGCGCACCTTCTTGTGCCGACCGGCGAGCCATGCGGCAAGCATCGCGTCCTGTGGGGCGAGACCGCCTGGCCTTGCGCCAGGGCAGGCGGGCGCAAAAGCGCGGTCAAGGACGTCGACGTCGAGGTCGAAGTAGATCGCGTCAGTCCGATAGTCGAGTCGATCGAGGGCGTCGGTAACGGCCTGACCGACCCCGATTTCGCGGACTTTTGCCATGGGAACGACCTGGATCCCGGCCTCGTGGGCGTCGCGTGCGTATTCCGCTGAGTTCGCAAAGGATGAAAGCCCGATCTGCACAATGTTGCCCCCGGGCAGGCCATCGTCGAGCAAGGCACGCACCGGATTGCCGTTGTGGAGGCCTTCGTTGCGGTGGCGCATGTCGAGATGGGCGTCGAGTGTGATAAGTCCAGACCGTTCGATTGGCACTCCCAGTCCGTGCACTCCTGCGCGAGTGACGCCGTTGTCGCCGCCGAGGATAACCAAACGACTGTGGTCTTCAATCGCATGGAGCACGCCGAGTCGGATCGGTTCGAGTGCGTCCTCGGGACTCGACTTCTCGACTTTGAGGTCGCCAAGGTCGTGGCAGGAAAGTCTCCTCACGTCCGTGTTGCGATCAATGTCGTACGTCGACAGCCGATGCATCGATTTACGAATGGCCTGCGGGGCCAAGTCGCACCTTCCTGGTGTGATCGACTTGTTGAGCGGGACTCCAAGCACGGCGAGCGATCCAGCGGTCTCGGGCAACGACTCCCCTCCGAGCCATGCCGAGGCGCGTGGCCAGTTTGCGTCGCTCACCGTTCCTCCATCGGAATGCGGACTCCGTGCTCGTGCGCGAACCTCACCGCTTCGTCGTATCCAGAATCCACGTGCCGCACGATACCCATGCCGGGGTCCGTCGTGAGGACGCGCTGCAGCCGCTCGCGCATCTCCAGCGTGCCGTCCGCGACGACCACCATTCCCGCGTGCTGCGAATAGCCGATCCCAACGCCGCCGCCGTTGTGGATCGACACCCACGAAGCCCCTGCCGCAGTGTTCACCATGGCGTTGAGCAACGGCCAGTCGGCGACCGCGTCGGAGCCGTCCTTCATCGCTTCGGTCTCGCGGTTGGGCGAGGCGACGCTCCCACAGTCGAGGTGGTCGCGCCCGATCACGATCGGCGCCTTCAGTTTGCCGTCGCGAACATAGTCGTTGATCGCGACGCCGAACTCTGCCCGCTCTCCGTATCCGAGCCAGCAGATCCGGCAGGGAAGACCTTGGAACTTCACCCGTTCTCGCGCGAGCGTGATCCAGCGCGAGAGCACTTCGTCCTCTGGAAACATCTCCAAGACCAATCGGTCCGTCACAGCGATGTCATCAGGGTCGCCGCTGAGCGCGGCCCACCGGAACGGCCCGCGGCCCTCGCAGAACATTGGTCGGATGTACTCGGGCACGAACCCGGGGATGTCGAAAGCGTCCTTGACGCCCGCCTGAACGGCGAACTCGCGGATGTTGTTCCCGTAGTCGAACGTCACCGCCCCACGGCGCTTGAGTTCCAACATGGCCGCGACGTGCGTCCCCATCGCTTCAATCGAACGCTCTGTATAGGTTTCAGGCGAGGACTTGCGAAGATCCAATGCTTCGCTTAGGCTTATGCCGTTCGGCACGTACCCGTTCAGAGGGTCGTGCGCGCTCGTCTGGTCCGTCAGCACGTCAGGCGTGATGCCCCTTGCGACCATCTCTGGTAGCACGTCTGCGCAGTTGCCGACAAGGCCAACGCTCGTGGGCACAGTCGCCTTTTCCAGGATCCCCAATGCCTCGTCCAACGTCCACGCCATCGCGTCGCAGTAGCCTGTTTGCAGTCGTTTCTCGATGCGAGCGGGATCGACGTCGATCCCGATGAAGTTCGCGCCTGCCATGACGGCCGCGAGCGGCTGCGCGCCTCCCATGCCTCCCATTCCGCCGCTCACGGCGAGACGTCCCGTGAGCGACCCGCCGAAGCTCCGTCGCCCGCAAGCGGCGAACGTCTCATACGTCCCCTGCACGATCCCTTGCGAGCCGATGTAGATCCATGAGCCGGCTGTCATTTGTCCGTACATCATCAGGCCGCGCTGTTCAAGTTCGTTGAAGTGCTGCCAGTCGTTCCAATGCCCCACAAGGTTGCTGTTTGCGATCAGCACTCGCGGCGCGTGCGCGTGTGTGCGGAACACGCCGACGGGCTTGCCGCTTTGGACCAGCAGCGTCTCGTCGTTCTCGAGAGAGCGCAAGGCGCGGACGATCGCGTGGAACGCGTCCCAGCTCCGCGCCGCACGGCCCGTTCCGCCGTAAACGATCAGGTCGTCAGGGTTCTCCGCGACCTCGGGGTCGAGGTTGTTCATCAGCATGCGCAGGGCGGCCTCTTGCTGCCATCCCTTGCAACTGGTCATTGTTCCCCGCGGTGCTCGGATCGTGGTCTTCGTCGCCATTCCTATCCTATTGTGAACCGCCGATCCCTGATCTCAGCGGCCAACCGCTCGATGTCGTCACCGAGCGGACGGTCGGTGTCCAGATGCGGCACGACCGAACGCACCTTTTCGTACCAAGTTGCCAAACGAGGCCCAGGCTTCAAGGGCTTGCGGTACTCCAGCCCCTCTGCCGCCGCCATCAGTTCGCAGGCGATCACCCTTTCCGCGTTCTCGACGATCCGTCGCAGTTTTAGCGCGGACGTCATGCCCATCGACACGTGGTCTTCTTTGCCTCCGCTCGTCGGGAGGTTGTCGACCGACGCCGGGTGCGACAGCACCTTGCTCTCGTTGAGCAGCGACACGACCGCCACGTGCGCGATCATATAGCCGCTTCCCGTCCCAGGGTTTGCGGTGAGGAAAGGCGGCAATCCCTCGCTCATCTCGGGGGTGATCATGCGGTCGAGCCGCCGCTCGCTGATCGACATCAGGTCGGTCAGCACGATCGCCGCAAAGTCGAAAGCGTGCGCCAGGTACGCGCCGTGGAAGTTGCCTCCGCTCAGGACGTCGCCGTTCTCGAACACAAGCGGGTTGTCTGTCGCCGAAGACGTCTCGCGTTCGACGATCGACCGCGCATACTCCAGCGCGTCGCGCACCGCCCCGTGCACCTGTGGCATGCAGCGCAACGAGTATGCGTCTTGCACGCGCGAATCGCCGCTCACGTGCGACTCGCGGATCTCGCTACCTTCCATCAACGAAAGCAGGTGAGACGCGACTTCTACCTGTCCGTCGTGGGGACGTGCACCATGGATGCGGGCATCGAACGCGACAGGAGTTCCCAACAACGCCTCCAGCGTCATCACGCCGGCGACATCGGCAAGTTCGCACACGCGAAGTGCGCGTGCTAAAGCAAGGCCGCCGACGGCACCCATCGCCTGAGTGCCATTAAGCAACGAGAGGCCCTCTTTGGCCTCGAGCGACAACGGCGCAACTCCCGCCCAAGCGAGCGCGTCTGCGGCGGGCATCCGAACACCGTCGTAGAACGCTTCGCCCTCGCCGATCGCGCACAGTGCCAGGTGTGCGAGTGGGGCAAGGTCTCCCGAGGCGCCGACAGATCCTTGCTCCGGCACCACCGCATTGATCCCCTTGTTGAGCATCTCGACCAAGTGCGTGCACACCTGCGGTCGCGCACCGGAGAACCCCAGTGCGAGCACGTTCGCCCGCAGCAGAGTCATCGCACGCACCTCGGGCTCGCTCAAAGGTCGCCCCACTCCACACGAGTGCGAGCGCACAAGGTTTACTTGCAGTTCCCGCAACTGGCCCGCAGGAATGTGCACGTCGCTCAGTTTGCCGAACCCCGTGTTCACGCCGTAAACGGTCCGCCCCTCGGCAATGATCGCCTCGACGACGGCGCGCGACCGATCCATCCGATCCACCGATGAGGCCGCTATAGAGACGTTTTCTCCTCCATATGCCACGCGCTCGATCGCGTCGAGGCCGATCGGCGAACCGCCCAAATCCATCGCCCGCAGGTTACCGGGTCGCAGGACCGAAGGAACCCGGTGCCCAAGAACTCGATTCTAAAGAACATGAACCCCGCCCCGGCAGGCACCGATATCGGTCATGTGCACCTCAAGGTCGCAAACTTGGAGCGCGCGATCGCCTTCTATCGCGACGTCCTTGGGTTCCAACTCACCCAGCGCTACGGTGACCAGGCCGCCTTCCTCAGCGCAGGCGGATACCACCACCACATCGGCCTCAACACGTGGTTGAGCCTTGGCGGAGAGGCACCGCCGAGAGGCACCACCGGCCTATTCCACTTCGCGATCCGCTATCCCAGCCGCGCCGCACTTGCTGACGCGCTGAGGCGGCTCACTGCGAACGGCGTCCAAATCGATGGCGCCAGCGACCATGGCGTCAGCGAGGCGATCTACTTCCGCGACCCCGACCAGAACGGCGTGGAGGTCTATTGGGACCGGCCACAGGCCGAGTGGCCATTGGACGCAAACGGCGGCCTCAACATGGTCACCGACCTGCTCGATATCGACGACCTCTTGAAGGAACCCGCGCTCGCGTAGCGCGGTAGCATCGGGTGATGCGGCGCGCCCTCATTGTCGCCTTACTCGCGCTATCTCACCTCTCCCTTGGCCAGGCGGACAAGTGGCCGCAACCGATCGTAAAGGGCACCGTGATCGTGTGGGGAGGAGAGGAAGGCAAGGTCGCAGCAAAGGAAGCCTTCATCCAACTCGCGCGCAACAAAAGCGAGATCGTTGTGTTCGCGAAGTCGAACGAGGAGTGGAAGGAAGTTCCTAGCGCAAAACTCTGGAACGGGATCACACGAAGGCTTCCTGAGAACTGCGCGATCTGGGTCGACTCGGGCGAGGCGCTCGCAAGCCTTGAGTGGAACCCTCAGAACTCAATCGTCGCGCTCTCCGCGTCGAGCCAATCGAAACTCAAGATTCGTCCGCTCTCGCTTCTCGATGGGCTTACTCCGCAGATCGACAGCGACGCGGCCCTCGTCGCGACAGACCGCAACCTCGTCGTAAGAGGGACGGGAAGCGTTACCTTCACCCTCCCCAAGTCGTTGATCAGGTCAGAGGGCAAGGTCACGCTGCAGAGCAACGAGCGTGCCGACATCGTGGCCTTGCTCCGACGTGCGGTCGAACAAAGTCTCCCTGAGTTTCCTCCAAAGCAAAGCGACACGCCAGAAGTCAAGAGCGGCAGCCTCTTCATCGTCGGCGGTGGAGGAATGCCGCAAGGACTCCTCCAGAAGTTCATCGAGGCCTGCGGCGGGCCGGACGCGGCTATCGTGTACGTCCCGTGCGAGTTCGCGGAAGTCATTCCGACGGAACCCGACTTCGTGCGCGCACTGAAAGCGGCCGGTGCCAAGAACGTCTCGTGGATCCATACGAAAGACCGCGAGAAATCCGACAAGGACGACGAGTTTCTTAAGCCGCTCAAGGACGCGAAAGGGGTGTGGTTCGGCGGGGGACGCCAGTGGAACCTCGTCGACAGTTACGCCGACACTCAGGCGCACGAACTGATGAAGAAGGTCCTCGAGCGAGGAGGCGCGATCGGCGGATCGAGCGCGGGTGCTTCGATCCAGGCGGAGTTCCTTGCGCGCGGCAATCCGCTCGGCAACCTCGAGATCGTCTCGCCCGGTTACACGCGCGGTCTGGGGTTCTTGCCCGGTGCGGCTGTGGATCAGCACTTCACCCAGCGCGGTCGCCACAAAGATATGACGAGCCTGATGAAAACGCACCCGCAACTGCTCGGCATTGGCATCGACGAGGCCACCGCGATCATCGTGAAAGGCACCACAGCGGAGGTCACGGGCCGGGGGTCAGTGTTCTTCTACGACTACCGCACGGCACCGACGACTGAACAGGATTACCTCGCCCTCAAACAAGGCGAGAAGTACGACCTCAAAGAGCGCAAGAGGATCACTTCGTAAAGTTCCCCCTCTCCACTTGTGGGGAGGGGGCTAGGGGGTGGGGACCTTAAGCCATACTCCCACCATGCCCCGACAGACCAGACGCGACTTTCTGAAGACCGCGACGATGGCCGCAGCCAGCCTGGCTGTGCCCACCATCGTCCTCGGCAACCAAGACAGGGGCAAACCACGTTTCGCCGTCGTCGGTGTCGGCGGTCGGGGGCGCAACAACATGCACAGCGCCATCGACAACGGCGTCGTCACCGCGATCTGTGACATCGACCACAACACACTGGTCGACCGGATGAAGGACGTGCCCCGCGCCGCCACCTTCACCGACTATCGCGAGATGATGGACAAGATGCACACGGAGTTCGACGCCGTGGTCGTCTCGACTCCCGACCACAGCCACGCGCCCGCCGCCGCGCTCGCGATGCGACACGGCAAGCACGTCTATGTCGAAAAGCCGCTCACGCGCACTGTGGGCGAAGCACGCGCCCTAGCGGACATCGCTCGCGAGAACAACGTCATGTCGCTGATGGGCAACCAGGGCACGGCGAGCACCAACCTGCGCAAGGTCGCGAAACTCGTGCAACAAAAGGCTTTCGGAACGGTGAAAGAGGTCCACTGCTGGACCGACCGCTGTGGCGGATGGTGGCCTCAGGGCGTCGACCGCCCGTTCCCGACGATCGATGTGCCCAAGCACGTCGCGTGGGACCTGTGGATCGGCCCCGCGCCGTTCCGCCACTACGCGCCCGGCTATCACGCGTTCGCGTGGCGCGGATGGTGGGACTTCGGCAGCGGTGCGCTCGGCGACATCGGTTGCCATGCGATGAACCTCCCGTTCATGGCCTTGGACCTCCGCGATCCGATTTCGATCCAGGCGCAGACGAGCGGCCACAACCGTGACTCGTTCCCAGCGTGGTCGATCGTCACCTACCAGTTCGCTGAGCGCAACGGCCGCGCGCCCGTCAAATTCGTGTGGTACGACGGCGGCAAGAAACCGTCGCAAGACCTCGCGCCGGGCATCAACCTCGACGCGAACGGATCTCTGCTCGTGTGCGAGAGCGCGACGCTCTACAACCCTGCGGAGTACGGCACGTCCACGCAGATCGTCGGCGGTGGGCAACTCCCGAACGTCGAGGTCGAAGAATCGCCCGGACACTTTGAGGAGTTCGCGCGGGCTTGTGCCGGTGGGCCGAAGCCGCTTGGCAACATCCCCGACTACAGCGGCCCGCTGACTGAGACGGTGGTGCTCGGCAACCTCGCGGTCTGGGCCGACGGCCCGCGGCTGGATTGGGACGCGGCCAACACGGCCGTCAAGGGCTCGAACGAATACTCGCGCCTCATCCACCCGCCGTATCGAGAGGGCTGGGCACTGTAAAAGGCTGATACGTCTGGGTCGGCGACAGGGTGCAGTGATACACTCTCGTTGCGCCCGTTCCCATGGCGAACCCAATCCGAACAAACCCGGGCGAACCCGAACCAACCCGGACGAACCCGCTCGCCGATCGCTTCGGTCGGCGGCACACGTACTTGCGCGTCAGCGTCACCGACCGCTGCAACCTGCGGTGCCAGTACTGCATGCCCGCCGAGGGGATCGCGTGGATCCCGCACGAGGGCGTGCTGCGCTACGAAGAGATCGAGCGCATCGTGCGCGTACTCGCGCAGGACGGCGTGAACAAGGTTCGCATCACAGGCGGCGAGCCCACGGTCCGCAAGGGCATCGAAAACCTGATCGAGATAGTCGCGCGCATCGACGGCATCGAAGAGGTCGCGATGACCACGAACGGCACGACGCTCGCGAAAATGGCGCCCGTCTACCGCACGGCGGGGCTCACGCACCTCAACGTGTCGATCGACTCGCTTCAGCGCGAACGGTTCAAGGAGATCACGCGCACCGACAAGTTCGACCAAGTGAGCGCCGGGATCGAGGCAGCGATCGCAGCAGGGTTCGCGCCTCTCAAGATCAACACCGTCGTGATGAAGGGCGTCAACGACGACGAACTCGTCGACTTCGTCGCCTACGCGAAAGACAGGCCACTCAACGTGCGCTTCATCGAGTTCATGCCTTTCGATGGCAACGAGTGGTCGAAGGACCGCATGGTCGCTTACGCCGAGATGCGCAAGGCTGTCGAGTCGCAGTTCGAGATCGAACCGATCGACCGCAAGCCAAGCGCAGTCGCCAAAGACTTCGCGATCAAGGGCGGGGTCGGCACAGTGAGTTTCGTCACGTCGATGACAGACGACTTCTGCTCCGACTGCAACCGCTTGCGCCTCACCGCGACGGGCGAGTTCAAGCCGTGCCTCTTCATGCTGCCCAACATCAACGTGCGCGACCTAATGCGAAGCGGATGCACCGACGAGGATATCCGCGCCGCGGTCCACGGCTCGCTCGCCCAAAAGTGGGCTGGACACCCCGGGCCTGAGAAACTCTTCCACCTCAAGAACGCGAGCATGATCCAGATTGGGGGATAGCCGACTGCCCTCCCATTGCGCGCAGACGGAGGGGGAGGGGAAGGGGGTGGGGGTCAATCTGCGCCACAATACAGTAACCCAGCACTAATCCAATGCGCGACGTCTCCCACAAAGTCAACACACTCCGCACTGCCACCGCGAGCGCGACCCTGCGCGCGCGCAAGGAGACCATCGCGCGCATCAAGTCCGGCGACCTCCCCAAGGGCGACCCGCTCCCCGTCGCGAAAGTCGCAGGTGTACAGGCGGCCAAGAACACTCCGCAGATAATCCCTTATTGCCACCCGGTCCCCGTCGATTTCGTCGACGTGCGCTACGAGTTCACAGAAGACACGGTGACAGCGATCACGACGGTCAAGGCGGTTTACAAGACAGGCGTCGAGATGGAGGCGCTCGCCGCCGCCACCGCCGCCGCGCTCACCATCTACGACATGACAAAGATGATCGATGAGGACGCTGAGATCCTCAATGTGCGTCTTGTTGAAAAGCGCGGAGGGAAGTCGGACTTCAACGCGCCGGGCGAAACGACTGCGACAGTCATCACCGTCAGCGACTCGCGCGGCAAGGCGAACGATCTCAGCGGCCCGACCGCGTGCAGCGTCCTCGAAGAGGTCGGCGTCCAGATCGTCGGCACGGCGCTGGTTACCGACGACGCGCCAGCGATCCAACAGGCAGTCAAGGAGGCGAAAGGCGCGCTCGTCGTCCTTACCGGTGGAACGGGCGTCGGACCCCGCGATGTGACTCCTGAGGCTGTCGCCCCGATCCTCGACAAGCAACTTCCGGGCGTCACCGAGCGCATCCGAACGTACGGTCAGGATCGCACGCCGATGGCGATGCTCAGTCGATCGATCTGTGGAACTATGGGGGAAAAACTTGTACTCTGCTTGCCCGGGTCGCCCAAAGGCGTGGAAGACGGGCTCCGCGCCGTCCTGCCGCATCTCCTCCACGTCGTCGACGTGCTGGCGGGAGTGGGGCACGACCGGGAGCCGAAGGCGTGATCCCGTTCGACGACGCGCTCGACCGTATCTTGGCTACTAGCAGACCCCAGCCTTTGGAGAAGGTCGTCCTAAACCGCGCGCTCGGGCGCTTCCTTGCTTCCGACCTCGTGGCTCGCGTCGACTCGCCTCCGTTCGACAACTCTGCCGTGGACGGCTTTGCGGTGGCCTCGTCCGAAGTGCATGCGGGTACATCGTTGCAGATCACAGGTGCGATGTATGCAGGCGATCGGCCCGACAAACTCACCGTCATTCCCGGCACGACGGTGCGCACCATGACGGGTGCGCCAATCCCGCAAGGAGCGGACGCGATGGTGATGCAAGAAGACGTCTCCGTCGATGAACAATGCGCTACCTTCTCATCGAGCGTCAAGAAAGGGCAGGCCGTCAGAAAGAAGCGCGAGGACTATGCGACCGGCGACCTCTTGCTCGCGAAGGGTTCGCGCTTGACGTCGCCCGCACTTGCGATCGTCGCAAGCCAAGGATTGTCCGAAGTTGAGACCATGCGTCCACCGACGATGGCCATCATTGTCACGGGATCGGAGCTGCGCCTTGCCGGCGATGCGTTGTTGGAAGGACAGATCTACGAGTCGAACTCGGTCGGCCTGGCCGCGCGTGCCGCACAACTTGGCATTCCCAGTGTGACGACGGTGAGGGTCGAAGACGACGAGGACGCGACGCGGACGGCGCTCCTGTCCGCGATGGAAAGCCACGACATCGTCGTGTTCACCGGCGGCGCAAGTGTGGGCGAGAAAGACTACGTGCGGAGCGCGTGTCTTGCGGCGGGAGTCCAAGAGGCCTTCTGGAAGATCGACATGAAGCCTGGAAAGCCCGTGTTCTTTGGAACAAGAGGAACCAATCTGGTCTTCGCACTTCCAGGGAACCCTGTGAGCGCCCAGGTCACCTTCTTGCTCCTCGTCGCGCCTGCCGTGCGCGCCATGATGGGCGCGAGGCAACCGGTCCCCTCCCATGAGATGGCCGTACTGGGGGCCTGCCTGGCTCGCACGCCAGGACGCTTGGAGTTCGTCCGGGCCACGACGCTCTACGACGGGCCGACGCTCAAGGCGTTCCCGTTGGCAAAACAAGGTTCGCACCAGGCAACAGGCCTGGCCATGGCTGACAGGCTGATCGTCGTGCCGTCCCACATCGAGTCCATTGAAGCGGGCACAATCGTCGAGACGGTCCCGATCGAGGGTGGACTGCTATGAAGACCGTGAACGTCGAATACTTCGCCTTCTTGCGCGAAAAGCGGGGAGTCCAGCAGGAGACTGTTGGAACCGACGCGCGCACTATCGGCGACCTCTATGTCGAGTTGCGCGAGAAGCACGCGCTTGCCCTGCCTCCTAACGCGGTGAAGGCCATCGTCAGCGAGGAGTTCGTAAGCCTCGACTCCGAACTGAGCGATGGTGCGACGGTGGCGTTCTTGCCTCCAGTGGCGGGTGGCTAGGATGTTTGAGATTACTCGCGAACCGATCCAACCGCGAGCCCAGGGCGACGACGCCACGGGCGCACAGGTCGTGTTCACGGGAATCGTCCGCGACCACAACGAGGGCAAAAGGGTCAGTGACCTCGAATACGAAGCGATGCCAGGCGTCGCAGAGAAGGAAGGCAACCGAGTCACGCACGAGGCCCTGCACCGCTTCGAAGTCCAGCAGATCCACTGCGCCCACCGCGTCGGTCCGTTGCAGATCGGCGACGTCGCCGTGCAGGTCACGGTCACGGCCGCCCACCG
>CAZGXW010000047.1:0-4139 GCA_964529975.1 uncultured Fimbriimonadaceae bacterium
CGGTGATGTCCTCGAAGAAGATCCCGCAGATCGCGGCAGTGATGGGCTCTTGCACCGCTGGCGGCGCGTATGTGCCCGCCATGAGCGACGAGACGGTGATCGTGCGCGGGCAGGGCACGATCTTTCTGGGCGGCCCGCCGCTCGTGAAGGCGGCTACGGGCGAGGAGGTTACGGCAGAAGACTTGGGAGGCGGCGACGTACACACGCGACTTTCTGGCGTCGCGGACCACTTGGCCGACGACGACGCCCACGCACTGGAGATCGTGCGGAACATCGTGGAGAACCTCGGCACCCCCACCCTAACCCTCCCCCAAGGGGGAGGGGAACCGGAGGATCCGGCCTACACAGCGGAGGATCTCTACTCGCTTGTGCCCAGCGACAGCAAGACGCCGATGAAGATGCGCGAGGTGCTCGCCCGGCTCTTGGACGGCTCGCGCATGCACGAGTTCAAAGCGCGCTACGGCACGACGCTGATCTGTGGTTTCGCGCGCATCTTTGGGCACCAGGTCGGCGTGCTTGCGAACGACGGGATTCTCTTTAGCGAGAGCGCGTTGAAGGGTGCTCACTTTATCGAACTCTGTTGCCAGCGGCGGATTCCCTTGGTCTTCCTGCAGAACATCACGGGGTTCATGGTCGGGCGGAAGTACGAGAACGAAGGGATCGCCAAGAACGGCGCAAAGTTGGTGACGGCCGTCTCGACGGCGCAGGTGCCGAAGTTCACGGTGATCGTGGGGGGTTCCTATGGGGCCGGAAACTATGGCATGTGTGGACGCGCGTACCAACCGAGGCAACTTTGGATGTGGCCTAACGCGCGCATTTCAGTCATGGGCGGCGAGCAGGCAGCGAACGTGCTGCTGACGGTGAAGATGGAGCAACTCGCAACGAGCGGCAAAACGATGAGCGAGAAGGAGCAGGCGGAGTTCAAGCAACCGATCCTCGACACTTACGCTTCGGAGAGCGCAGCGACCTTTTCTTCTGCGCGGCTGTGGGACGATGGGATCATTGACCCTGTGGACACGAGGCGGGTCTTGGCTTTGGGGATCGAGGCTGCGCGCAACGCGCCAGTCCCTGAGGCTGGGTTTAGTCTGTTCAGGATGTGATGGTTGAGGCACCCCTTCCCCCTGCACAGGAGGGGGAAGGGGCCGGGGGATGGAGGTCGTTCATGCTGAACAACACTCGGAATCCAAAGAACCGCAATCGGGCGCGAAGACTCCGCGAGGATATGTCTGTCTCGGAGCGCGTGCTTTGGGAACGCCTGCGTGCTAGCCAGATTGGTTTCTCCTTCCGCCGCCAGTATGCGGTTGGACCTTACATCCTCGACTTCTATTGTCCTGAGGCGAGGCTTTGCGTCGAAGTCGACGGTGAACAGCATGCCTTGCGAAGGCAGAAGGACGTTTTGCGCGATCGGTGGCTTGCAGAACAGAGGATCGAAACGATTCGGGTACCAAGCCTCGATCTCTTCGATCCGTTCCACACAAAAACGACCGTATGGATCGACAATATCATGCAGGAGTGCGAGTTGCGGGCTGAGCGCAAGTTTCACGAGCGCTCGCCCCGGGGCGAGAAGCGTGGATCGTCGACCTCCCCACCCCAACCCTCCCCTCCTCCGGTGCAGGAGGGGAGGGGGTAGGCTCCTGCAAATGTATAAGGCTCGCAACGCGCCGGTGCCCGAGGCAGGGTTCAGTCTGTTCAGGATGTAACGCCTTGGGGAGTTGAGGCTATGGAGTACCTGGTCCTGGTGATGGTGGGGCTTGTCGGGGCCGTCTTCGTATTGCTGGTAGTCAGGCATCAGATTAGAGTGCAAATTGTGCGGACGCGCCGAGAGGCAAAGAGATTGCTGGACGCCAATGACCGCTTGAGGGAAAACGGTCGAGTTATCTCCAATGCGATAGCGAATTGGAAGCGAACTGGAATACCTGAAGGCATGGACGCCAAAGTCAGACTCGTCTCCGAAGAAGCAAAGGACTTTGAAAGCATGCTGGCCTTCCACGCGCAAAGAGTACGAGATGTAACTCGAACCCTAGCACAGAGGGGGTTCAGCAAGTCCTCAAAAGCCCAAGAGGAACTTTATCGCGATTGCGAGAGGCTGGTCGACAAGTCAGATATGATCGTCAAGCAGATCCAGGTGATCAACGGCTGCGGATCACTTGCTACGACAGTGAGTACCACGGAATGCCAAACAGATGAGCGAAGCGGTCGTTGAGCCAACGACCAACAGAAGGGCCATGACCTTTATATCGCGGATCATCTGCTCATACACTGGCTGATGGCCGTAAATCGGAACGATCGCCGAGCTGGCGATCGCGACCGCCAGCGAGAGGACGTAGACGAGAAAGATTCGAGGCTTCCACTCCCTGCCCAATAGGGCGACGCAGATCCATCGTGCTAACACGAAGTGGACCACAGCCGCTCCGGCGAGCATGAGCCATACCCAGTCGTACACCCGCTACCATTCTAACGGCAATTCCGACTGTTCACAGGAAGAAGAGGCTGAGGACGACGATTAGTCCGATCCCCACGACCGAACCACAGCTGATCAGGGCGCAGCAGCCAATGTCTAGGCAATGAAGGCAAGCGAGCCAGTCGCAGAGCCTGTCCCACCAAGAACCAACTCCGGGCTCCTTCCAGTCGCCTTGCTTACGCCGCTTGCCCATTGAGAGGGATACGGACCGACACCTCCGGCGGGTTCGACAGTCCCGGCACCTTGCCCGCCGAACGCCACAACAGGTCGTCGTTCCGAGCGTCCATAATGGGGACAATACGGAAGGAGAACCATGGTCGCCATCATCGCTCTACTTGCACTGACGTCGACTCAGCAGAGAGTCGAGAAGGATCCTCTCTACTTCGACGAGTCATACCTCGGAGCATCCGGAATGGCTGCCTTCAATTCGCCTGACTCAGTCACCGTGCAACGCGTCTACCCGGTCAAAAGCGACCGACCGTTCGAAATGAAGGTTGGAAACAGGCCTCTGAACGCTGCAGGAAAAGAGAAGTCCCTCAATCCGGACCATGTGTACCGGCTTCGTGAAACGCTTCAGATCCCACAGAGGAGAAACCTGTCTCTTTGCTTGATGCATCCCGATCACGTCGTGAGGTTCAAGAAGGCAGAGACCGTCTTGGCAATCATTACGTGCTACTCGTGCCAATTGATGGATGTCACTTTGGATGGCAAACACATCGGAGGAACCTCGTTGCCTGGCGACCAATCCTGGAACGACCTCCTCGGTTACATTTCGGTCATAGAAGACAACCGCGCGACGTGGGACGAGCGCAACGGGAGAGGCTTCTTCGATGCCCTCATGAACTCGCCTCATGGGACCTTTCAACGGATCAAGTTGAATGATCCGTCGAGCTCGGCCCCCAGTTGGCAAGAGATCGGCGAGAAGACGCCGATTCCAGTGGAGGAGTTCGTGCTGATTCGCACGACTCTGGCGTTCCAGCACGCCTTCAAAGGCAAGTCGTACAACGTTCACGGAATTCCAGAGGTGCCCCTGGCTTCCGACCTGTTGCTCGAGTTTGAGTCGCCTTTGAACATCCGTGTGGTCTTTCCTTCCGATCCGGTCAAACTTATCGTGATCGGAGCGGAAGGAAAGTGGCTGCCGCAGGGCGCAAGTCGGGCCGTCCGACAGTCCGTCCTCGCAGAGTTGACTCGAATGGCTGCAGGGCAGTAACGGACAAAGCCTTGATTCCTCGTGGATTGGGAGGTCCTACTTCACTCGAACGACCTCGTTCGTGATCGTCTCCGGCCCCATGCCGAAGTCGACATTGTTCAGCGTCGCCTTGCGGCGAACGAGCGAGAGGTCCTTCGTCGAGAGCCAGATCTCGCCCTTCGACCAAGTCGACTCGGCCTTGTTGTCCTTGCGGTACTCAAATGTGAACTTGTGCGACTCCCACTCGCCGGACTTCTCAATGCCGACGTAGGTCGCCTTGACGCCCTCGATCTCGTACGACTCGCCTGCGGCGATCGCCTTGCCAGGAAGACGGAAACCCGAGTACAGACCGAACCCCATGCCCTGGTAGTCGGCTGCAGGCAGGAACTTCATGTCGAGCATGTGCTCTTCGGTCGTGTCGGGCACTTGCACCTGGATACCCGGCGCGTCGCCGCCGCCGATGCGTGCCACCGGCTCGCCATTGTCCAT
>CAZGXW010000047.1:4239-22972 GCA_964529975.1 uncultured Fimbriimonadaceae bacterium
CGGTAGTGGCCGACGATCTCCCATTTGGTGAGTACGTCCTCTTCCTTGGTGCCCGAGATGTTGTGGACGACCATCGGACGGCCGGAACGCGCCTTCACGTTGCTGACGATCCCCGTGTGGTCGAGCCCGTTCGGGAGTTTCCAGCACACCACGTCTCCCGGCTTCCAGATCGTGAGGTCTTGGGTCGAGAAGGAGAGCGACTTGCCGTGCTTCTTGAAGAACGACACCTGGTTGCGCACACGGCGATGGTCGATGTTGGTGTCGGTCGGCAGGCCCTGCCCCTTCCTGTGCTTGTGGACCAGGACTTGGAGGTCGTACCCCGCGTTGCGAAACGCCCGAACGACCACGTCCGTGCACGCCCCGCGGTCGGCGGGAACGTCGCCGCCAGGATAGGCGATGCGCTGGTATGTGGCGTCGTACACCGCGGGCTTGGCGAGTTGCGCCCTAGCCCCGGCGACGATCTTCTCCGCCGCCGAGGGTTCAAACGCGATCAACAGAGCGAGAGAGAGGGTCACAGACTCACTTTGGCTTGACCAGTTCGAGCGTGCGCTTCTGCTTAGAGCCGAAATCGCCGAAAGCGCTCGACATCTTGTCCTCGCTGCTGGTCTCCATCTTGAGGAGCACACCATCGCTCGCGCGCACCCAGTACTTCATCGTGCCGCTGACCTTGCCCGTCATATCGCCGCCACCAAAGGAGATCGAGTACTCGCCCTTGCGTGTGCCTTCGATCACCACGGCCCTGTCTTTGCCTTCGCCCTCGAAGCCCGCGACCTTGTAGGTGAGTTTGATCTCGCCCGTGGAAGTCGATTCGCCCTCGCTCGACGTGAACGAAGGCAGGTCGCCCTTGCGCTCCCAAGTGGTGCCGACCGCAAGGTCTTTGTCAGGCAAAGAGAGTTCCTGCATCGCTGCATCCTTGGATGAGGTGTGCTGGATGAAAGTCGTGTCGCTCATTTGGCCCGGGCTCTCGATCTTGAACTTGCGCATCTTGCGCGTGCCGTCGACCTCGTAACTGACCGTCAAGCCCTTCTGGCTGAAGTCGGGCGCCTCGTGCATGGCCCCGCCCTCCATGTTCACATCAAACTCTTGGACGACGCTCTTCAGTTTGAACCAGCCCTCGGACTCGCCGAGCACCTCGAACGCTTCGACGCTGGTCATGGTGACTTTCATCAGTTCGCCCATGCCGTCCGACTCGCTTTGGGTCACGGACTTGTACGCGAGCTTGTCGCCGACGGTGAGTTTGAGTTTGACCGTCTCGAGCGGTGCGGGGGCGATCAGGACGGCGAAGGTGAGGGCGGTAAGCGTCATGGCTGTTCCTGGCCAGTCTAACGGTTGCAGGACGCCTCGGAGTTCCTGCGCCTAGGCAGGATCACACAGGGCCAGCGATTGGCCCTGTGCGTCCTTGACCAATCACTAGCCTGCTCTCTTGACGAAGATGCCGGCAATCAGCGCGACGACCGTGCCCGCGAGAGTCGTCTCGAACAGGTACCAGGCTCCCATTCCGAGAGGAGTCCCCATGAACGACCAGGCGTCCATGCCTCTCTCCATCTTGGCGATCTCTTCGGCGGACTTCCCTGCTTTCTCCATGCCCTCGATGTAGACCTGTTTGGCGGCGTCCGCGAACTCCGGGTTCATGGCGAGCCACGCCGCTTCCATCAGCCCGACCAGGATGCCGACGACCAGCGCGGCCTGGATCCCGACTCCGATCGCCGACTTGTAGGTGACCGCCCCTGCTTGCTGCTTGCGATACGCGAGCATGGCCATCACGATGCCAACGACGATGACCAGGTACCGGATCGAGCCGACCGCCTCGGCTTGCTTGAACTTGTCGTAGGTCAATTCGCTTGCCGGCCCCATGACCTGACTGAGGGCGAAGAAAGTGACGAGAATGACGAGGCCCGTGGCCAGGCCGTAGACGAGTGCTGTCTTGTTCATCGATATGCTCCTATTCTGTGGCCCGGCAGGCGGGCCGTGAGGAGCAGTTTCGGGGTTTTGCCAGTAGATCGCCTTCGGGCGAACGGGTGGTTTTGGGTCGCCCAAAGGGGTGAATGTCAGGGGTCAGACCGCTCTCGACCGTTCCTCAGGTCAGACCAAGAGCCCGATCTCTTTTGCCTTTGCGACCGCCTGCGTCCTGCGACTGACTCCCAGTTTGGTGTAGATCCCGGTCACGTGCGTCTTGACCGTGTTCTCGCTGAGTACCAGGGCTTCGGCGATCTCCTTGTTCGTTCGCCCGGCGACGATGAGTTGGAGCACTTCGGCCTCGCGCGGGCTGAGGAGCCCGTCGGTATTCACCTGCGGTAGCGCCGAGACCGGCTCGGCGCGGTTCCTCGTACCGAGGAACAAGCCCAGTGAGAGGAAGAAGACGCCGACTACGAGCGCGAAGGTCCGCAGGGGTACCTCGCCCGTGACCATCGCCTGCTCAAAGTAGCGCAAGACCACGGCGAGGACCGCCGTGGGGACTGCGCAAATGAGCACGATGCGAAGCATCGGCAGAAAGGTACCTCGCTACTATGCGACCGAAGCGCGCCTGCGGAACTGAGCCCGCGGCTTTCGGCTTCGGCCCTTCTTGGCCGCAGGAGCCGCGAGTTCACCCATCGAACGTCGCGAGACCGGGATCGACATCTGAATGAGTTTCTCGATCGCCCTGATCTCGTTGGTCTGTTCCGGCGTCGCGAAGGTCACGGCGTGGCCCTCGGCTCCGGCTCTGCCTGTCCGGCCGATCCGGTGCACGTAGTCCTCAGCGCTCTTCGGCACGTCGTAATTCAACACCATGCCGATCTCCTTGACGTCGATGCCTCTTGCGGCGATGTCGGTGGCGACGAGCACGCGGTACTTGCCGGACTTGAACCCGGCAAGGGCCGAGCGTCGCTGCTCGAGCGTCCGGTCTGCGTGGAGTTCGGCGGACTCGTGCCCGAGATTGCGGACCGACCGTGCGAGTTTGCGCGCGCCGTGGCGGGTCCGCGTGAAGACGAGGACGCTGCCGTCGAAGTCCCGCAGGATCTTCTTGAGCATCGCCGATTTGGACTCCTGGTCGACGACGATCAACTCCTGCTGAACGTCCTCGGCCGTCGATCCCGCTCGGGCGACCTCGACGCGCTCGGGTTTGTACAAGTAGTCGTTCGCCATGCGCTCGATCTCCTTTCCAAAGGTCGCGCTGAACAGCATGGTCTGGCGGTCGTCGGGGGTCTCGCGGACAATGCGCTTGATCGCCGGCGCGAAGCCAATGTCGAGCATGCGGTCGGCCTCGTCGAGCACGAGCATGGTGACCGCACGCAGGTCGATCGTTCGCTGCTCAAGGTGGTCGATGAGTCGGCCAGGAGTCGCTACGACGACGTCTGGATGGCGCCGCAAAGCGTCGACCTGCGGTCGCATAGGCGCACCGCCGACGAGGAGCACGACGTGGACGTCGAGTTCGAGGAAGGTCTCCTCAATCTGTTGGGCGAGTTCGCGCGTAGGCGCGAGGACGAGCCCCATCTCACCGCGCTGTAGGCAGGCGGCCATGGGGGCTGCGAAAGCGAGAGTCTTGCCGGTTCCAGTCTGGGCGATTCCGACCACGTCCGCACCGTCCATGAGGGCCGGGATCGCCTGCTCTTGAATGGGGGTGGGGGTGTCGAAGCCGAGACGCTCGATTTGCTCGAGCACGAAACGAGGGAGACCCAAGGCATTGAAGCCATTGGTTTGGATTTGAGATTGCATGAGAGTCCGGGTAAGGATAGAAATCGACCGGACGTCTTAGATTATGGCAGGTTCGGGGCCAGGCTGTCGTTTAGGCCCAAATCAGGTTCAATGATCGTGCCCGTGGGCCCGGTCGCCCTTATGGGCCTTGTAGTGCTCCTTCAGTGCATCGCGGCCGAAGTCGCCTTCGAAGTCACGCCAAACCAAGTGGATGTGGTTGGCGCGGTTCTGGGTGTTGTCGAACTCGATGACGAATGTTGGCCCTTGAATCCGGTAGTAGTGCGCCCCTGCCCGGTCTGGCGCCCCCATCCAGGCGAACACGACCTTCTCCCACCCCGCCTTCTGGATCGCCTCCATTCGCCTTCCCGTCTCGGCGGACGCCTGCGCCTCTGAGTTGGCGAGCACGAGTTCCTTCAGACGGACCTTCTGTGCATAGGTGAGATCTGAGTACGCGATTCCCCCCGATTGCGGAACGGCCGAGCGGTTCTCGGCCGTGAAGATCTCGTCCGGGGCTCGCTCAGCGATGATCGCCTTCGTCCGCTGTTCCTCGCTTAGTTCAGCCAGAAAGGCGATGCCAAGATCCTCTTCCTTGGCAAGCATCCTCATGCCCTTGTATTCTCCGTCCTGGACTTCGGCGGGGTTGCTTCCAAAGAACTGCGGAGTGCTGGACACCAGTCGGCCGTCCGTGTAAGTGAAGTTCAAGGAGATGTGGTGGCCCTCGTACCTCCAGCCCCAGGTTCCGATCGACGAAGGCTCTCCAAAGATCGTGAAGACGTAGTAGTCCTTGTCCCGCCTCGCGTTGTTCTCGATCCCACTGAGGACTTGTTCGATTGTGCGGATGTCCTGTGTCCGCTTGTATCCCATTTCGCTGAGAGTCGCCTTGATCAGTTCGTGTGCGGCAGTCGATTGCTTTGCGTCGAAGTCCTTCCAACTCACGCCTTGTCGCGTGGCCGGCGTGTAGCGCCACAGAGTGCGATAGTCGCCTTCGAAGGGCTGCACAGCCTTGGCCCTGAGTTCCGGAGTCAAGGACTCGAGCAGCGCGTTTGCTGCCGCTACGGGGTCGGGTCGGCGTTGGTCGCTCTGGACCGCGAACGCGATCAGTGGCAGCAGGGCTAAGGCCAGCGCACGACTCATACGGCTAGCATAGACGCAAAACCGCCCGGGACGATCAATCCCGGGCGGTCGATGTCGGCCGGCTGGCTCAGTTGCGCGAGCCCGCGAGTTTCATGAGCAGCCTGAGGATCTCGATATAGATCCAGACCAGCGTGACCAGGAGCCCAAACCCCGCGAACCACTCCATGTACTTGGGAACGCGGTTTTGCACGCCCTTTTCGATGAAGTCGAAGTCGAGCAACAGGTTCATCGAGGCGATCGCGATCACGATCACGCTGAACGCGATGCCGATTGGTCCGCTCTGGTAGATGGGCAGGTTCCACACGTTCGACCAGAAGATCGAGGCGATCCATGAAAAGAGGTATGTCACCGCGACCGCAGCGGTCGCGCCGACGATCACGCCCTTGAGCGTCTCTGTGACTTTGACGATGCGCGTCGCGTAGAGCGAGAACATCACGAGGAACGTGAAGAGCGTGCCCATCACTGCGATGGGGACGGCGTTGGCATAGGCCGTCTTGGCCAGCGCCTGGGTCGCCACCCAGGAGACGACACCGACGAAGATGCCTTCGACAAGCGCGTAAAGCGGGGCTGTGACCGGCGCCCATTGGCGCTTGAAGCACGTCACGATTGCCAGGATGAGGCCGAGGATCATCGACCCGACGAGCAGGGGGATGCTCGGGAACATCCAACCGATCACCGCTGTGACGAGGACCAGGCCGATCAAAGCGAAAGTCTTGCCGATAGTGCCCGTGAGGGTCATCGGATTCGCGCTGGCGGCTTCCTGTTCAAAGAACCCTTCGCGAAGCGTCGGATTCGACGTTCTAAACCATCCTCTTTGATTCATTGGTATCCATTATAACGTTCCACAAGCCAAGTTTGAACCCGGTGCCTAGATTGCTGGGGTCGATTCCAGGCTCGAGAACTGTTCGTTGTAAAGGCGGGAATAAAGGCCGTTCTGGGCGAGGAGCTCCGAGTGGCGTCCCCGTTCGACGATCCGGCCTTGGTCGAGCACGAGGATCTGGTCGGCGGCAAGGATCGTCGAGAGGCGGTGTGCGATGGCAAACGTCGTGCGACCCTTCATCAGTTCGCCCAAAGACGCTTGGATGAGCCGTTCGCTGCGCGTATCGAGGGCGGACGTCGCCTCGTCGAGGATGAGGACCTTCGGGTTCTTGAGAATAGCGCGTGCTATGGCCAGTCGCTGCTTCTCTCCACCACTGAGTTTGTAGCCCCGCTCGCCCACGATGGTGTCGTAGCCATCGGGGAGCGATGCGATGTGATCGTGGATCGCGGCCGACCGGCAAGCGTCCTCAATCTCAGAATCGCTTGCGTCTGGCTTGGCGACGCGCAGGTTCTCTCGCACGGTCGTGTGGAGGAGATAGGTCTCTTGTGTGACCGCTCCGACGTTTGCCGCGAGATCCTGCAGAGCGAGGTTCCTTACGTCGTGCCCGTCGACGAGCACTTGCCCCTTGTCGGCGTCATAGAGCCGCGGAATGAGGTAGGTGAGCGTCGTCTTCCCCGCCCCGCTCGGACCGACGAGCGCAACGAGTTGGCCGGGTTCGGCGACAAAGGTGATGCCTTCGAGCGTCGGTCTGTCCTCATACGAGAATGCGACGTCCCGGAACTCGACCGAGCCGGCGACGTTCTCAAGCCGCTCAGGTTGTTCCTTCTGCTTGACGTCTTGCGGCATGTCGATGTACTCGAAGATCCGCTCGAACAGGGCGAACGAGGAGAGGATCTCGACTTGTGCGTTCAGGAGCCCGGTCATCGGGAAGAACATGCGTGTTTGTAGAAACGTGAACGCAATGAGGTTGCCTATCGTGATAGAGGTGTCACCTCTGCTGATAAGCAGCCAACCGGCTAGCCAGTAGACCAGCGACGGTGCGAGCGTCGTGATCAGCCGGATGAGCCCAAAGAACATGTACTGGACCACAGTCGACTTAACCTGCCAGCCGGCAAGTTTCTCGTTCTCGACGTCGAACTTCTCTGTCAAAACGTCGAGCCTGCCCGTGGTTTTGGTCAGGAGGATGCCGCTGACGCTAAGGGTCTCTTGCATCATCGAGTTGAGTTCGGCGGTCTGCTCTTGGGTGCCCTGACGGACTTTTCGCGCGAACTCGCCGAACCAGTTTCCGAACAAGGCGAAGAGCGGGATCATGCCGACGCTGAGCAGCGTGAGCCGCCAGTCGACGATCACCATGGCAACGAGGGTCGAAACGGCGATGCCGAAGTTGCTCAATTGGTCTGTGATCGTGTTGCTGACCACGTTTTGGACCCCTTGGACGTCGTTGATGAGCCTTGTCTGGATCTCGCCGGTTCGAGTCGATGTGAAGAACCTGAGGGACATCGACTGCAGATGGGTGAAGAGGTCGCGCCGCAGTTGGCACATGATGCGCTGGCCGACGACCACCCCCCAATAACCGTAAAGGAGCGTGACCGCCGCGCCAGCGATGACGGCCAGGACGGTGAAGACCGAGAACTCGGCAATGACGTCGAGCCGGTTCTGCATGAAGCCGTGGTCGACGATCTCGCGCAAGAAAAACGGCGGAAGAAGGCCGAGCAACACTCCGACGAACACGGCGAGCCCCGTCTGCCAAACGAGGCGCCTGTGAGGCTTGAACAGACCCATGATCCTGCGCAGGAGTGCGCGATCGATCTGCTTCTTGCTGGGAGCCTGTCCGTTGTTCGACATGCGTGAGGGAGGGTACCTAGGGGTGCGTTACTTCCTGACCGCGAAGTAGGCCGCAAACACTAGGAACACGAACGAGATAGCGTGGTTGTATGTAAGCCTCTCCTTGAAGTACACGATCGCAAACGCGGCGAACGTCGCCACGCTGAGGATCTCTTGGAGGACTTTGAGCTGGGTCACGCTCAGCGCCTCGTTGCCGATGCGGTTTGCGGGAACTTGCAGACAGTATTCGAAAAACGCGATGCCCCAACTCGCCAGGATGACGACAAAGATCGGTTTGTCCTTGAACTTTAAGTGGCCGTACCAAGCCATGTTCATGAAGAGGTTGGATGCAGTGAGGAGCGCGACTGTATAGAACACGCGAAGCGGCATGGCGCTGCCAGTGTAGCGGTGCCGCTTGCTCGGAATCAACGCTCGGCAGGGACTCCCTTTCGCAGCGGTGCGTGAAGGTGCCCCAGTCGCCTCTTGTACTCGGCCACGACGATGAGACTAACCGTCATGAGCAGGATCCAAGAGAGAATCTTGGTTGGGTTGACAGGCACCCAACCTTCACGTTGGTACGGATACGACCAGGCGCCGAGAAAGGTCGCAACGTTTTCGGCCACATAGATCATCGACCCGATCAAGGCGAACGCAAGCGGCATGGGGATAGCCCAGCGCCCATCGCCTGCTGCAAAGTGGACTGTGCTCTTCCGAAACGCCAATGCGACCAGGACGACCATGGCGACACGGGCCGCAAGAGTCCAAGTGGGGACGAAGAACTGCCCGTAGATCAAGGACGCGATCAATAGGGTCATTCCTGCAGAGGGCCAGCCTGTCGCCTGGAGTCCGTGCAACTTCCACGCGAGCGCCATGTAGGAGGCCACTGAGCCGTACATGAACCCTGCATAAAGGGGCACTGGCCCAACTGCCAGGGATGCGGAACCTGGATATGACCAACTTCCCTGCGAAACTTTGTACAGTTCCAGGCCCATTCCCAGCACGTGGAAGACGCCGACGACGGCCACGTCCTTCCATGTCTCCAGTCTGGTCGCCACCATGAGGAGTTGAACGAACACGCAAAGGACGAACATCCAGTCATAGCGCGCCAGCCAGGGCAACTCGACGGCTCGAGTCAGTGCCAAGAGGGCGATCAGCATGAATGGAAAGGCGCAGGCCTGAGCCTCCAGCCAGACGAACGACACGAGGAAACGCAGCCATCGACCTCGTCCCGGGAGCCTGACACTCACAGACAGTGGCAACCTAGGTGCTTCCGCGCAAGTTCCACATTGGTGTCCGAAATTCGGCGGCACGCTTCGCCATGGCGGCGGTAGAACACCGCAGTGGCAACCCTGCCGAGCCCTGACCGCATGTACCGCGCGCTCTTCGAGCGAGACTCGTCGTTCGTCGGTGTGTTCTTTGTCGGTGTTCGGACGACGGGCGTCTTCTGCAGACCAGGTTGCCCGGCAAGATGCCCAAAGCCAGAGAACGTCGAGTTTTTCGCAGAGGCTCGCGAGGCCCTCTTCGCGGGATACCGGCCGTGCAAGCGGTGCAAGCCTCTGGAAAAGGTAGCGGCAACCCCAGAATGGGTCGCGGAGGCGATGCAGTTGGTGGAATCGAGTCCTGACAAGCGAGTGACGGAGTATCAACTCGTCAAAGCTGGGCTTTCGCCCGAGCGGCTGCGAAGGTGGTTCCTGCGGAACCACGGCATGACGTTCCAGACTTATCAGAGAGGGTTGAGACTTGGGAAGGCGATGGGAGCGATCAAGAACGGCAGCAGTGTGATCGAGGCTTCGGTCGAGACGGGATGGAACTCGACTAGTGGATTCCGCGAAGCGTTCACGAAAGCGTTTGGCGTTTCTCCAAGCCGTGCCGACGGGCCTGTGTTCACTGTCAAGAGGTTGGAGACTCCGCTCGGCGGCATGGTCGCGGCCGCAGACGACTCGCGCCTGTTTCTTCTTGAGTTTGCTGACCGGCGCATGATGGCGACCCAGATGCGTATTCTTCAACAGAGATACTCATGCTCGCTAGTTCCTGGCGAGAACGCCGTATTGGAATCGACGTCCTCACAGTTGGGCGAGTACTTCGCGGGCGACCGACGAGACTTCACTTTGCCCATCGACCACAAAGGGACGGAGTTCCAAGAGGAAGTCTGGAGGGCGCTGTGCGCGATCCCTTATGGTGAAACCTGGTCCTATGGGCAGTTGGCAAACCGCCTCGGCCGTCCCGACGCCCAGCGTGCGGTGGGTAAAGCAAACGGGGACAACAGGCTTGCGATCGTCGTCCCCTGTCACCGGGTCGTGGCCGCCGACGGCAAGTTGCACGGATACGGAGGAGGCCTATGGCGCAAGCAACGGCTCCTTGAACTTGAGCGCGGGCAGTTGACGCTGCTTTGAGTTCGTGCGAACGAATTGGATCCAAACTCCGTTCCTAACCACGTGCTGATCGCCGCGCTCGCAATGCTCGCAAACAGCCCCTTGCCACAGGGCGAGGCCCTCAGGATCCTCTTCTTGGGCAACAGTCACACTGCCGCGAACGACGTTCCAGGGCTTGTGCGCTCCCTGCTCGAATCAGGCGGAGTCAAAGTGGAGACAGAGTCCATCACTGGCGGACACCTCGACGACCTTGAGCCGAGACAGCACGTGCGCGACCGAATCGACAATGGCAAGTTCAAGTACGTCGTCCTACAGGGCGCTATGATCAGCAGTTCGCACAAGTACGACTACCCGCAAGACAAGGCGATAGCCCTGGCCAAACGAGCCGTCAAAGCAGGTTCGACGCCGCTCTACTTCGCCGAGTGGCCACGCAGGGACTGGGACGAGAGCGACTACATCACGAAGCACTACGAGGCGATCCGAAAAGCGGCTGGCGGAGAACCGGTGCCAGTCTGTTACGCTTGGGTGCGATCTGTCGGTGAGAACAAGGGCTTCGACCCGTGGGCCGCTGACGGCAACCATGCCCTATTGGCGGGTTCTTATATCGCGGCGAGCACGATCGCATACTGGATCGCGCCCAATGCTCCTCTCTCGTTCGCACCGAGAGGGATCGAGCCTGGACTAGCCTCCAGGCTTCGACAGGCCGCGTACAACACGGTCGCCGAGCGAAAGCGAAGGTAGCATGGCCGTATGAGACTCTTCGCACGTACCGGACTCGTTTTGGCCGCGATTGCATGTGCCGCAATGACGTTCGCCCAAGACTGGGCCAAACAACGGGTCGACGCTTCTCCACGACATTTGGAATGGGTGGACCTAAAGCACGGCACGAAGACGGTCAAGACGTTTGTCGCCTACCCAGAAGTGAAGGACAAGGTGCCCGTGATCGTGATGATCCACGAGATCTTCGGGCTGAGCGACTGGGCGATGCTGATGGCCGATCAGCTCGCTGGAGCAGGCTACATCGTCGTCGCCCCTGACTTCTTGAGCGGGAAGGGGCCAAACGGCGGCGGCACTTCCAGCCTCGAGGCAGGCGCCGTGCGGACCGCGATGTCGGCCCTGACGCCAGACGAAGTGGACGCCGACTTGCACGCCGCCGTCGAGTACGCCAAAAAGATTCCGAGCGGCAACGGCAAGGTCGTTGTCGGCGGGTTCTGCTGGGGCGGCGCTGCGACATTCCGTTTTGCGACCAAGCGGACCGACCTTTCCGCCGCGCTCGTGTTCTACGGTAACGGGCCGACCGACGAAGCAGACCTCAAGAAGATCACGTGCCCCGTCTACGGGTTTTACGGTGAGAACGACAATCGCGTCAACGCCACGATCCCCGAGATCGAGAAGATCATGAAAGCCAATGGCAAGACGTTCGAACCGATCATCTACACGGGCGGCGGACACGGGTTTATGCGGTCCGGCGACCAGCCCGGCGCGACCGAGGGTAATGCCAAGGCGCGGGCCGAAGGGTGGAAGCGCGTAATGGCGATCCTGGCAAAACTTAAGTAGGCGTTTACTCCGACTTCTTTTGGTCGACGCCCATCGCGCCAGGAGGGCTGAGGATGTCCACGATGAGCGTGGGCTCGAGTGCAGTCACGCCGTGCGGAAAGTTGGACGGGAGTTCGACGACTTGGCCGGCACCGACCTCGACGTCGCGAAACTCGCTTGTTCCGGGCTCGCCTAGATGGAACATGACGCGGCCCGACATGACACAGGCCACCTGCTCCATCTCGTGGCTGTGCATCGCGACCTCGCAGCCAGGCTCCAACTCAACGCGTGCGATGAGGACGCGCTCTGCGGTGACGCGCTTTCGACTCAGCAGAGGCACAGGATGGTCGGCTTCGATCGAGTCCCAGGAGTGAACGAGCGGATCCATGGTTGCGAGTATCCCTTTTCCTGCCCCTGCTGTTCCGGAGAAGCAGAACGGCCAGGGGCGGCTGCCCCTGGCCGAGAATGCAGTTACTCGTGCGCGCTCTTGTAGAGCCAGATCGTTGCGCCGTTCGGGTCCTGGATGAGGACCATCCGTCCGACGGTCGGGACGTCCATCGGGCCGTGGATGACGGTAGCCCCCAGGGCCACGCACTTTTCAAGTCGCGCATCGACGTCATCGACGGCGAGGTAGGTCGACCAGTGCGGGGGGACGCCTTCCATCTCCGGCGTGTTCGTGCCCATGACGCCACACACCCCGTGCCCGTTCTTGGTGAGCATGTGGTACGTGAAGTCGCCCATGTTCATCGCGTCAGTCCCGAAGTCCAGCGCTTCGGTGTAGAACTTGATCGTGGCCTCGGGGTTCGGGGTGTAAACCTCGTGCCAGGTGAACGTGCGCCCTTCATTGAGCGCGTGCTGATCCAACATTTCAGTAGACATACGGCGATGTTACACCAAGGGGAACCGGAACGGTTCCCCGTTAACGCTAGGACAATCTTGAGTCAGGACAGACTAATGTGGCCAGAGCCACCCGAACACGCCAGCCGTGACGAGGGCAAAGACGAGGTTGTCGAACAGGTAGGTCCAGAAACCCTTCGATTGGTACCAGATCATATGGGTGAGCATTCCCAGCCCATGGGCCATGAACGCAGCGGTCCCGCAAATCCGGAACACGTCCATGTACTTGACCTGTTCGCCCTTCATCGCATGCCAACCCATGTAGGCGACGAACACGCCGATGACCCCGTACGTGAGGAGGGTCAGGCCGAGGTTCCTTCCCATGTTCGTCTGACCGGCCCAGACTGTCATGACGCCATTGGGGTTGTTCTTCAGTTTCTCTTCGTAGGCCGGATCCTTGTAGTTGCCTCCTACACAGAATGGAAACATGTACTGACCAGGGGAGACCCCCTTGATGCCTGCTAGAAACGCGTCTTCATTGGGCAGGCCCTTCCATTCGCCTTTGTGGTGGGGCAACACCATGTGCATGAGGAAACTGGCGATCCAGACGAAGAGGGCGGATACGACGATCGGCATCCAGAGCTCGGACAGGAATTCCATTGTTCGGCCTCCTGAACATACAGGACGGCTGATTGGCCTTGAGAGGCTCCGTACTTGTCCAGTGTGGGGCCGTGGCCCAGGTTCAAAGGGCCGATAAAAATACCGGAATTGCCCCGTTCGGCTACGAGCATGGGCATTGTCCTGCCTCGTTTGAATACAATGTCGGTTGAGGTCTTCTTCCGGGAGGTCTCGGCGTTTGGGCTGGCGAATGTGAACCCGCCCTATCGCAATAGGTTCAGGAGGTTATTTTGCTTAAGCGCTACTCTCTATTCGTTCTTGCTGGAGTGCTCGCAATCCCCTGTGCGTCATATGCGCAGTGGACCGAGTCGGAGCCCAATGACTCGAAGGCGACCGCCAATGCCTTCACCGTCGCTGTCGGCGGCACGATCACAGGCAACTCGACGGCATCGACCGCGGCAGGCATCGACACTTACCGCGTGAAGACGGCGGCCGACGCGCTCGCGATCTACCGATATCGGCTCACGCTGACGTCAAACACCGTCGGGCACACCGGCTCCATTCGTGGTTTGTCTCAGACGGCCGGCGTTCCTAACGCAGGCACCGACATCGCTGTGCAGACGTCCTCGACTGCTACGACCCCGCCGCGGTTCAACCAGTGGTACGGGTTTGGCAAGCAGGAAGAGATCTACTATCGCGTGACCGGCACGACTGCAACGACGGCCGACTACGTTTCTACTCTGACCCGCGAACTCGTGAGCCCTGTCGATCTTGGCTCCTATGCAGCCGGTTCGATCACCATCACGACGGTTGGCCAGGGACACTCGACCGACACCGACCTCTGGGTCTATGACGGCAACCTGAACGCGATTCCTGGCTACGGAAACGACGACCACTTCGGTGGCGCGACGCTTCAAAGCGAGTTGATTCGAAACTACGCACCGGGGACTTACTACTTGGCGCTTTCCAACTTCCAGTTGGCGAACGATCAGGGTAGTCCTGCTGACGACGACTTCCGAACGGGATCAGTCCTCGACTTCCCCAACGGAATCGCCAACAGCAGCACGACGGTCAACTTGAACATGGCGTTCTCGATCGGTGGAACGCAGTTCGCGGCTACAAAGACGGGTCCGTACGACGTGTACTGGGGCAAGTTCACCGTCGTCCCCGAGCCGGCCACAATGACCGCGCTCGGCCTTGGAGTCGTCGCGCTGATGCGACGCCGCAAGGCGAAGAAGTCGGCCTAGCGCCGGTTTCGAACAACTCTTGCCGCCGTGGACTCTGGTCCACGGCGGCATTGCTTTGTCACCCTTAAGTTCGATCGGGGGATAATGGGGGCATGCTCGGGTTTATGATGTATCGCGATATCCACGTCGAGCCAGTGGTTCACGGCGCTTCCGCAGCTGACGTGCAGTTGGCCGCGGACGAAGTAGAGCGGGCCCTCTCGCGCAAGATCGAGGGCCTCGAACTCGCATGCGCGGGACTGTGGGAACTGTTGAAGAGGAACCACGGATACACGGAGCAGCAACTCATTGACGCTATCCGCGAGGTCGACATGCGCGACGGCAAGGCTGACGGCAAGATCAAGCCGACTGAGGAGACTTGTCCCAAATGCGGGAGGAAGCTGCTGACCAAGCGTAAGACCAACTGCTCCTGGTGCGGAGCACAGATCGAACGGGCCCCCTTCTAACACTCATGCGCTGGTCAGGACGAAGGCAGAGCGAGAACATTGAGGATCGTCGTGGACGCGGCGCGGCCAAGGCTGCCGGCGGACTCGGCGGAGTTGGCCTGATTATCGCGATCGTCTACGTGCTTGCGACGGGCGACATGAGCGGGCTGGAGAGTCAGATCGGCCCCGCCCTCCAGGGATCGACGACATCGAACCTCTCGCCCGAGCAAGAGGCAAGGCACAAGGAGTTCGTCTCCGTGACCTTGGCCGACACGGAAGAGGTTTGGGGCGAGATCTTTCGGCAGGCGGGCGGCCAATACGAACCGCCGGTGCTCGTGCTGTTCAGTGGCTCGGTCCAATCCGGTTGCGGGTTTGCCAGCGCGGCTGTCGGGCCGTTCTATTGCGGTGAGGACCGCAAGGCGTACTTGGACTTCGAATTCTTCGACCAGATGGAGTCGCAACTTGGGGCTCGCGGGGACTTTGCCCGAGCCTATGTGATCGCCCACGAGATCGGGCATCACGTCCAGAAACTCATGGGCACGCTCGATGAAGTGCACGCCCAACGCTCGCGGATGAGCGAGCGGGACGCGAACGCACTTTCCGTCCGACTAGAACTCCAGGCCGACTTCTATGCCGGCCTGTGGGCCCACCACGCGCGTGAGATGGCTGGCCTGGACGAAGGGGACATACGCGAGGCGATGGAAGCGGCAAGCGCGATCGGCGACGACACCCTTCAGAAGCGAGGACAGGGCCACGTCGTTCCTGACGCCTTCACGCACGGCACGAGCGAACAGCGGATGCGTTGGTTCATGAAGGGCTTTCGCTCCGGCGACATCGACCAGGGCGATACGTTTTCTGCGCGATCGCTTTAGGGACGGATCGTGTTGTCGGGATAGCCGATGAGGATTCCTGCCATCCTGAGGTTGTGGAATGCTTCGTCCGCCCAATGGCCCTTGGAGACGTCGCTGAACCTGTCGTAGATCGACACGAACACGTCGGGGTGGAGCGTTTTGAGACCGCGTCTGGCGTCTGACAAGCACGTCTCAATGTCCTCGAGGTCGTATCCGAAATCCAGGAAGACTGGCCTGTGTCGGTTGGCGAGGATCTCGATTCGCCAAAAGTGCTGTGCAAACGGTCGCTCCCAAACACTCGAGCCTTCAGACCGTGGGTCGCGCGCGCCCAGGGCCGCAGCGACTTGGATCATTTGCCACGTCATGACACCGTACTCCGCACGTGACATCCACCGGCGATAATGGCTGTTGATCGTGCCTTGCGTCATCATGTCCTGCAAGGGCCGAGCAAGGCTCGAGTTCCAAGCGTGCCACGCACTGTCAAGTTCCCGGCTTTGAGCCAGTGCGACTTGGCCGACCAAGGTCGCAAAGAGCAACACGACCGAGAAACGCTTCATCGACTCACTCCCCGATCTTGAACAAGCTCTCGTCCACCGTCGCCGAGGTCTTTGCGTCTTTGAACTCCATCACCCACTGCTGCCCACCCGCGAAGGTCACCGTCACGCGCATGGGCACGAGCGAGCCGTCGACGAGTTTGAACTCCTCGTAGTCGAACCCGGTCACGACCGTGCCGAGCGAGGAGCGCTTCATGTTCACCATGCGAAGCAGCATCCCGGTCTCGGTGTCGAAGTACAGGTCTTCCTGTGACCCAGAGGAAGCGCGGTTGCTGCGGACGACGATCACGCTCTTGTTGCCGACCTTGTTCGTGCCCGCGACAGCGTGTCCCGCGAGGCCCTCAAACGCCTTGTCCCCAAGCCATGAGCGGCCGACTCGTTGGAAGATCGAGACAGGCTCGCCCCAAAGGAGCGAGCCGTAATAGGTGACCTGTGATCCGTCGCAAACGATCGTCCGGTCGCCCGAGACGATCTTGAACTTACCGCCTTCGGCCTGTATGAACTCGACCGGCTTGGTCTCAATCTCGTGGGTGGCGTCGCTCGGGGCTGTGAGCGTCCCTGTGCGCGTGAGCATCGCTGGCATCTTGCCGACCGCGGCCGTGTGCTTTGCAAAGAGGTCGAGTGCCTTGGGCGGGTTGGACGTGCGTCCGTGTCGAATGACCGTGCCGTCAGGAAGCGGCAGGTTCGTCGGATGCTCTTCGCCCCGGTGGCACGTCATGCACGTCACTTCCAGCCGCCCATCGAACCACTTGGTGTTGATCTCCCTTTGCAGGTCGATCATCTTTCGCGTGGTCTCGATCTGGTGCGTCTCCTTGCTGTAGTCGTTCGTGTCGTGGCAGTCCTTGCACTCCCACTTCATCGAGGCCGCCATGAACTCCATCGCCGGGATCAAGTCGTGGGCCGGAACGCCCTTGAACGACTTGATGTTGGCGTAGACCTCCTCGGCCTTCAGTTCCTGCTGGGGCGGATCCTGCTGCGAGAACGCGACGATGAACGGAGCAGCGCAAAGGGCAGGGAGAACGAGGCGCAACCAGCGGCGGGACATGGATGGGATTATGAAGCGAAAGGCCCCGCCAGTTGAACCTGGCGGGGCCTTTCTTGAAGGTCTGGCTTGGACTTAGAAGTCCATGCCGCCCATGCCGCCGTGCGGGTCGCCGCCGGGCATGGCCTTCTCTTTCTCCTTCTTCTCGACGACGAGCGCCTCGGTGGTGAGCACCAGGCCCGCGATCGAGGCGGCGTTCTGGATGGTCGAGCGCGTGACCTTTGCTGGGTCGACGATGCCCTTCTTCACCATGTCGACGATCTTGCCCGTCGAAGCGTCGAGCCCTTCGCCCGCCTTCGCGTTGCGGACGTTCTCGACGACCACCGAGCCTTCCAGTCCGGCATTCTCGGCGATCGTGCGGAGCGGCGCCTCGAGAGCGCGTCGGACGATCGTGATGCCGGTCTTCTCGTCGCCTTCGGCCTTGAGGGCGTCGAGCGCCTTCTGGGCCGAAAGGAGAGTCACGCCACCGCCAGGGACGATGCCCTCTTCGACGGCTGCACGGGTCGCGCTGAGCGCGTCCTCGTATCGGTGCTTCTTCTCCTTCAGTTCAGTCTCGGTGCTCGCACCGACCTTGATGACCGCGACGCCGCCGCTCAACTTGGCGAGCCGCTCTTGAAGCTTCTCGCGGTCGTAGTTGCTGTCGGTGGTCTCGATCTGGGACTTGATCTGGTTGATGCGGCCCATGACGTCGGCCTTCTTGCCCGCGCCTTCGATGATCGTCGTGTCTTCCTTGGTGATGACGATCTTCTTGGCGGTGCCGAGCATGTCGAGGCTGACGTTTTCGAGCGTCTGACCGAGGTCCTCGCTAACGAACGTTCCCTTCGTGAGGATCGCAATGTCTTCGAGCATGGCCTTGCGTCGCTCGCCGAAGCCAGGCGCCTTGACAGCCGCGATCTGCAGCACGCCTCGGATCTTGTTGAGAACGACCGTAGCGAGAGCGTCGCCCTCGATGTCCTCAGCGATGATCAGGATCGGCCTGCGCGACTGCGCCGCCCTCTCCAGGAACGGGAGCAAGTCCTGCGCCGACGAGATCTTCTTCTCATGGATGAGGATCATCGGGTTCTCGAGGACCGCCTCCATGCGCTCGGGGTTGGTGACGAAGTATGGCGAGATGTAGCCACGGTCGAACTGCATGCCCTCGACGATCTCGAGGCTGGTCTCGCGACCCTTGCTCTCCTCGACCGTGATGACGCCGTCCTTGCCGACCTTGTCCATCGCCTCGGCGACCTGCTCGCCGATCTCAGAGTCGTTGCCCGCGATTGTGGCGACGAACTGGACCTGCGACTTGTCCTTGATCGGCTTCGCGGTCTTCTTGATGTGCTCGATGACCGTGTCGACGGCCTTATCGATGCCGCGCTTGACGGCGATCGGGTTGCCGCCTGCCGCGACGTAGCGCAGACCCTCGCTCACGATCGCCTGTGCGAGGACCGTGGCGGTGGTGGTGCCGTCACCGGCGACGTCGTTGGTCTTGGACGCGACCTCTTTGCAGAGTTGCGCACCCATGTTCTCGTAGGGATCCTCGAGTTCGATCTCCTTAGCGACGGTGACGCCGTCCTTGGTTATCGTGGGGCTTCCCCACTTCTTGTCGAGCACCACGTTGCGGCCTTTGGGGCCGAGGGTGACTTTGACTGCGTTTGCGACCTTGTCGACGCCGCGCTCGAGCGCGCGCCTTGCGGTCTCATCGTATAAAAGTGTCTTTGCTGCCATTCTGTGTCGTTCTCCGTTAGTTCAAGATCGCGTAGATCTGGTCCTCGTCGAGGATCGTGTATTCCTTGCCGTCGAGGGTGACCTCGTTGCCGCCGTA
>CAZGXW010000048.1:0-22650 GCA_964529975.1 uncultured Fimbriimonadaceae bacterium
CGCTGGCCACGACCGATCGGGATCATCGCGTCGATGGCCTTGATGCCCGTCTGGAGCGGCTCGGTGACCGGCTGGCGGTCGACGACGCCCGGGGCCATGGTCTCGAGGAGCCTGTATTCCTCGGCGTTGATCGGGCCCTCGCCGTCGAGCGGCTGGCCTAGCGTGTTGACGACACGGCCGAGCATGCCCTTGCCAGTCGGAACCTGGATGATTCGTCCCGTTTCCTTGACCGGATCGCCTTCCTTGATGTGGTTGGACTCGCCGATGAGGACGGCGCCAATGCTGTCCTCTTCCAGGTTGAGGGCGAGGCCGATGGTTCCGCCGGGGAACTCGAGCATTTCGCCGACCTGACAGTCGGGGAGGCCGTAGACGCGCGCGACGCCGTCACCGACCTGCAGGACGGTGCCGACGTGCTCGACGTCGATCTTCTTGTCAAACGCCCGGAGCTCCTGCTCCAGGATCGAGGTGATTTCTTCCGGTCTGATGGGCATGGTCGTTTAGGCTTGTTTGAGAACGTCGTAGAGGATGCGGTCCTTCATCCTGTTGAGATATCCGAGGGCGGTGCCATCGAGCACGTAGTTGTCGTAAGTCAGTTTTGCGCCACCGATGAGCTTGGGGTCGACTTGGTAGGTCGCTTCCACTCTTCGACCGGTGTAGGTCGCGATCTTGGCCGCGATCTTTTCGCGCTGGGGCTGATCGAGTTCCTTGGCCGACTCGACGTGGACGAACACGACCTTGTCGTGTGTGCGACGGAGCTGGACGAACTCGATGCGCACAAGTTCGAGCATGATCTCTCGCCTGCGCTTGAGGAGCAGGCGGATAGCGTGCATGGTGAGCGCGGTCACGCGGTCGGAGAACACGCGGTCGAGGAGCCTGAGCTTGTCCTCGCGCGTGGTGTTGGGGCTGGACATGAACCTCTTCAGGTCCTTGCTGCCCGCGATGACGGCGCAGACGCCATTGAGGTCGTCCTCCACGCTCTGGAGGATGTCTTGCTGCAGGGCCGTGTTGAACAGGGCCTTGGCGTACCTCTTGGCGACGCGCGCGTCGGTCACTACTTCTTCACCTCGACCTTGTCGATGAACTCTTCGACGAGCCTGCGGTTGCGCTCGTTGTCCATGTTCTCGTTGAGGATGCGCTCAGTGGCGAGCAGCGAGAGGTTGGCGACGTGGACGCGGACGTCGTTCATGACGCGGTCGCGCTCGGCCTCGATCTCTTCCCGCGCCTTGCGGAGCATGTCCTCGGCCTTGGCGTTGGCCTCGGCCTGGATCTGGGTGCGGAGTTCTTGCGCCTTCTTGACCTCGTTTTGAATCTGCGTGCGCGCGTCCTCTTCGGTCTTGCGCAGCTTGGACTCGTAGTCGGTCTTCATGGACTCCATCTCGGAGCGGAGGCTCTCGGCCTGGGTGAAGGTCTCCTCCAGGGTCGAGGTTCGCTCGTTGATGGACTCTTTCAACGGCCTGAAGTAGAAGAAGTCCAGGACGGGGAAGAGGATGATGAAGACGCCGAGGACGGCGACCGTCTTGCCGAGGTCGAGCGGGAGCCCGAGGCTATCGAGCGCCGGGATGTGCGGCAGGTGGTTGAGTGAAAGCCACATGCCGCCGACCATCAGCGCGGCGCCGACGATCAGTTTCGCCCAGTACGGCTTCAAGAACGATGGTTTTTGGTTGCTCATTGTTTCAAGAGGCGATCGGAGCCTGGCTTGCGCCAGGCCCGCGCCTGAGTCCTTACCTGAGCGCCGAGAGCGAACCCGGCAGCAAGAAGATGGTGAGAAGGCCGACAAGCTCGACGAAGGCGAGCGCGATCAGCATTTGCACCTGCAGTTTGCCGATGGCCTCGGGCTGGCGTGCCATGCCCTGCATGGCGGCGTTGCCGACGAGTCCGAGTCCGATGCCGACGCCGAGAAGGGCCAGGCCGATTCCTATTCCGTGATACATGTGTTGTTCAGATTCCTCCTGTGTTGACCAGTTCGTGCTTGTTGCTCTCCAAATCGATTAGTGTGCGTGTGCGGGCTCCGCGTGCGCGTGTTCGTCGTGCTCGTCTCCGTGCCCGGTCACCAGGGAAAGGTAGACGCAGGTGAGAAGGCAGAAGATGAGCGCTTGGACGACGACAGTGAGTGCCTTAATAGGCATCAAGAAGGAGCCAAGTGGAACGTAATAGCCCCATGCTCCAAAAAAGTTGCCGAGCACCGGGTTCATGGCCTCGGCAGCCTGGTGGCCTCCGTCGATGTTGCCGAACAACCTGAGGCTGAGCGACAGGTTCTTCATGAGTTCCGAGATGATCTCGATGGCGAAGATGAGCGGCGTAACGATAATCGCGATGACTCCGCCGAGCTTCGGTCCCGCGAAGTGCTTCATGTGCCCCCAGAAGCCGTGTGCTTTGATGCCCTCCCACTGCACGTAGCCGATGGCGATCAGCGCCATGGCGAGGTTGAAACTGAGATCCGCCGTCGGCGAGGTCGGCATGAATAGAGCCAGCATGTTCCCGACGAAGATCATCAGCCAGAAGGTCATGATCATCGGGATGTACTTATGGCCGTGGGGGCCGATTGTGCCGACGCAGAGGTTCTCGACAAAAAGATAGACCTGCTCCACTGCTTGGGCAGGCCATTTCTTGAAGATCCGCTCGCCGAAACTCTTCTTGGCGGCGGCCAGAACCCCGACCACAATGGCCAGTGTCAGAGCGATGTAGATAAACGACCCTGCCAGGCTGATATTGCCGGCTGACGCGAGGAAGTTTTCTAGGTTCAAGGCGCTCGGGGCCATGGGTGCTTTAAGGGTCTAGCGGACGCTCAAAACCGCCCGCCAGACGGTGAGGCAGTATACCAATCCGAGTCCGAGCAGGAACCAGGTCGGGCCGAACGGCCCCAGGCCCTTTGCTGCGAGCCATCCGAGGTAGATCAGTGGGAGTTTTAGGACGAGCGCGGTGAAGGCGATCGTCGTCTGGAGGGGGCTCGGAGCCTTCTTGGAAACGGCCTGGCCCGCGAGTTTGACGACCAACCACGTGGCGTAGAGGTAGGCGGCTGTTCCGACCAGGCCGATGAGAGTGGCCAGGGCGGTCTTTTCTCCGTGGATCGCACCTGCCAGGGCGATCAAGGCGAGCGACGCGGCGGGAGCAGCGATGTGGAAAACGCGGAGAGCGGTCACTTCTGCCTGCTTGCTAGGCGCATGGCATGGCCGACGCCAAGGATGCCACCGAGCAGGACACCGATCAAGGCCGCGACGTTCTTGGTGCCCAACTGCTGGTCAAGGAAGTAGCCTCCGAGCGCTCCTGCGAGGGGTAGCCCGATGATGGCGTACGCGGCCGCGAGGCCGAGGCCCGTGCCACGAGAGGTCTCCGGGTCGAGATCCATGTTGCCTTTGGTCGGCGGTTTGGGCTTGTTTCGCGCCTGCTCGATGCGCCTCTTAGCGTCTTGGAGGCGGGCGTCGATGTCCTCGTGCGAGGGCGGTTCGGGAAGGTCGTCTCGCTCGTCGGCATCGGACATACTTTGATTTAAGCACCAGGGCGATGGCAGACGAGCGCACGGCGACGAAGGGAAGGGGGTTGGACACCGACGTCCAGTTCCTTAAGGGGGTCGGACCAAAGCACGCGATGGGGCTGCACAAGCTGGGGATCAAGACGGTTCGAGACATGCTCTACACAGTGCCTCGGCGCTACGAGGACAGGCGGGAGATCCCGCCGATCTCCTTCCTTCGACCCGGCCAATGGGCCAGCGTGCGCGGCCGGTTGGTGGACTTCAACACCAAGCCCTTGCGGGGCGGAAGGGTGCTGTTGCGGGCGTGGATCGAGGACGACACGGGTCGGATCGCGCTCGTGTGGTTCAACCAGCCCTGGGTCGCGAAGCAGTTGCACAAGGTGAAGGGGGACGTCATCGCGTTTGGGTCGGTCAAGGAGGGCGACCGGGCGATGGAACTGCACTCGCCTGAATGGGAAGCGATCGACGAGGACGAAGACAGCGACGACTTCGCGAGGATCGTGCCCGTATATGCGCTCAAAGAGGGCGTCCCCCAGTGGGTGGTTCGCAAGGCGGCGCGCTCGGCGGTCGAATACTTCGCAAAGGACGTCGTCGATCCGCTGCCGGAGCAAGTTCTGAAGGCGAACTCGCTACCGAACCTCGGATGGTGCTTGACCCAGATCCATTCTCCAAAGGACACGGAGTCGCGCGACCGGGCAAGACAGCGCATGGTGTTCGAGGAGTTCCTGTACCTGCAACTAATGCTCCAGATGCGAAAGCGCGACGTGCAGCAGGAGGTCGGCATCGCGTTCCCCGTTTCAAAAGTGGGCAAGGGCGGCGGCGTGGCCGGCAACTCGATCTTTGCGGAGGGGCCGAACAAACCTTTGAGCGAAGAACTCAAGGAGATGTTCCCGTTCGAACTAACGGCCGCACAGAAGCGCGTAATCAAAGAAATCTATGCCGACATGGAACGGCCGTCGCCGATGAACCGGCTGTTGCAAGGCGACGTGGGCAGCGGAAAGACCGCGGTGGCAGCGGCTGCGATGCTTGCCTGCGTGAGGTGCGGGTACCAGGCCGCGCTGATGGCGCCGACCGAGATTCTTGCCGAACAGCATTACATCAACATTCATCGGATGTTCGACCCCTTGGGGATCGACACGCGTTTGCTCGTCGGCAAGCAGACCGCCGCCCAGAAGAAGAAGGCAGTCGATGCAGCGCGGCACGGACAAGCGCAGATCTGCATCGGCACGCACGCGCTAATCCAGGAGGGCGTGGACTTCGCGAAGTTGGGCCTTGCGATCATCGACGAGCAGCATAGGTTTGGTGTGATGCAGCGCGCCGCTCTCCGGGCCAAGGGCTACGGGCACCCGGACGTGCTCGTCATGACGGCGACGCCGATCCCTCGGACGCTCACGATGACGCTCTATGGCGATCTCGACCTGAGCGTGATCGACGAGATGCCGCCAGGACGCAAGCCGATCAAGACGCACTGGAAGAGGCCGGACGAGCGCGACTCGACCTATCGCAACGTCCGCAAACTCATCGACGAGGGTCGCCAAGCGTACTTCGTGTGTCCCCTCATTTCTGAGAGCAGCAAGATGGAAGTCCAGGCCGCGGAGGACCTGTTCTTCCGCCTGACGAGCAAGGACAGCAAAGTGCCAGGCGTGTTCGCGGACAAGCGCGTCGGCCTCCTTCACGGCCAGTTGAAGTCCTCGGAAAAGGAAGAGACGATGGAGGCGTTCCGACGGGGAGACCTCGATGTGCTCGTCGCGACGGTCGTGATCGAGGTCGGCGTCGACGTCCCCAACGCCAGCGTGATGGTGATCGAAGACGCCGACCGCTTTGGGCTGGCCCAGCTCCATCAGTTACGGGGTCGCGTGGGCCGAGGCGGGTGGCAGAGCTTCTGCATCCTCATTGCCAAGGCCACAAGTGCTGACACACGCAGAAGGATGGAGGTGCTGGTTGAAACGACCGACGGCTTCCGAATTGCAGAAGAGGACCTCGACATCCGGGGCGCAGGGAACCTGACTGGCACGGAGCAGCACGGCGACTCGATGGACTTCGTGTTCGCGAACCTCGTGAGCGACGGTGCGATGCTTGAGAAGGCGCGAGAGGCCGCGATCCGCATTCTGGAGAGCGACCCAGGGCTCAAGAAGCGCGAAAATGCAGTGATGCTGGACCGCGTGAAAGCGAAGCGGCCCGAGCACGCTCTCGTGTCCGTGTCTTAGACTTTGTACGCGTCGTCCGAGGGGCGCACGGCGCGATCAAGCCAAAGCGGCCGACGCAACCCGCCAGGGCCGGGAGCCGGAACGGTAAGCGCGAGCCATTCGCGGTAGACGTCCATCGATTTGTTCGTGTCGACCACGACGTCGCCGTACTTGTCTTCCGGTCCGCCCTTCGAGACGACGACGCGTTGGTGCCAGCAGTGTTGGCCCGAGACCGGATCGGGTTGGACGGGGAACGTCAGGTTTTGGTGTACGCCTCCGTCTGTCCACCAAATGCGCCGGGTGTCCGGGTCCACGCTCTCGTAAGGCGTGATGTCCTCGGTCCGCCGGAATCGAACGACGCCGGGTTGGGTCTCCTCGCGAACCACTTTGACTCCAGCCATCCGGTCGGTGCCTTCGTCGTGCAGCCGCCACCGGCCCAGGTGGTGCGAACACGCGACGACGCCGGGCCTCATCGATTCAGTGACCCACGCCCGGTTGACGTAGTGGCCGATTCGCGTCGCAACGCGGACAAGTTCGCCCGTCTCGACTCCAATCCGTTCGGCGTCGCTTGGGTGGATCCACACTGGGTTCGCGTTGCTGAGTTCGTAGAGCCACTTGGAGTTCGCAGACCGCGTGTGGACGAGCGTCGGGAGGCGGAACGTCGGTACGAGCACGAACTCGAATTCGCCAGGTCTCATCTCCCCGCGATGCACGTGGCTCGGAATGTACGCCGGGAGCGTCTGGTCGCTCCATCCCCAGTCCTCCATCGTTTGGCTGAACAGTTCAAGTTTCTTGGAAGGCGTCTTGAAGCCTGACTCGTTGTACGTCCCGTACGCCTCGTCTTTGACGAGGAATGCGCCATATCGGCTCATGTACTCGTACGGCGAAAGCCCTTTTATGGCGGCCGCTTCGGGAAGCCCAGGTATCGAGTTCTCAAAGATCCATCGGTAGTACTCTTGGATCTTGATCTTCTCGCCTGGTCGATACGGCGATTCGTAATACTTGCGGACGCCGAGCGCACCGTCAGGGTCGATGCGCCATGAGAGTTCGATCCAGAACTCCGTCTCTTCCCAGACCTCGCCGGGATTGGCCTCGTAGGTGAACTCAAAACTCTCCCCGTTGCGTTCGCGTGCGACGCGCTGCACGGGCTGTCGGAATCCGACCCACTTTGCTGCGTGCGTCTCTTGGCTCATGAGGTCGTAGCGCTCGGCGCCGTTACCCATCGGCAGGACGTAGTCGGCGTATTGCGCCGTCTCGCTCCAGACCGGCGTCAGGGCCGCGTGAAGTTCGATCTTTGACTCGTCGGTCAGCACGCGCTCCCACATGATCCCGTCCGGGTTCGTCCAAACCGGGTTATAGACGCGAGTGAAGTATGCGGCCACCTTGCCTCTTCCTTCCGTGAGAAAGTGCGGAAGCAGATAGGAGAGTTCGTGGTAAGCGAGCGGGTACTCCAGCGGGTAGAGCAGTTCGCTCCAGACATTCTGCGGAGGCGGCTTGAGGAACGGCGGCGGGACGAACTTGTTGTCCGAGTTGAGGTTCGTGCCACCTTCCGCGCCGACGGCGCCCATCAGGACGACGAGAAACTCCAAGCATCGCGAGACTTGCCAACCCCCGAGGTTTCCTGCAGATGCATTGCGCCAGACATGTGTGGCCAGCGCGGAGCCGGCCTTACCGATCTCTCGCGCGATCTCGCGGATCGCCTCTTCATCGACTCCGGACTCTCTCGCCGCTGCTTCCGGAGTCGCAAAGGCGTAGTGCTCCTTGAGTCGTGCGATAAAGTCGTCGAACGACTCGCCGTGCTTGCCGCTCTTTGCGTTCAAGTGTGCGAGTGCGTCTTGCCAGTTCACCCACTCTTCTAGGAACTCGCGGTTGTAAGTGCCTTCTTCGAGGATGAGTAGAGCAATCGCGAGCAAGAGCATGGCCTCTGTACCGGGCCAGGGGGCGAGCCACCAATCGGCCTTCGACGCCGTGTTCGAGTGCCGCACGTCGATCACACAAATCTTCGCACCCGACGTCTTGCCCTCGATGATTCTCTGGGCGTGCGGGTTGAAGTAGTGCCCGGTCTCCAAGTGCGAGGTGAGCAGCAGAATGAACTTCGCGTTCGCGTGGTCTGGCGAAGGCCGGTCTGCTCCTGCCCAAAGCGCGTAGCCGACGCGCGCGCTGGAAGAGCAAACGTTCGTATGCGAATTGTGCGCGTCCACGCCCCATGTTTGGAGCACGCGGGTGACGTAGCCGTCCTCGCCTGGGCGGCCCACGTGGTACATGACCTCGGTGCGTCGGTCATCGATGATCGCCTGGCGGATCTTTGCGGCGAAGGTGTCGAGCACTTCGTCCCAAGACGTTCTCTCCCACTTTCCTTGTCCGCGGGGGCCGACACGCTTGAGGGGATAGAGGATACGATTCGGGTCTTCGATCTGGTTGATCGTGGCCGGCCCCTTCGCGCAGTTCTTGCCGCGCGAACCGGGGTGGTAAGGGTTGCCCTCGAGCTTGCGAATTGCGTTGGTGTCCTTGTCGACGTAAGCCATGAGGCCGCATGCAGCCTCGCAGTTGAAGCAGATCGTGGGGACGATGCGGTACTTTCGTTCGACCTTCTTCGGCCACGCTGCCGGGTCGAACTCCGACCAGTCGTCCCACTGGACTTCTGGTGGGAAGGATTCGAGCGGAGTCGTCGTCATGGGTTCAGGGTCGTGCGATCGCATGGCTTATGAAAGGGGCGGGAGCTGGCCTGCACGGACAAAAGCGCGCTCGTACAAGAACAGGAGCAAGAGCAAGGTAAATGCACAGACTGAGTGAACGGCGATTGTCGCAGCCGTTGGAAACTCGAGTGGAGGGAAGGTAACAGTGAGCGCAACAAGGATCGCGCTCAAGAGTAAGACTGACTTGAACGTCGACTCCAATCCTAGTGCGCCGACTCTTGCAGAGTGGAGAAAGCCGCGTGCCTGGCGTTCATTGTCTGTCGCCGGAACCCTAGCGCGAGCGATGAAGTGGAGCACGAGCAGGCAGGCCGCACCGACCAAGAATGCGGTTACCGCGACGGCATTGGCTGTCCCGGTCAAAAGGAAGAACGCAGCCCCGGCCGTCACACTTTGCACGATCAAGTGCCAGAAGAGTCCAGGTGCCTCCCATAGGTCGCGGCCCTTGCACTGTTTGAACAAGAACGCCGTGTAGCCAGCGACGAACACGCCAACCAATGCGTTCAACCATCGAAGCATCTCGACATAAGAGCCTGGGCCGAAAGTGCCCCCATGGTAAGCCGTACCCAGACTATACGGGTTGTCCCTCGGTCCGAGGAAGCCACACAGCAGTATCGCAACTGATAAGAGAGAGAACACGGTCAGCACGATCCCGCCTTTGACGAGCCAACTGTCCCAATTGGGTCGTGTGAACAGCTTGTAGAAGTGCATCGGCTTCTTGAGGTCTTCGATCAACAGGAACACCGTGACTAAAGTAAAGAACAGTGCAATCGACTCCGGAAGCCACCAGGCTACGTCCGCGCGAAAGGTGGCGAAGAACGGAGCGATCATCGCCGCACCCGCGGCGATCCCTTTGGTCAGTAAGTACAGCGCGACCGGCCAACCCCATTCTATGGTTGCCTCCGAGTTCAGCACCTCTCTCGCGTCGACCGCAGGAACGACGTCGCTCGGCCAAGGCTCAGGCTTGGTGCCTCGTCGATTGCTCCAGAGGTGTTGGACGGGCCTTTCCGCGCTTCCTGGCTTGAGCGCAACCTCGCTCGCTCCAATGTAATGCACGTTTGGCCCTGTCTTCTGCTCAGTTCTGCGTGCTGAAAGATCGCGTGTCCTCTTGAGAAGCGATACTTCGGAAGCCGGATCGTGAAAGTCTCCAGGAATGATCGCACCGACCGGACAGACTGTCACACACGCAGGCTCGAGCCCTTTCTCAATCCGGTGCGCGCAAAAGTGGCACTTCTCAACCGCACCGATGTCCTCGTTCAGATACAGCGCGTCGTAAGGGCAGGCCTGCATACAGGCTCGGCACCCGATACATGCGTCGCGGTCCACGTCCACGATCCCGTCAGGACGCTTGGTCAGCGCGTTGACGGGGCAGATCGTGACGCACGGGGCGTTGGTGCAGTGGTTGCATCTCTGGACGAGGAAACTACGCCGGACAGTCGGGAACTTTCCCGACTCGACGTACTTGACGTTCGTTCTGAACCCGCCTACTGGCACATCGTTTTCGGACTTGCAGGCGACGGTGCAGGCGTGGCATCCAATACAGGTCTCCTGGTTGATGACAAACCCGTACTGCACGGGCCGATTCTACTCAGGACGGTCGTTGGACTGTCTTGGTCGAGTTCAGCGAACTTCCAAAGGCGATTCCCGGTCAGAATACTGGTATGGCCCGCAAACTGGTTTATGCGCTTTTCGTACTGGCCGCCTTTCTTGGCGCCTCGTGTGGCGGAGGAGGGAGCCTGTTCCCGATCTTCGGGGTCGTCATCGTCGACGGCGGCAACGACCGGATCGCCTTCATCTCGAACATGTCCGGCATCGGATGGTTCACGTACGGCAGTTCCGGGACGGGAAACAACCAGTTCAATTCTCCACAGGACGTCGTCCGCGACAGCCTGGGCCGCTACTATTTCACAGACGCAACGAACGACCGCATCATCCGGGTCGACGACCTGACGGGCGCCGGCTTCGTCGCGTTCGGAACGAGCGGTAACGGCGTGGGCCAGTTCGATACGCCGATCGGCATCGCGATCGACTCGCTTGATAGAATCTACATCGCTGACACCTTGAACGACCGCATCGTGAGGATCTCGGACATGGCGGGCGCAGGCTGGCTGACCTACGGAACGGCCGGAAGCGGCGTCGACCAGTTTCAAAACCCAGAGGACGTCCACGTCGACAGCGCGAACCGGATCATTGTTGCGGACAGCGCCAACGACCGTATCGCGATCTTCACCGACATGCTCGGCGCGAACTGGGACACGATCGGCACGATCGGAGCAGGAGTTGGCAACTTCTTCAGCCCTCAGGGCGTGGCCACGGACTCGCTCGACCGGCTCTATGTCGCCGATACGGGCAACGACAGGATCATTAGAATGAACGACATCAGCGGAATCGGCTGGACTTCGTTCGGCACAGCAGGGTCCGGCGTGAACCAGTTCCAAAACCCCATGAAGGTGCAACTCGACGCGTCGAACCTGATCTATGTGAGCGACACCGACAACCACCGCGTCGTCAAGGTCAATGGCATGAACGGGTTTGGCTGGCAGGCGTTTGGATCGAACGGCGCAGGCGTCGGCCAATTCAATGGACCGGCCACTGCGCTCCCGCTGATCGACGCACCCTAGGCAGTCTATTGCGGCCCGGGAAGTCAGCCCGGGCCGCATCTCTAGGTCAAGAGCAGCTTCACGCCCGCGATAACCAAGACTGCCGCAAGGACAACTTTTATCGCCTTGTTCTGGAGGCGCTTGCTGCCAAGCTCAGACCCGATCAGGCCACCCAAGGCGGCGGCAACGACCAGGTAGACCAATCCGTCAGGCAGGCTTCGTACCTGCGAGACGTTTCCTGCGATCCCGGCAAGAGAGTTCACAAGGATGAACACGACCGACGTTGCGGCCGTCCGCTTGACGTCTGCCCACTTCGAAAGGAGCAAGATCGGGCTCAAGAAGATGCCTCCGCCTGTCCCCGTCAGCCCGGCCAAGAACCCGATCCCTGACCCGCAGGCTGCCCGCAAAGCCGGATGGACGGGCTTCTCAAGAGTCTGCTCGGGGACCTTTAGGGTGACGACCATCCGAACCGCAGAGAGCAACAGGATCGCTCCAACGATCTGCTTGTAGATCGTGTCGTCCACTTTTAACCAGCCGCCTAGGTACGCAAAGGGAATCGATCCGAGGGCGAACGGCCAGAAGAACGTCCATGAAAAGTGGCCGGCTCGGACGAACTGGACGGTACCGATCGTGGCAACGATCACGTTCAGCACGAGCGCTGTAGGCTTCATAGCCTCTGGCGCAAAACTGAGGAGCGCCATGACGGCGAGGTATCCCGACGCGCCAGCGTGTCCGACTGAGGAATAGAGCAGCGCCGCGACGAAGATAAGCGCAGAGACGGTCAATACGTCGGGCACGCGGAAATTGTGCCCTACAGGTCACTTCTTCTTGCGAACGAACCGCCGTTTTTTCTTCGCTGGACCAAGCGCAGCCCTTGCCTTGATCAATTCGACGGCTTGATCGACAGTAAGCGTCTCTGGGTCGGCACCCTTGGGAAGCGTTGCGTTCGTCGTTCCATCGGTCACATACGGGCCGTATCGGCCCGACATGAGCCTGACCTCGCCCTCGAGCCCTTCGACCTTGCCGAAAGACTTGATTGGCTCTGGTCCCCGCCTGGCCCGCGGAGGCGCGGCGAGCGCGGTGACAGCCTCGTCCAGCGTCATTGAGGCACCAAGCCGCCAATCGCCGACATTGGCCTTCTTCTCAGCGCAAGTCAAGTACGCACCGTAGCGCCCTAATGCGACGACGATCGGCTCCCCGGACTCGGGGTGGTTTCCAACGGTCCGAGGATACGAGAGCAATTGGGCTAGCACTGCTTCGTCGATTTGTGAGGGAAGCAGGTTCGGCGGGAGCGTCACGCGCTTGGGTTTGTCGCCGCTTGCCTTCTCCTCTTCGGTCTGTTCGACTTCCAGGTAGTCGCCAAAGCGCCCTCCCTTGTGGACGACGGTCCTTCCTGTCGATGGATCGATGCCAACGGCGTTTCCACCCGGCTTTCTCGCTTCGAGGAGTTCGATGGCCTTTTCAAGGCTCAGGTCGGCCGGCGGCAAGTCGTCGGGAACGCTAGCCGTGTTTCCCGGACCACCCTCTCCTCGCTGGATAAACGGGCCGTTACGGCCGATCCTCACTACGACGCCTTCGCCAAGCGGGATCTGCGGATAAGGGATGTCCTTGCCGCGTTGAGAGACCTGGGGTTCCAAACCGGGGTGTTGTTCGGTGCCTGTGTAGAACTCGCGCAAGTAGGCGACGTGGTCCTTCGTTCCGTTGGCGATGTCGTCGAGGTCCTCTTCCATGCTCGCGGTGTATCCCGGGTCGACCAACTCGTCAAAGTGGTTCTCGAGAAGTTCTGTGACCGCGAAAGCCGTGAACGTGGGAACGAGTTCCTTGCCGCGCTTGAAGACGTAGCCTCGGTCTTCGATCGTGCCAATAATCGTAGCGTACGTGCTCGGTCTGCCAACGCCTTCCGCTTCAAGTTGCTTGACGAGCGTCGCCTCTGTGAATCGGGCTGGCGGCTTGGTCGAGTGGTCGGTCGCCTCCAGGCCTTTCAAGTCGAGGTTCTGACCTTGGGCCATGGCCGGTAGGATCGTCTCACGATCGCCGAGTTCTGCGTCAGGGTCGTCGGCGCCCTCGACGTAGGCGCGCAGAAAGCCTGGGAAGAGGATTGCTTTTCCGCTCGCCCCAAAGACATATGGCCTGCTCGCGTGTTCGACAGTAACTTCCACTCGGGTCCGTTCGACTTCGGCGGGCTTCATCTGGCAGGCCACCGTCCTCTTCCAGATGAGTTCGTAGAGTTTGAACTGCTCGTCCGTGAGAGAGCCCTTGATGTCGGCAGGTTTGCGATCTATGTGGGTCGGCCTGATCGCTTCGTGCGCCTCCTGCGCGTTCTTCGACTTCGATCTATAGGTGTTCGGCTTCGCTGGAAGATAGTCCTTGCCGTAGAGGTCCCCGATGACGTCCCGCGCCTCGTTCACCGCGCGGTCTGCCAGCGAAAGGCTGTCTGTTCGCATGTATGTGATCAAGCCCTGGCGTTCGCCGTGCCCGATATCCACGCCTTCGTACAACTGTTGGGCGATCTGCATCGTCCTGCGGGCCGTGAATCCGAGTTTCCGGTTCGCCTCCTGCTGCAGCGTCGAGGTCATGAACGGCGGTGGCGGATACTCTCGGCCCGGCTTCTTCTCGATCTCCGTGACCTGCCAAGGTCGCGCGACAGCCAGCACCTCCCGAAGCGTCGAGGCATCCTCGCTTTTGAGCCAAAGGTGGTCTTTGACCAACTTGCCTTGTTGGTCGAAACTTTGGCCGTCTGCGACGTCCTTGCCGCCGACAGCCTTGATCCTGGCCTCGAAGTCCGTGCCTTGGGCGGAGAGCGTCGCGGTCAGGCTCGAATACGCTGCGGTGACAAAGTCACGCCTTTCGCGCTCCCTCATCACGACCAGACGAGTGGCGACGCTCTGGACTCTGCCTGCCGAGAGTTTTGGAGCGACGCGCTTCCAAAGCAACGGCGAAAGCGTATACCCATAGAGTCTGTCGAGAATCCTGCGCGTCTCTTGTGCGCGGACCAGCGACTCGTCGACGGTGCGCGGGTTTTTGATTGCCTCCTCGATGGCCTCGGGAGTGATCTCGTGAAACACAATGCGCTTGATCTCAACGCCCTTGCCGGGCTTGATCACTTGCAGCACGTGCCAAGAGATGCTCTCTCCCTCGCGGTCTTCGTCGGTCGCGAGTAGGATCGTGTCCGCGTCCTTGGCGGATTTCTTCAGGTCGTCCACATACTTCTTTTTCGACTTGGGAACTACGTAGACAGGCTCAAACTCGCTCTCGACGTTTACGCCAAGGTTCGACCACTTGTGCTTCTTGATCGCCGCCGGAACCTCGTCACCACCCTCTGGAAGGTCACGGACGTGGCCGAAACTTGCCTTGACGTCGTACCCCTTTCCCAGGAAGCGCTTGATGGTCTGCGCCTTGGCGGGAGATTCGACGATTACGAGTGTCTTGGGCATCCGTTGTCCTGCGACCCGCGTTTTTACCGACGCGGCCCCCTGGTTGTCAACCTGGTAGGTACGGCTGCAAGCGCTGAGTCGGGGAACATTCTAGGCAGATTGGCACTCATAAGTGAGTAAGCACGAGCCGTTCGCAGGGCCAAGGCCGAACGGCCGCTCGTGCTGTCAGACGTGTCGAGGGCAGGATGATGTTCCCGTTGCAGGGATTTGCGTGGGGTGTTCGACCCTCATGGGCCGAACGGGCCGTGAACCTGCCTGAACCCACCACTTCGTACAGATTCGAGTGCACAATAGATGTGTCTGACCCGTCCATCCTAGTGATGCAAGGGTCGAAGTGTGAGGAGTCTTGGTCGAGGAGTCGGAGCCATTAGCCTTGTCAATGCCCGTTCTGTAGTCGTCATTCTGTTCGCCATCGCGGGCGCTTGGATCTCTGCGGCGTACATGCCCGCGCTGCTCGACTACGTCTTTCTGACAGTCGCGAGGGCGAACATGCCTGCAGACTCTCCGCCGACGAGCATAAAGACGACGCGCCCTTCTGTCCCACCTGTCAACTCGAACACGGGGAACACGGGAGGCGAGCAAGGCAAGACCGAAACGACCGGCGGCCAAGGTTCGGGCCAGTCAACGGGAGAGACGACCGGGGCGCCCGCGGGACAAGTCAACCCGCCGACGAACAACAATCTTCCCGAGAAGATCGGCGAGGGTTCTTCGAAGGGTGCGAAGAAGGACGTCGTCGGTCCGATCATGCCGCAACGCGAGGACTATCCTGACTCCTCCAATCCAGCGATCCTCGCAGCCATGGCGCTACTGGGCGCGATCATGGGCGGCGCGATCGGCAACATCCTTGTCACGACTTGGCAGAAGTGTGTCGCTAAGTGGGACAGACTGGAACTGGGTGACAAAGTCTCCCTCTTCATTGGCATCTTCGCAGGAATCGTGGCGTCGACACCGTTCTTCCTAGTGTTCCAGGGATCGGGAAGCGCCGTCGCCCCGCTGCTCACGTTCGGGCTCGTCCTTGGCTTCAGCGCCGTGTCGATCCTGGCGTTGCGCTCGATGGAAGAGGTCCTGCCTTGGACTCGGTCTCAACGCGCGGCGAAGCGCACGGGCAAGAAGCTTCTCGACACGAACGTCATCATCGACGGTCGAATCTTGGACGTCGCACGGACGGGGTTCGTCGAAGGCCAGATCTACGTGCCCAAGTTCGTGATCGACGAACTACAGTACATCGCTGACAGCCCGGACGCCCTCCGAAGGCAGCGCGGACGCCGCGGGCTAGAGGTCCTGAGGCTGCTCCAAGCGGACTACAACCTCGACGTCGGGACAGAGGACGAAAAAGTCTCTCAAACCGGCGAGGTTGACGACAGGCTCGTCCAACTGGCGAAAGCCTTGGGCGGTGACATCATCAGCAACGACTTCAACCTCAATCGGGTGGCGGGTCTGCAAAAGGTGAAGGTTCTCAACATCAACGACCTCGCCTTGTCGCTGAGGCCGAACGTCCTTCCAGGCGAGCATCTGTGCGTGCCCGTCATCCGCGAGGGCAGCCAGCCTGGACAGGGTATCGGATACCTCGATGACGGCACGATGGTCGTCGTGGACAGCGGCAAGCACTTCATCGGAGAGACCGTCGACGCGATCGTCACCCAGGTCATCCAGACTGAGCGCGGAAAGATGATCTTCGTAGACAGCGCGGTGCCGATGCAGGGCAACAAGGGCCCGAACGGAAGATGAAGACGGTCGCCGTCCTTTTGGCGGCGGGCAAGTCCGAGCGCTTTGGCGAGGACAAACTGTGGATCCCCTTCGAAGGCCAGCCGCTATGGACTAGGGCCTACCGCACTTTGCTGGGCTCACCATCGATCGATGGCGTGGTCGTCGTTTGTCCGCCTGAGCGTATCGATGAGTTTCGCGCGATGGCCCCAGAAGCTCTCGCTCTCGTGCCCGGCGGAGCGACACGGACCCAGAGCGCAGCTAACGGGCTCCGGAGTTGCCTCGGTGGACAAACCGAGATCGTGCTCTTCCATGATGCGGCTCGGCCCTATCTCAGCTCGAGCCTGGTCGAATCCGTCGTTGCAGGCGTGCGCACCCATGGGGCTGCGTTTCCCGCTTTGGCCGTTGTCGACACGGTCAAGCAACGCGTCGACGAGTCATATGTGACCTTGGACAGGTCGAGTCTGGTCGCTGTACAGACCCCACAGGGCGCCAAGATCGACCTTTGGGAGAAGGCGTTCGCCGCCGGCCGTGAGGCCACCGACGACATGGCCCTTCTTGAAGTCGTCGGTGTCACGCCCTTTGCTGTCCCGGGCGACCCGCATAACAGGAAGGTCACGACTCAGTCAGACTTGGCAGCAGCGATGACCGAGACTCGGACCGGCCACGGATATGACATCCATAGGTTCTCGACCGATCCCACGAGACCGTTGTGGCTTGGCGGCGTCGAGTTTGAGCCGCCGGGACTGGAAGGTCACTCCGACGCAGACGCCTTGCTCCATGCCGTGGTCGACGCCCTGATGGGCGCCGCGAGCCTAGGCGACATCGGCGACCACTTTCCAAACACCGACATGCGGTGGAAAGACGAGCCCTCGGCGACCTTTTTGAAAGAAAGTGTTCGAATACTGGCATCCCTAGGCTGGGATGTCGTAAATATAGATGTAAGCGTTATCGCAGAGAGGCCGCGCCTCTCCGGGAGGCGCGACGAGATCCGCAAGGTCATCGCACGGCTGGCGGGGATCAGTCCAGACCGTGTCAGCATCAAGGCGACGACCAACGAAGGTCTCGGCTCGATCGGAAGGGGCGAGGGTGTCGCTGCCTTCGCGGTGGCGACCATCAAACGACGAGTTTGAGGGTCGGACTATGGAGCTACTGGTTCGAAACGCAGAGGGAAACCTCACTAAGAAAGACCGCGACTACGCTGCCAAGAAACTGGGCAAGTTAGATCGCTACTTCCACTCAGCGCAGAAGGTCGAGATGGTGCACCGCGAGGGCAAACTCGACCACAGGATCGAGGTCACGGTGTTCGCCGACGGCCTCACCTTGAGGGGGGAGGAAAGGGACGGGAGCGTCCAGGCCGCGATCGACAAGGTCGCGGAAAAGATGGAGAACAGGCTCAGGCGTCTCAAGTCGAGACTCATCAAGTCGCACAGGCACAAGGGCAACATGGTCCCGAACGGCCTTGCCGACGAGTCGCCTCACGACCACGAGGAACCGCAGATCAAGGAGCGCAAGAACCTCCTTCTCAAACCAATGTCTGTGGAAGAGGCCGGGCTCCAAATGGAGATGCTGGGTCACCCGTTCTTCGTGTTCAAGAACGCGGAGTCGAGCGAGATCGAGGTCCTCTACAAGCGCGACGACGGCCACTATGGCCTCATCGTGCCGGACGTGTAGTGGTCTCGTTCACCGCAGAAAGTGAGAACGGCAACATAGGTGGCGCCTGCCGACCGTAGCGCCTCGGCGCAAGCCGTAGCCGTGCCTCCGGTGGTCATGACGTCGTCGACCAAGAGCACGGACTTGCCATGCACGGACGGATCTGCCCTAAACGCACCCTTGAGGTTGTTGAGCCTTTCCGTCCTCGTGAGCCCGACCTGGGGCCTTGTCGCCCGAATGCGCCTCAGAGCGTAAGGGTCGACGTCGAACTCCGAGAACGCCTCGCAGAGCATCTCGGACTGGTTGAACCCTCGCGAACTACGTCGCTTCCAATGGATGGGGACGGGAATGACGAGATCGACCTCCGGTATCTCGAGCAGGCCCCGATGGACTTTGAGGAGCATTGCCATGGGCTCGGCAAGGCCCGTCGCACGGCTGTACTTCAGGCGCTTGACTGCCTGAGCGGCGCGCCCATCGAACGGATATACGCTCGCGACGAGGTCGATCGCGTTTCCTGGCTGGTTGCGCTGGACCGGGTCGACCATCGGCACGAGCTCAGAGCGGCAGTCGCCACAAAGTGCGGGGCGGCCGATTCTGAGGCATAGTTCGCAGCGGTCCGGGTAAAGCCACCCCCACGCTGCCTTGGCGATCGCGTGCCAATCGGCCACAGAGACATTGTCCCCTTAAACAAAAGTCAGAGGCCACGCCGTTTCCGACGTGACCCCTGTGCCGCCCTGAGATTCGATGAGAAGACGTCTTACGCTTCGCCTTGCGTGTGGCCGAAGAAGGGCTCGAAGGGGATGAGACCCAGTCGAGTCGCTGCCCTCAGCGCTTGGACACGGTTGTTGACCTGAAGCTTGTCGTAGATGTTCGCAAGATGGAAATCAACGGTTCGCTTCGAGACCACCAGTCGGTCCGCAGCTTCCTTGCTGCTGTGACCCTGAGCGATCAAACTCAGGACCTTCACTTCCGTGGGTGTGAGACGCACACCGCGTGACGATTCGTTAGTTCTTCCAGTACCAGGCATTGCCATATAACCCATCCCTCGCTCTCAAGACTTTCTTGCCGCTTGGCTGACTCTTTCCACAGGTAGAGATGGATTTGAGGTGGACTCAAAAAAATGGCCGTGAACCTGGCGCAAGGCTCTAGGTTTTGAACCTATATGGTCCCTGCGCCGTCGACCGCTCGGCAGGCTAGAAACGTAGGTTCCAGCCCGTTTGAACGTTCCACGTATCCTTTCCCGGCATCCCTCACGAACGCGTCGAGCCGGTCGGATTCGACAAGGGCGACACACGCCCCGCCAAACCCGGCCCCAGTCATCCGCGCACCGACGCAGCCCGCGGATTTCCAGGCCGACTCGGCCATCCAGTCGAGTTCTTGGCAACTGACCTCGTAGTCGTCGCGAAGGCTCTCGTGGCTGGCCCGCATCAAGGCGCCCATAGCAGACCGGTCGTCTGCGGCCAGGGCCTTGGCGAAGTGCACGCATCGCTCGTTCTCCGTGATCACGTGCCTCGCTCGTCTTCCTTTGACTCCGCCACCGTCTGGATATGTTCCATCCAGGTCGCCGAGCGTGGCATCGCGCAGGCAGGAGACGCCGAGGTCCCGAGCGGCCTCTTCGCACTCGCGCCTGCGCTCGTTATAAGCCGTAACGCCGAGCGACCTCGGGTGGTTCGTGTCGCAAAGCACGATTTGGAGCCCTGGAGCAATCGGGGTTGGTGACACCTCGAGCGTCTTTGTATCGATCAAGAGGGCGTGGCCTACCCGGCCCAGAGCGCTCGCTAGTTGGTCCATGATCCCGCACTTCACTCCGACGAACTCGTGCTCGCACTGTTGGCCGAAGAGCGCGAGGGTCTCTGGATCGTGGCCGAGTTCCTCTAGGCTGTTCCATGCGGTAAGGAACGCCAGTTCAAGCGCCGCGCTGCTGCTGACACCTGCTCCTGTGGGGAGGTCGCTGACGACCGCGCCGTTGATGTTCAAGACTTCATGCCCGTGACGACGGAGGATCCAGGCGCACCCGGAGGGGAACCTCGCCCAGTCCGTCGTTGGCGACTCCTCCCCAGCGTCGAACACCGCCGGAGCGACGTATCCTTCTGACCAGACCTTAGAGGCGTCCGGCGATTGGGAGACCGCGAGAACCACCCAGCGGTCGATGGCTACCGGAAACACGAAACCGTCGTTGTAGTCGGTGTGTTCGCCGATGAGGTTGACGCGCCCTGGGGCGGCTACCGTCAACGCCGGGTCGTCTCCAAACCGACCCCGAAAAAGGTCGATCGCCTTGTTCTTCAACGCTTCGAGGCGATCCACGAATGCAAGTTTATCCACATGCGAAAGTCCTGATTCCCGCACGGATACTGGGGAGCACACCCAGGTTCAATGGAACACACGTTACATAGGCGCGAGAGGGTCCAACGCCGCCCGGACCCTCCGCGCTTTACTTGTTTATCCCGGTAGGTAACCTCGGTCGCAATGACCGACCCAGTTGTAAGCCGCGCACAAGAGTGGCTTCGCGCCCATGAGGGCGACCTCCTCGAAGACTATCGGGCGTTGCTCCGATTCCCCAGCCTGGAAGAACCTGCCCTCCCCAACGCCCCGTTTGGACAGGCGAACCGCGACGCCTTGGACTTCATGCTTGGGTTGGGAAAGACATGGGAGATGGAAACGAAGGACGTCGAAGGATACGTCGGGTACGCCGAGTTTGGGAACGGAAAAGGGATGGTGATGACGCTCGGGCACCTGGATGTCGTTCCTGTCAGCCCTGGCTGGAAGCATGAGCCGTTCGGAGCGGAAGTCGATGGCGGATATGTGTACGCCAGAGGGGCGGTCGACGACAAGGGTCCGACCATGGCCGCGTTCTACGCTGCTCGCGCCCTAAAGGCTGTCTGGCCGGAGATTCCCGTGCGTCTCAGGTCGGTGTTCGGGTGCAACGAGGAGTCGGGGTTCAAGTGCGTCGAACGGTACATGGAGACCGAGGAGGCTCCGACGCTTGGGGTCGCACCAGACAGTGGTTGGCCGCTCTATCACGCTGAGAAGGGGATCGCAAACATGTACGTCGGCGCGCCGAGGCCGCGTGGGGCGTTCGAACTGCTTTCGATCGAGGGTGGGCAGAGACCCAACATCGTGATCGATTCGTGTACTGCCCGCGTGCGAGTCGGCGCCTCGGTCCGCAAGGAGGTTGAGGTGCGGGTCGCTGAGAACTGGGACAAGAACCTCGATACGAATTGGGAGGGGGATGTCTTGACGGTCGTCGGACGCGGCAAGGCCGCGCACGGCAGCACGCCCTATATGGGCGACAGTGCGGCGATCCGGGTTCTAAGGTTCCTTTATGGCGTCTCGCCGCTCGAAGGGCAGGAGTTGTACAAGTTGCTCTTCGAGGTCCCGATGACGCAGGGCGAGGGCGTCGGAATCGAAGGGGCGGACGCCGTGAGCGGGGCTCTCAGTTGCAACCTTGGGGTCGTCTCGTCGGACGATTCGAGCGTGAGGTTCTTGCTCAATGTGCGCTATCCGGTCACTTGGAAAGGGGAGGACATGCGGCAGAGGTGCGAGGCGAAACTGGCCTCGTTCGGCGAGGGGTTCCGGTTGGAGCAGTTCGACGACAGTCCATCCCTGTACTTTCCGCTCGACCATCCCTTGGTCAAGGTCGTTTGCGAGGTCTATGAGGCGGAGACCGGCGAGAAGAAGGCGCCGGGAGTCATGGGCGGGGGCACTTACGCGAGGGCGATCCCGAACACGGTCAGTATTGGAACGGGCTGGGCAGGCGACGGGCCCGCGCACGAGAACGACGAACGGCTGAAAATAGAGCATCTGCACCGCATGAGCCGTATCTACGCTCACATCCTCTATCGTCTGGCGAACGAAGCCGCCCGAATGGCGTAATAGCAAGGATGTACAGGACTCTCCGCACCCTGCACAAGTGGATCGGGCTGTTCGCCTGCACCTTCCTAGCCCTGATCGCGTTCACGGGCTTTTTGTTGGCGATCAAGAAGCGTGTGGAATGGCTCCAGCCTGCGACGAGGGACGGTGCCGAGATCACATCGGCTGCTGAAGTGGTTCCGATGGAAGTGGCTTTCGCGGCTGCGCGAGAGGCAGGAGGCGAAGGGTTTGCGGAGTTTCGCAAGTTGGACCGAGTGGACTATCGCTCAAAGCAGAACGTCTACAAGTTCCGAAGTGAGGACGGCTTGAAAGAGGTCCAGGTGTGCGGCAAGACCGCGGCCGTGCTCAACGTCTCCCCGCGTCGCGACCAGTTGATGGAGAACATCCACGACATGAACTTCTTCGCGCCGTGGGCGCACGCGTGGGTGCTGCCGGCGGTGGCTCTAGGCTTGTTCTTCCTGGGGGTCTCGGGCTGCGTGATGTTCTTCGTGCCAGTGTTCCGACGGTGGAAGTTCAAGAAGGGTGGCGGCACCCTGAAGCCGGGCTAGCGGTCGGTCCGGAACTTCTCGATGATCTCGAGGGCCGCATCGCGGCCTTTCCAGCCCTTGATGTGGACGCTGGTGGCCTCTAACTGCTTGTAGACCTCGAAGAAGTGGGTGATCTCGATCAGCGTGTGCTGGTTGAGTTCCTCGCTCGATTGGCGGTAGCCGAACCGCGGGTCTTTGCTGGCAACGCAGAGGAGTTTCTCGTCTGGCTTGCCGTCGTCCTCCATCTGCATCACCCCGATCGGCTTGGCGTCGATCACCACTCCCGGGTAAGTGGGATGGGAGATCAGCACGAGGGCGTCCACAGGATCGCCGTCGAGGTACTTGGTCTGTGGCACGAACCCGTAGTCCCAAGGGTAGTGGAGCGGGGAATAGAGCACGCGGTCGAGGCGCATGACGCCGAGTTCGGGGTCCATCTCGTACTTGTTCGAACTCCCCCGGGGGATCTCGATGATCACGTTGACCTCCTGCGGCGCGTTCTTCCCGATCGGCACGT
>CAZGXW010000049.1:0-8806 GCA_964529975.1 uncultured Fimbriimonadaceae bacterium
CTACGTCAACCATCTCTTGGCTTTGCACCGGCATGTTGCACGTCACTATCCGTCACGGCTGCCCAGAGGACGCAGGGATCATCGAGCGGACGCTATCTGGTCGCGTCCTCGGGACAACCGTGGCACACGCCAGGGAGTTACAATGAATGGTGAGGTCGATCAAAGACGACGCACACAGCCCGGCCACCCGTCGTCGAATGGGCGGTGGCCCGAGTGAGTAGCTAGTCCTGAGTGGCTCGAGTCAAACATGCTCGCGAATGCAGCGCGCAGTTCTCCTATGAAGTCGTCCAATCTAATGCGAGCGAGTGGCCTGGTTGTGTTGTCCTGCGAGTCCCCAGTTGTGCCACACGTTGGTGACGCTCACACAATCGGATGCGACCACCTCCATCGACTCTATGGCGGTGGTCGCCGTGATTGGCTCAGGGTCGAAACGTCCAAGAGCGCCGGTACAGCCCGTATCCGCGTGTAGCCACGACGGTCGTGTTCACGCGAAAAGTCGGGTTACGCACCGTCCACGACAGGTTCGTAACTCCGCCGAAGATCAGGTGGTTTACTCCAATGATGTACGACCCGGGCGCGGCAACGTAGATCGTGCCAACGTAGCGCCAGCCATCCTCTAGCACATCCATGTTGACCGCGCCTTGGATACCGACTGGGTTGCCAAACCTCCTCGCATCGTGGACGAGAACGGTCTGATCTACGCGACGGATGGTAACGTAGCTCCCGGAGCGCGTGAAGTCGACTCGAGCCGAGCCTTGCCAACTATACGCGATCGGGATGAGCTCGTAGTACAGGAAAACTCCACTGTAGAGTGGGCTCCTGGAGATGACGTAGTCCGCACTTGCACTCTTTGCGACAAAAGTCCAAAGCGCAAGCACCAATGTCAAGTATGTCAGTGTTCGTCTCATACTACGGAATTGCGCCTCGATCCGCGGAGCGAGGCACCTCCAATAACCATAACGAGCTCCGACGCGAGCGTGTTCGAGAGACAAAAGTCTCTTGAAACACATATGGAGACGATCGTTCCTACTCTTCCGTACTTCCTGCCAGTTCCAGCGTTACTTCCGTGGCCTCGAAGTGCATCCTGACTTCCTCGATTGTGCATGGCAGGTTGAGCTCCACGAGTCGGTTACGGACAAACACATCCGGAGTACGAGTCGTCAAGCCAATCTTTTGGAATGCACTCGCGTGAAATCCATAAAACTTCTTCTTATACAGCCCCATTTGTTTCATGAGAAGCTCCTGTGTAGCACCGTTGCCGCGCCATACAAGGATTTCCATCTCTAACTTCGACAGCCCCAGTGTTGTAATGGAGCTCACGTCAGTCGGTGAAGGTAGCACAGGGCTTTCAACTGCGATTGCGATGTTCTTCGCGACCCTATGGCTAAGGCAGATCCCCACCCATGATGCAAGCATTTCGTAAAGCGCTACCCAGAAGCAGTCAAATTCATCCTGTGAATCGCTGAAAAGCCCGATGACGGCTAGCACTTCTCCGCTTATGGGTGAGCACGACGGCACGTACAGCGTCGCCGTACACCGCTTATCGAAGCAAAAGGTTCGCGAAGTTCTCTCCGCCACAGGCACGTCCACAACAGCGCTTCTCGCTCGAATGACGCTGGAGATGGGATCGTCTGAGAGATCGTGCTGTAGACCCTGCAGTGTCTGACCGGTTTCCCAGGTTCTAAATGGCCCCTTCTCTGACAGAAACACGTCTGAATAGGAGCTCGCATCTGGGATATGAACTCTGATTGAAATCGCATCGATTGGGTAGATCTGATGAGCCATACGGCGCACGAGCAAGTAGAAAGACCATAGATCGTCTTGCTCCACATGCTGCATCATTGCGCTCCGAGCTCGCTCGATCAACTTGTGAGCGTTAATGACTCCGGCTTCTCGCATCTTGAACTTCATAGTGCCTCCGCTCGACTGAGCGTGTTCCTTGCTCGTGCATAAAGAACTCGCTTCCTGACGAAGATAGGCTACCAGGCGGGTGGGAGTGATGAGATATGTCGTGGATGGCTTCGCTTAGGCTCTCGGCGTTAGGCGGCCGGGTCGACGGATGGCCGTGCTGTGTGACCCCTGTAGCTCGAATCGTATGCCACAGTTGTTCCGAGGACGCGCCGACACAAGTCTCTTCCCCTGAAAGCAGCGTCCACCGGACAGCCGTGCAAGGGGACGACGGCCGGTCATCCTTCGACAGGCTCAGGATGACGACTGCACGTATCCGAACCAACCCGGACAAATCCGGACGAATCCGAACCGAACTACTACGCCGCCATCGCGGCGAACAGCGTCTGGTACTTCTTGAACCCTTCGACGTAGTCCGCCGTCACCGAGTCCATGTCCTCTGGCCTGATCCCAAGACGTAAGTACGAGCCCTCCGAGAACTTATACAGCAGTCCGTCGCCGCCGAGGCCGAGGCCCATCGACATCGCCATCGTCGCGCCCAGGTGTACGCAGTCGACGACCGGATGGTACGGCTGGCACGCCTCCGGTTGGTGGTGCCATCGGATTCCGAGCAGCACTTCGTCCGGCAGGTTCCATCGCTTGCCCAAGTGCTCGCCCACTTCTGTGTGGTCATAGCCCAGAATCTTGCGCTCCGCCTCGTCGAACGGGATGCCCTCCCGCTCGGCGTAATAGACGATCGCCTTCAACTTCTCTCCGATCCAAATCGAAAGCGCGACCTTGCCCACGTCGTGCAACAGACCGGTCGTGAACGCAAGTTGGTCGTCGCACTTCTTGCTCTTCGCCGCTAGGGTCTGCGCCGCGAGCGCGGTGCCGAAAGCATGGTGCCACATCTGCTGCGGCCCCAGGTCGTAGCCCTTTAGCGGCTTGGACATCCAAGGATACGTCGCCGCGACCATCGCGAGGTTCTTCACCGTGCGCATTCCAAGCACGACGACCGCCTCCGGCAAACTGGTGACGTTGCGCGACATGCCGTAGAACGCGCTGTTCGCCAAACGCAGGACGCGCACGCTCATTGACTGGTCCTGCGAGACGATCTTCGCAATGTCCTGCGCCCTGCTCGTCGAAGAGTCTGCGACGCGCATCACTTCCAGCGCGGCGGCAGAAAACGTGGGGAGGTCCGTCGTCCTTGCGACGATGTCCTCGAGCGTGATGGTGATCGGTTTCGACATGGTGCCTCTTATGCGGCCCTGAGGCTGCACAGCAAAGCCTCTCCCTGTTTGATCGTGCGGACGGTGACCTCGCCCGTGGCGGAAACGAGTTTCACGGTGCGGCCGGTCGTGCCGCCCTCGTCGGTCGCGACGATCGGCAAACCCATGCCCGCGATCGCCTCTTTCAAAGCCTCGATGTTGCGCGAACCGATGTCGTAGGCGCTCTGCTCCTTGTCGGTTCCCACGCTCGCCCCGCCCGCGTACGCGGCGCAGATGCGCTCCCTCTTGGCGCCCAATTCGACCATGATCCGCACGAGTTCTGGCGCCGCGGTGTCGGCGAACTTGCCCGGCTGGCCCATCGCCAGCCCATGGATCGACCTTGGCAGCATGATGTGCACCGCCCCAGCGATGTCCGCCACCGGGTCTAGGGCCACAAACCCCACGCACGATCCGATCCCGACAAACGCGAAGTTCACCGGGGCCATCTCCACCCTGATTTCAGCCAGTCCGACCATGATCTCGCTCGCCGCCGCCTGCTGAGCCCCAGGTCCTCCCAGAACCTGCCCAGACTCAACGCCCAAACCTGCCTTCGACACCTTCATATCTTCGCTGCCCCGATTCCCCGGTCGGAAACCTCCTCCCGGCAATTCTCTTGTTCCATCCCAATCCCCCACTAATCCACCGTTAATTGCCGGGTCGCAGGTTCAATCCACCCCAATTGTGGAAACCCCTGTGGACTCCCCCTTTTTTTAACCACCACCCCGCCCCGCGTTTTCGTCCTTACTGGTGACCGTAAGAAAGCCAGGTGGAGGGTTGGCTGGGGTTGACGGCTGACGCTCCGCAAGAACGAGTTCGGGGTGTGGCCCTGCTCCTCTCCAGCCGCACCCCGTTTTTTAGGGCTTGGTACAATGAGTCCGATGTCGGGACTCGATTCCGATCAAATTCGTCACGCGATCCTGACTGCGCAGGCCCGGGGTTACCGCCAGGTGCGCGTGCGCCTTGGCGAGGACAGGTTCAGCGCGGTGCTTTCTGCGGCTGTAGAGAAGGAGGCGGAGGCGGACGGAGAGTACGCGGTCGTTTCTGACGGCCCGGTCGTGGCGGTGGAGCAGACGGTGAAGTCGCCTGCGGTGGGATATTTCAAGGCTTCGGATGCGATGGTGAAGGTGGGGGACATTGTGAAGGAGGGGGACAAGATCGGGGAGGTGGTCGCGCTCGGTCTTGCCAACGACGTGACGGCGAAGGAGGGCGGCGAGGTCGCCGAGGTCTGCGTTGTGGACGGTGACTCCGTCGAGTTCGGTCAGCGGATCCTGGTCTTGAGGAAGTAGGCGATGGGAAGGCTCCAGCGTGGCGGAAGTTCGATGATCGGGGTCGCCGTGTCGATCCTGATCGTCGTCATCGCGACGATGTTCTTTGTGATGGGCGGGTTCGGCCTCCTCGGCGGCGAGAAGAAGGAGCGCCCCGACGGCCAGGGCGAGACTCTTATCGGCCGCTCTCTGCTCAAGGCGCAAGACGGCAAGTGCAAGACGCAGTTGGAGCAAGTCCGCGGGCTGATCTCGCTAGCGAGCGACCCGGTCGACAACACGCACCCAGGCTCGCTGGCCGAGGTGGGCGGGCTGCCAACGGGTTACGACAAGTGCCCGATCGGCAAGGAGCAGTACAAGTACGACCCTGCGACGGGCGAGGTCGAGTGTCCGCACTTGGGCCACGAAGAGTATTGATGTTCAAGAAAATCCTGATCGCCAACCGCGGCGAGATCGCTTGTCGAGTGATCCGCGCCTGCCACGAACTCGGCATTGAGACGGTGGCTGTGTACTCGCGCGCGGACGTGGACTCGCGGCACGTTCACTTGGCGGACAGCGCGATCTGTATCGGCGAGGCGTCGAACGCGGACTCGTATCTCAATCTCGCCAACGTGTTGATGGCCACGGAGATCAGTGGTGCAGACGCGGTGCACCCTGGCTACGGCTACTACAGTGAGAACGCGCGGTTTGCAGAGGCGCTCGGCGCGATGGGCGTGAAGTTCATCGGCCCTCCGGTCGAGGCGATCCGATCAATGGGCGACAAGGCGCTCGCAAAGAAGGCCGCGATCGACGCGCATTGTCCTGTTGTGCCGGGGTCCGTGGGCAGCGTTCCGAACGAGACGGAGGCCGCACGCGTGGCAGAAGACATCGGCTATCCCGTGCTGCTGAAGGCAGTGGCTGGCGGCGGCGGGCGGGGAATCCGTCGCGTCGACTCTTCGGCCGACCTTCCCGGGCTTTGGAAGACTGCGGTGGCGGAGGCGCAGGCCTCGTTCGGCTCGGGCGAGATGCTTGTCGAGAAGTTCGTTGTGAAGCCGCGGCACATCGAAGTGCAGGTGTTGGGCGACGAGCACGGGAACATGGTTTATCTCGGTGAGCGCGAGTGCAGCGTGCAGAACTTGCGGCACCAAAAGATCGTAGAAGAGGCGCCCTCGGTGGTGCTCGACCGCGAGGCCCGTCGCAAGATGGGCGAGGCGGCTGTGCGCGTGGCGCAGTCTGTGGGCTACACGAACGCGGGGACGGTGGAGTTCCTTTATGACGACAGCGGTTCGTTCTATTTCCTCGAGATGAACACGCGCATCCAAGTCGAGCATCCTGTGACGGAGGAAGTCACGGGCTACGACTTGGTGCGACGGCAGATTCTGATCGCTGCTGGCGAGAAGTTGGACTTCGAGCAACAGGACGTGAGGTTGACCGGGCACGCGATCGAAGCGCGCATCACGGCGCAGGACCCGGACGCAGAGTTTGCTCCTTCCTCCGGAAAGATCACACGCTGGGAGCCTCCAGGCTTTGGCGGTGTGCGCATGGACACGCACGCTTATGCAGGATTCACGATCTCGCCCTATTACGACCCGATGATCGCCAAATTGATCGTGGTCGGCAGCGATCGCGCCGAGTGCGTCGCGCGGTTGCAGGCGGCGTTGCGCGAGTTCCACGTCGAGGGGATCAAGACGAACATTCCGTTCTTGCGTCGCCTTTGCGCGTCGCCCGAGTATGTGTCAGGCGAAGTGGACACCGGGTTCGTCGGGCGCTTCCTTGCGGGCCCTCCGGAAGAGGAGCCACTTGCCGTCGTCTGACGTCGTTCGATCGCGTCGCCACGCGCGGGAGGCCGCGTTCCAGGCGTTGTACCAGTGTTCGTGCGGCGGTTCATCGATTGCTGCTGCGATCGAAGGGGCGCTTGCCCGCCAGAACTACTCGCCGGACGTCGCAGAGTTCTTGCGCGCCTTGGCCGACGGCGCGATGACCAACGTCGCCGAACTGGACGCGAGGTATGCGCCGTACTTGAAGTCCGGTTGGACTCCGGAGCGGTTGTCGTTGATCGACCGTTTGGTGTTGCGACTCGCGGTGTACGAATTGTGGTCGATGCCTCAGGTGCCGCCGAAAGTGACGATCACTGAGGCGGTGCGCTTGGCGAAGCGGTTCGGATCGGCTGAAAGCAGCGGGTTTGTGAACGCGGTGTTGGGTCGGGCTTTGGAGGACTCGCCGAAGGGAAGTTGGGAGGGGGAGATTGAGGAAGTTGCTAATGAAAGCACCCCCACCCTAACCCTCCCCCAAGGGGGAGGGAACTTCGGAGCCTCTGGAGACGAGGAGGAGCAGGAGGATGATCCTGCTTGGACGATTCGGTCTGGCGATTGAGAGACAGAGGTCACTTGGCAAAGCCCGTCTCTAGCGCAGGCTAAAGCCTGCGGCTACATTGGTCCGCCTGAAGCCGTCATCCTTCGACGGGGCTCAGGATGACGGCTTCGTGTGGGGGTTTGCTCATGCGCGGTGCCGACCCCGACTTCATCGGGGCAGGCGGAGCGGCACCCTCCCGATGCACAGTAGGATAGAGGAATGGCGGCGGATCTGTTCTCAAGCGAGGGCGCAAAGGGCGTGTTGCCGCTGGCTTCGCGGATGAGGCCGCGGGATCTGGACGAGTTCGTCGGTCAGCAGCACTTGCTTGCTCCGGGGATGCCTGCACGGCAGGCGATTGAAGAGGGGAAGTTGGGGAGCGTGGTGTTGTGGGCTCCACCGGGGTGCGGAAAGACGACGCTCGCCTACATCATCGCGCGGCACATGGACGCGCACTTAGAGGCGACGAGCGCGGTGACGGCCGGCGTCGCGGACGTGCGCAAGATCGCTGCGGCGGCGCGGGACAGGTTGTCGTTCTCTGGCAAGCCGACACTGTTGTTGCTCGACGAGATCCACCACTTTAACAAGTCGCAGCAGGACGCACTGCTCGGGTACTTGGAGGACGGGACGCTACAACTGGTGGGAGCGACGACAGAGAACCCGTTCTTCGTCTTGAACAACGCACTGCTTTCTCGTGCGCGGGTGTTGCCGCTGAAGGCACTGTCTGGTTCGGACGTTGCGTCGTTGGTGCAGCGGTCTTTGGTGGACGAAGAGCGCGGGTTGGGAGCTCGAGGGCTGACGATCGACGACGACGCGCTCGCGCACTTGGTGGCGACGGCGAACGGCGATGCGCGGCTGGCGCTGAACGCTTTAGAGTCTGCGTCGTTGTTGGCGCCCTTGCGAGGAGCGATCACCTTGGAACTGGTCGAGCAGGTGTTGCAGCGGCAGGCGGTGCGCTATGACCGGCAAGGCGACTACCACTTCGACACGATCAGCGCGTTCATTAAATCGATGCGGGGGTCGGACTCGGACGCGGCCTTGCACTATCTGGCGCGGATGTTGGAGGCGGGCGAGGATCCGCGGTTCATCGTGCGGCGGATGATCGTGCTGGCGAGCGAGGACATTGGGAACGCCGAGCCGCAGGCGTTGGTGTTGGCGACATCCGCGCTGCAGGCGGTCGAGCGGATCGGGATGCCGGAGGCGCGGATCGTGCTGGCGCAGGTCGTGACTTTCTTGGCCGAGGCCCCGAAGTCGAACCGCGCTTATCTGGCTGTCGAGCACGCATTGAAGGACGTTCGTGAGAAGCCGTTGCAGCCGATCCCGATGCACTTGCGGAACGCGCCGCACTCGGGATTGAAAGAGATGGGGCACAGCGAGGGGTACGAGTACCCGCACGACTTTCCTGGGGCGTTCGTTGCGAAGGACTACCTGCCCGAGGATGCGGAGTTGGCGACGCCATACTACGAACCGAGCGAGCGTGGGTATGAGGGGAAGATCAGGGAGCGAAGGAAGGGACGGGGTAAGGAGTGAGGAGTAAGGAGTAAGGAGTAGGGAGTTGTCGTACACTATGGGAGTGCAGACGCAGACTTGTGGAGAGAGGTTTGTTCCGCCCGTCGGGCATACGGCTGTCGGGGCGGCGGAGTTTGCCGAGCGGACTGTGGTTATCGCGCTCTCGAACTCGCGCGAGGCGAAGTTGTTCATCGAGGCGTATGAGCGGATGGGGTTTCGTGTGATCCGCGCTAACGACGGCGGACGATTTTTGGACCTTGTGCGCGAGAGTCGCATCGATCTGTTCGTAACTGACCGTTTGCGTTACATCGCGGCGGCGCGGATGCTGTTGCGCGGGTTGAAGATGCCTCGGACGTGCTTCGTCGCAAGCGACACGAGTTCTGCTAGCGTCGTTTGGGCAGCCGGGGCCGAGGCGATCATGGTGCGGTCGATGACGGCAGAAGACTTCTTCAGTTATGAAGTGGTTCAGAGACCGGACGCTTAGCGAGCCCCTTCGAGGCGTGGGGCGTTGTTCAACGTTGGTTTCTCGAGGCAAGCCACCGCACTCCATTT
>CAZGXW010000049.1:8906-22369 GCA_964529975.1 uncultured Fimbriimonadaceae bacterium
TGCACTCGTGTTGCGCAGGCTAAAGCCTGCGGCTACGAATCGTTGTGCCCGAAGCCGTGCTCCTTCGATCCGCTCAGGATGACGGCTTCGGGTTGGGGTTTTCGAAAGCGCAGTGCCGACGGAGCGGCACAATCCCATCCTCGAACCCTCCAGACCTTTGGGCCTGGAGGGTTCGAACGCGGTTACTGATTCATGTTTTGTGGTTTGATCTCGACGACGAAGAGTCGGAGCGTGGTGTTTCCTGTGTTCTTGGCGGAGTGGCTTTGTGCGGGAAGGAAGAGCGTGGTGCCTGCGGCGACGTCCATCTCGACGGGATCCTTTCCGACCTCATGGATCATGAGCCGTCCGCTTGTGATCGCGTGGACCACGTGGTCGGGGTGCTTGTGCACGGCGATGGCTTGTCCGGGTTTGAACTGGACGATGAACGCGCGGACTTTGTCGTTGCTGAGTTTGAGGTTGTAGATCGATCCGTCGACGTAGAGCGGGTCTTGGGCCGGCGGGGCGGCGGCGACGGTGAGCGCCATTGCGGCGCCGGCGATGAGCAGGTTTCTGACGTGCATGGTTGCTTTTCCTCTCGGCCCCATGGTGGCGGGGCGGTGCACCGGCCCGCAAGTGGGTGTCCGAATTGTCACCCACCGACTTTTCGGCCAGTGTAGAATCTTGGTCGTGGCAGACGACCCGCGGTCACAGGCTTTTCAGCGATTGGCGCAGATCATGGGCTGCAAATGGTCCATGGGAATCCTTGACTGCATCGAGCGAGGGGTGGTGCGGCCGGGAAAGATCGAGAAAGAGTTGGACGGAATCTCGACGAAGGTGCTTCACCGGTGCATCAATCGGCTGGAAGAGGAGGGTTTCTTGTTGCGCGAGTCGTTCGACGAGGTGCCGCCCCGGGTCGAGTATCGATTTTCGACAGAGGGGGAGGTGTTGATGGAAATGGTGCGGAACGTCCGCGCCTTGGCACAGCGATGGGACGGATTGAGCCCGCTAGAGATTTAGTCCACGTCCACTCTTCTCATTGCAGGGCCTTTGAAAGCGTGTACGGTAAGCGCTCTGCAGTGGTTCGCGGCCATGAGCCGCGCATTTGTTTCATCGTGTTAGGCAGGGTCCTTTGGTGAATTGGACTAGTGTGTGCGTGACAATCCGTTATGAGTAGGACCTTCCCTCTAGTTGAATTGAACCTGGCGTCACGTCGTTTTCACACATGGGACCGGAAACAATGAAGCGTGTTGGAGTCGTCACTCCAGACATGCTTACGATGACTCTAACCCTCGCAATGGCTGCTATGGGGACCAGTCCTGTAGCACCGACGTCACCGGAACTGCCTCCGCTGACCGTCGACGTGACTGGAAAGGCAGAATCGCCGAAACTCGTGATCGATCGCATAAAGATGATCGACAACGTGGACGCGAACATCTTCACTGCGGACCGCGCTGACGTCTATGCGGTCGTGATCGTCAACGATCTTCAGTACAAGACGCGGATCATGGCGATGGACCACGGCGCGCCGCGCTGGGAGATCCCTTTGCCGACGAACACGGAGCGCGTGAACGTCAAGATTCGCCTGTTCGACCAAGACGGTGGTCTTGAGGGCGGCGACGACCACATCGACGTGAGCCGTGGCGCCGACAAAAAGGATCTCATCTTCACGTACTTCCCGTGGAGGCGGGAACTGTACGGAGACGTGAACGGTCGGCTTGGTCAGCAGTTCTACACGCGCGGGCTTTTCGACGGCGACAAAGCCCACATGTGGTTCTCCGTCATCTGACGCTCCGACCGACCCCCGCCCGTTCGGGCGGGGGTCAATCTACATCAACACGGCGCACTTGTAGCGCGTTGAAGAGGAGTTTGAATGTGCCGTGTGGTTGGGCGCGGAAGGCGACCTCTGGGCCGAAGAGCACGACATGGCCCTGACCGAGGGGGAGTTCCATCGCCGCGACGCCGTTCATCAGGGCTTGTTGTCCCCAGGCCCATCCGCTTCTTAGCGGGGCGTCGGTGTCGAACCACGCGAACGAAGCGACACCGAGTTTCGGTGCGAACACTGGGCTCGAGTCGAAGATCACGTCCACGTACTCAGGCATTCCCATCGCGAGGTGGTGGGTGGTGTCGACTTTCACGCGCAGGACAGAGCCTGGGACGTAGAACTTCTCGCGGCTTAGCGGTCGTGTTTGGCCTTCGACGGTTTCTGTGAGGTGGTTGACGACGGGGAGGCCAAGTTGTTCGCCGATGCGCGTTGCGCTGCCGATCGCGACGACTGAGCCGCCGTTTTCGACGAACTCCTTGACTTTGGGGAGCGAAGTCGCGCTTGTGAGCGATCCCATGCGCGCGCGCCATTCGGCGGGGATGGTGGTGTCGTTTCTTTGGTTGTTCTGCCCACCGCCTCCTCCGCCACCGAAGCCCATGCCGTCGACGAGGATGAGCGTGTCGTACGCGCTGAGGATTCCTGCGTCGATGTCGGGAGGATAGACGACGTTGAAATCGAACTCGAACTGTTCCAGGAGCCAGCGCGTCCATCCGCTCGGCATCGATCCGCCGTAAACGTCGAGGAGCGCGATGCGCGGTGTGGGGAGAGGCTGGAGGCCTTCGGGCGGTGCTGTTGCCGTCTTGGATCGCACGCCATGGGTGCGGGCCATCTCTTCGAGGATGCGTTTGGACGCTGGCGCGGCGGTGACGAAGAAGGACCCGCGGTCGTCGCCTTGGAACACACGGTAGACGCCGACGCCTGCGTTTCGGATGCGGTTGGCGGCGGTGAAGGCGTCGTTCACGCGGCCATCGATGACGTAGCCTGCGGCGTTGCTGGTGAGGCTTGTTGAGAGGTTTGGCGTCGGGTGCTCGGTGAGAACGGGGAAGGTCACTTCGAACTTGTCGAGGATGCGGTCGAACTGCACACCCATCGAATAGGCGAGAGTCCATCCCGCGCTGTCATAGGGCGCGGTCGGCGGCGCACCGGGGAAGCGTATGTCGTCCGGGTGGACCTGTGGCTCGAACATGCTGTAGATGTGCGGGCGGAACGCTTGGTCCATTCGCACGATGTAGGAGCCTTCGGGATAGGTCTTGTCATTGATCGTGAATGCGCTGGTGGCCCTTTGCACGTCAATGCCGGTCTCCATCAGCGCGTGTACGAACTTTGTCGCGGTTCCGAAGTCGGGCTGGTCAGACGGAATGACGTAGGCGCGGGCGTCGCGTTCTTCCGGTTTGCGCAAGTCTTCGATGCTTCGCGCTGATGTGATCTTGCGCGGGTTGGGCGTCCACGTGTCTTGTCTTCCGCGCTCGATGGAGTTCATGCCCATGCGCCAGATGTTGAAGAGGATGGTTTCTCTAAACCTGCTCGCGTAGTCCAAGATCGCGTAGTTCGCTGTGATGGAATAGTCCACGCTCTGCCTGAAGTGCCACTCTTGCGGTTCGATCGGTTTGGGCAGGTCCGCGCTCGGGAGTTGCCGCCCAGCGATGAAGGGGATGCGCATCGGGGTGGGCGAGCCGATCGTCTCGGTGAGGATGCCGATGATGTTGTGGAAGTACGCCGTGGTGCGCAGACCGCCGTTCCACCACGCTGAGTATCCAGCACCAGATCGCATTGTGACGCCGCGCTTGTCCTCGGCGATGAAGCGGTTGTGCATCACTGCGCCGACCATTTCGAGCCCCGTGCGCGCGAGGGGGTCTACTTCGTACGGGAACGGGTCGCGGAAGGGCGGCGCGAACATCACCGTCCCGGCGGGACCGGTCTGGTGGTGGTTGTACATGATCTGCGGGAACCACTCGCGGTACATCACGCGGTTCATGTTCTCGGTCTCGGCCTGTGTGGAGGCGAAGAAGTCGCGGTTGTTGTCGTGGCCGATGTACTTTTGGTAGAGGCGCGGGACGCCGCCGGTACTGCGCTCGGTCTCGACGGGCTTGCGCATGTACCAGTCGGCGACAAGGTCGTGCCCGTCGGGGTTCGCGTGGACCAGCAGAACGATCACGTCTTTGAGGATGCGTTTTGTTTCTTCGTCGTTGCGGCTGACGAGCTGCCACCCCATCTCCATCAGCACCTGGGCGCAGAGCACTTCGCTAGCGTGCAGTCCGCCATCGATCCACACGACGGTCTTGCCGTCCTTGGCGAGAGTTCGCGCTTCGCCTTCCGAGAGCTCGTTCGCCTTGGCGAGTTCGCGGGCGATGGCTTTGTACTCTGCGAGGTTGCGGTGGTTGGCGGGGTCGGTGACGATCGCCATGTACTGCTCGCGCCCCTCGGCGGTCTTGCCGATCGTGGTGAGCGTGAAGCGGTCGGACTCCTTGTCGAGCTTCTTCCAGTACTCGGTGAGCTGTGCGTAGTTGGCGAGGAAGTAGTCCGCGCCGAGGTCCTTGCCGAACTGCTCCTTGGGGGAGGTCTGGGCGTGTGCGAGTGCGCACGCGATGAGCGTAAGGGCGATGGCAAGCCGTCTCATGGTTGTGCGGGAGAGGTTACTCGAAGACTACTCTTCGTCCCCCAACAGGCCCTTCATCCCTCGCTCCTTGAGCCAGGCGTGGCGCCAGCGGTGGATGGATTCGACCGAAGTCGGTTTGCGCGGGAGGCGGGGCACGGCCTAAGCCACTTCAGAGACAATGTGGGCGATGCGCGCGCGGAACTCGGGCAGAACGGAGACGACAGTGTCCCACACGACGTCCAAGTTGACGCCGAAGTAGTGGTGGATCAGTTTGTCGCGCATCGCGGCGATGTTCCGCCAAGGAACGTCGGCGTGTGCGTCCTTGAGGTCCTGCGACAGGTTCTTCACCGCCTCGCCGATGATCTCGAAATTGCGGACTACCGCGTCTTGTGCCATTGTGCTCGTGTGGAACGCCTGCTCGCCGTCCGACGTGTACGAGTTGATTCGGTCTATCGCATCGAGAATGTGCCGGAGGTACGAGGCGTCGCGGCTCACAGTCCGACGGCCTCACGCAGAATGTGAGGGCCGATATGTGGACTGAGGCCGCCCTCGACCACCACATCCACCTTGCGACCGATCAGCGCAGTCAGCTCGTCTTCGAGCGCGACGAGGTCGAGCAGTGTGCGACCGCGATTAAGCGCGACGAGCAGATCAATGTCGCTCTGTTCGCCCTCCTCGCCGCGAGCGACCGAGCCGAACACGCGGACGTTCGACGCGCCGTACTTGTCGGCGACTGCAAGGATGTCCTGTCGCATGCCCTGGAGCCTCTCGCGGGTGGTCATGGCTCTATATTGACATAGGGCAGTCTACGCTTCGTCCCCCAACAGGCCTTTCATGCCTCGCTCCTTGAGCCAGGCGTGGCGCCAGCGGTGGATGGATTCGACCGAAGTCGGTTTGCGCGGGACGCGCTCGAGCGCAGAGGGAAGGGGTGGCAACGGCCGCGACGGCGTGCGCTGATACCAATAGGCGACCGACGCCAGATCCAACACCATACCGTTCGCGTGCCCGTGCTCGATGCTCGCGCGCAGAGACGAAGAAAACCGCACAGGGTCCGCGATGTGCCAGCGATAGTAGTGCATCCGCCCGATCCACCCGAACCGCGCGTCGTCGTTGTTGCGCCCCGGCGCGTACGCGATCCCGAAGTACGGGTGCAGGTAGTGCTCGTCCGGCCCCCACGCGGTGTTGAAGTAGTCCTCGGTGCCCGTGCCGTGCAGTCCCGGCCACGGCTCGCCGTCGATCAGGAACATGTCGTCGCCCTCGCCCGGCCACGGCGCGGAGGGCGCGTGCACGTAGTAGTTGACGCCGACGTAATGGCCTTCGCCCTCGATCTCGCAGAAGAGATAGTTGTCTTTGTCGCTCGTGTTCTTCGGGTCGGGGTTGCGGCGCGGGTCGGGCCACTCAGTTATTGATGGGTCGTCGAGGATCCAGGCGTTCTCGCGGCCGTCGGCGGCCTCGATGCCGGTCAGTTCCTGGTTGTACCAAGCGTGGAACCGCCCTTCGTCCGGCGCAACCGAAGCGCACGTCTCGTAATCCACATAGAAGTAGAACGCATCGACGGGAAGGTCGCTCTCATTGACCACCTCGATCCGCGCTCCGTTGCCGAACGGCATGGGGAAGTAGCACACCAGCGCACCGCCAGAGCGCGGCGCGGCGGCGATTGGCAGCGAGGCGAAATTGTAGTTGAGGCACCAGCCCTGGCCGAAGAAGTCGCCGATCGGCGCCTCGACGCTAGGGTGGTCTTGGCCGTCCCAGAACATGCGCACCACCAGCTTGCGGCGGATGTGCGGGTCTCTACTATTAATGGTGCACCAGATGTGTGTGACCACGCCAGCGCCAGCCACATCGAGCAACACCAACTTGCCGCCCGGCGGGATCGGCGTCCAGTCCTCGTTTCCGCCGCTGCGGTCGAAAGAAGACGATCGTCGGGACTTGGCGGAGACGATTCGACTCAGACCAGACAGCATGCCTCGATTATGAATGCACAGTGACTACTACGAAAGGCGCGGACGCGTCCGCGCACTCTAAATGAGAGCTACTTTGACTCGGCTCGGTACGCGCCGTCCCAGTCCTCGCCAGGCGGGTTGGACGTGTACTCGAGGCACCGCTTCAGGAGGATGCGGGCTGGGCCGTCGCCTTCGCGAACGGCGATGACGGTTCGGAACCCGTCCGCTGCCTCGACGAACTGGCGCGCTCGGTAGTGCGCCATCGCCTCGTTGTGCAGAGCGGCGACTCGCACGTCGTCGACAGTCGCGTCTTCGCGCAGCGCCATGAGTTCGTACACCGATGCCGCCTTCTCGCGACCAGCGACGGCGACGAAGTCGATGAGGCGCGTGACGACCGCGTCGCCAGCCTCCTCCATTGTCGACTTGCTGATGAGCACCTCGGTCTCGTAGAACTTGTTGAGGCCCTGCAAGCGCGAAGCGAGGTTGACGGCGTCGCCGATGACCGTGTAGTTCATGCGCTCGCGCGATCCGACGTTGCCGACGATCACGTCTCCCGTTGCAATGCCGAAGGACGCCCGCAGAAGCGGCTTGCCGTGCTGCTTCCACTCTTCGTGCATTCGGGCGAGAGCCTGCTGCGATCGCACGGCCGCGGTGCACGCGCAGAGCGCGCGGTTCTCGACGCTCGACGGTGCGCCCCAGAAGGCCATGACGTCGTCACCGTTGAACTTGTCGACGGTGCCCTCGTTCTCGATCACCTTGCTGCTGAGAACGTCGAGGTATTCGGTCAGCACTTCCATCAAGTCTTCTGGCGGCATCATCTCGCTCAGCCGTGTGAAGCCGACGATGTCCGCGAACGAGATGGTGATGCGCTTGCGCTCACCGCCGAGCTTCGCTTCCTGGCCGGTCACGACCAGGTGTTTTGCGTATTGGGACGGAACGAGTTTCTGGAAGGAACGGAGCGACGTCTTCAACTGTTCGATCGCGTCGCCGAGTTCGATCAGTTCGTCTATATGCGAGGATGGCTTTGGCCGTTCGGCGAGGTCGAGCGACCGGATCCGCTTTGTCTCCTCGACGATTTGTTGCACGGGCGTCGCAATGCGATGGGCAAGAAGGAGCGAAACGTAGATGCCCGCCATCAAGGCGATGATCGCGAAGAACGCAAGGACGTTGCGGTCGGACGCGAGGTCGCCCATAAACTCTTCCATTGGGACGACGATGCCGACGATCCACTCCGGCCTGCCCGCACCGCCGACACGGCTGTAGCCTGCAAGGAGGTTGATGCCATCGACACGCAACCGGGCGCGGTGCGCCTGATCCTGACTCACTTGGTCCGGCGATCCGATCAGTGCGAAGATTTGCTCGATCGCAGGATCGCCAAGTTCGTAGACTGTCGAGAGTCGCAGGCGGCCTTCCTCAGCCACGAGCAGTCGGTTTGGGTCCTTGTAAGCGATGATCTTTGGCGTTGTGCCACCAAACTCCGCCAGGAACGCGTCTCCTTTTTCACCGATCCTTATGCGCTGAATGTATCGCGAAAGGCTCGTCAGAGTCAGGTCGACGAACGCGACACCGAGGACGCCCCGCGTCGATTTGATCGGCGCAGCGCACGTGACGGCAGGCGTCTCTGGCTCGCCTGGAATCTCGATGATGTGCGTCTTTGTCCAGTACAGTTCTTCACGCGCCTTCGCCTCTGCATAGAACTCTTCTTGTCGCAAGTCTGGCTGAGGTGAGAGGTCGACTTCGCCAAAGTCGAGTGCGCCTCCGTACCTGATGATCGTTTGTCGAACGAGCGTCCCACTCGAAGACCGGGTCACCGTGTCTAGCCTGACCTGGCCGCTCGTGCTGCGGACGGCGCGCACGTACTCGCCCGTCTCGTCGATCACGATGCACAGCGTGCTGAACTCCGGGCTGACGTTGATCAGTTCGAGCATCTGTGCGGCAAGTTCTTGGAACCGTGCGGACTGAAGCCCGGGCGCCCCAAAACTGGACGAGGGGCTGGCAAGCCCAGCCAAGAAGAGCGCCCTTTGCTCCGAACGGTCGAAGAGGCTGGTGATCCGCTCGTCGATCTGGGTCGAAGTCTGGCGGACTACCCTCTCGGTGAGGTCGCTGACGATCGCCTGGGCACGAATCCAGGTGTATGCGAACACCACGAGCATCGTGGAGGCGAGGATGACCGAGGTCTGCCAGGAGAGCCGCGCACTAAAGGACATCCTCATAGAAAGCGTCTAGAATAAGCCTACCAGTAGCGGGGTACATGGCGAGCGGCGTCGAGGGCTTCAGGATCGTTCGGGCGAGCAACCACGGTCACGTCACGGACGCCGTAGTCCGCAGGCTCGAAGAGGAGGTCTCAGAGTCGGCAGGATGGCCGATCGACCACGCTTTCGCGCCTTGGCTCCAAAGGGTCGCTCGCGGATGCGCGCGAATGGGCCTCCCGTTCCCGATCAAGAAGCGCCGCAACCTCTTCATGGTGATGATGGGCACGCACCGCGTGCCGCTCAATGCCGCGGACTGGTTGGCGACCGGGGGGCGAAACGTGGCGTGGGCGTTCGACGTCTGGCCCGCGAGTTACGAGGCGATGGCCGAGAACGTCAAGCGGTACCGCATCGACTATCTGTTCGTCACTGCGAAACAGTCAGCGGAGCGTTTGGAGCGTGCGGTGAGCGGGTGCGACGTCAAGTGGTGCGCAGAGCCGTTCATCGATCTGGGGTTCAAGTCGAAGCCTTGGGACGAGCGCAAGACCGACGTGCTGCAAATGGGCCGCCGCCATGAGAGGTACCACGAGCGGCTGCTCGCCTCCGGCCGGCACAGTTATCTCTTCGAGCCAGAGCCGGGCGTCGTCGTGTTCCCGACGCTGACGGAGTTCTTGCTCGGTCTGGCCAGCGCAAAGGTGAGCGTGTGCTTCTCGAGCGATCTTACGCACCCGGAGCGCGCAGGCGACGTCGCGACAGTGACACAACGCTACTTCCAATCGATGGCGAGCGGGTGTGTGATCGTTGGGAATTCGCCGCCTGAACTAGTCTCGCTCTTTGGTTACGACCCTGTGGTCAAGGCAGACATCGACGATCCTGCGCGGCAGATCGACGCGATCCTCGCCGATCCGGGAAAGTACCAGGAACTCGCCCAGCGGAACCAAAGGGAACTCCAGTACCACACCACGAGCCACCGCGTAGCCTCTATAATGAGGGAGTTGGGATGAGGGGCAACGATGCTTCTTCCGATCAAATCGAAGAACCCGCCTGAGAGTTTTCCGATCGTCACGATCGCGCTGATCGCGATCAATGTGATCGTGTACGCCTTCACGACCCACTACGGGCTCATCGTGCGCGAGGAGGTCGTCGACCAGTGGGCGTTCAAGTCGAGCGACTTTCCGTCGGTGACTCTCTTGACGAGCATGTTCTTGCACGCCGATCCGTTCCATCTGCTCGGCAACATGCTCTTCCTATACATCTTTGGCTTCGCCGTCGAAGGGAGGATGAAGTCGCTCAAGTACTTCGCGCTCTACATCGCGGCAGGACTGTGCGGCGACCTGCTGCACCACTTCACCGTCGGCTTGAACGATCCTTCGATCCCGTCGCTTGGTGCATCGGGCGCGATCATGGGCGTGCTCGGTGCCGCGATGTACGTGTTTCCGCACGCGAAGATCAACATGTTCTATTGGATCTTCATGTTCTATGGTGTCGCCGAGTGGGCGCTCTGGGTGGTCGGTGTGTACTATCTTGCGTTCGACGCCCTCTATGCGATGCTCGGCGTCGACGCGGGAGTGGCGAACTTCGCGCACTTGGGTGGAGCCATCGGCGGATTTGCGCTGGCCTTCTTGATGAGGGTCAAACGAGACGACACCTCGACGAGCGAGGCCAAAGCGTCGCTCAGCGACATGGGGAACCTCTATGCGCTGCCCGCATACGAGGTGCAACGGATCGCGATGGCCGACCCCACGAACCCTGATGCCGCGCTCGCGTGGGCGTGGGCGCACATGCGGACGGGACGTCCTCCTGGCGAGGACTGTCTGCAGCATTTCGAGAAGCATCTGCCAAAACTCGTGCGTACCGGCGGTGTCAAGGAGTTGGCGATGGTGCTGGGCGAGTACGGCGGGAAGGTCGGGCGGTTCCACCCGCGCTACGCGCTCGACGTGGGGTTGCGCGCCGAGCGAGAGGCCGAGTCGCAGGCGGCGCTACGTTTGCTCGAGGCCGCCGTCCACAATCCGCACTCAAAGGGTTCGGACCGGGAGACTGCGCTGTACCAACTGGGGATGTTGCACGAGACGTGGTTCCAGAACTACGGCGCGGCGGCGCACCACTATCAGCAGGTTATGACGGAGTTCTCTGGCAGTCCGCTCGCCGACCAAGCAGCGACGCGCTTTAAGATCGTCTCGCCCATGGCGCAGAACGCGGGGACGTACAAGTACTGAGCCTACTCTTCGATGAGCAATACTGCTAGCCACGCGACGAGGAACGCTTCGTCGACAGGGTTCGCGGCCAAGGCGTGCACCTCGGAGAACGAGCAAGATTCCGCGAGCATGCGAATCGCGCCCGTCTCGTCTCCGCTGGAGTGCTTCTCGAGCGATTGGCGCAGAACCTGGCGCGAGCGCCGCGCCGACTTGAGTGCCTCCAGCATGGCCGCGTCCCGCTGAAATCCCTCCACGATCAACAGCCGATAAACGGCCGACTCAATCCCTAGCAGCCGAGCAACTCCAAGCAAGCACCGACGGCGTGACGTCGCCGAGTTGCAGTCCGCCGCGGCCTCGATGATCAACACCGCGTCGTCGGACGTTCCGACGCATCCCAGCGCATATGCGATCTCAGGAAGCGCTTCGTCGCGGTACGAGCGAATTGCAAGGCGGACCGTCTCAGCCGTGCCAGAGAGACCAAGTTCCGAGACGGCTTCAGCGGCAGCGACGCGCACCGAGGGGTGCGGATCGAGGAGTGCTTGTGAGATAACCGGTTCGGCGTCGCGCGCTTCCAAGTGGCGCAGAGCCTGTAGGGCGGCGCGGCGCATCTCGACGTCCTCTTCCTCTTGGGCGGCGGCGACCAAGTGCGGCACGGCGGCGGTGCTCCCGATGCGACCTAGCGTCTTCGCAGCCGATCGCCGCAGGATCGAACGCGGATCGTTGAGGAGTTCTAGCAGCATCTTTTCTGTCTGTGGAGACGGAATCCGCCCCAGCGCTTCGACGACCTCCTCGTCCAGGAGTTCCGGGTGCTCGATCACGTGCCCGAGCAGGGCTTCGGCGGCGTCTTCGCCCCCGAGCCGGGAGAGCGCGATCGCCGCTTCGCGCCTGATCCGCGGCGAGGGGTCGGTAAGCGCCTTGCGCAACTCGGCCGTCGCCATAGAAAACTTCTTGCGACCCACGACGTTGATCGCTCGCAGGCGCCGCTCCGCGTCCGGGTTCTTGCTCAGGGCAGAGAGCGCGCGCATGCCGCTGAGCGATACTTGCCTCATCTGCCTGATCGTCTGCCTGATCGACACCGCACCCTCCTCGCGCACGCCTGTGAGGAGCATCACCGAGACGACCCTCATCAGCATGACGATCACGAAGAGCGTTTTGAACGCGCCTTCGGCGCCCATCGGTTCGCGCAACGTGTCCATCGTGATCGAGCCGAGCAGCGGCGCGACGCCGCCGAACACCGCCGTGGTCGTCAGAGCCGTGCCCAGGTAGGACGACCGCTCTGCCGGCTCGGCCGTCGACATATAGAGGTTGAGTTGCGTGACCGTGACGCCCGACCACACGATGCCGTTGTAGATGTGGAACACGAGCAGGATGATCGCGTTCTGCAGGTGCGCGCCGGGGTGGCACAAAAGCCACACGCCTGGCGTAATGACTGTGCCGATCGTCGTTAGCACGAGGATCGGCTTGTTGCCGTACTTGTCGGCGAGGAACCCCCACGTCTTGACGAACGCGATCGTGCCGATCGCGTGCATGACCGCGATCAACTGCAGCAGCGTGAAGTCGATCTTCAGGCTCTCGCGTGCGAAGGCGGTGAAGAAGCCGCCTGCGTAGGTCTGGCTCGCCATGAACAGGCCGCTGAAGATCAGCAGCATGCGGAAGTTCTTGTCCTGCCACGGCCGCGCCATCGAGCGGAACGACTCGCGCCAACTCATCTTCACGGGGTCGTGCCGCACGGTCTCACGCATGCGCAAGAAGAACACCATGCTCACGATCGCGAACACGACGCCCGCGCCGAACACGACCGAGAAGCCCATGCCTTCGTTGCCGACACGCTCAAACCCATCGAGCGCCAGTCCGCCGGCCATGCCCGCGACCATGCCGACCGCTGTTGCCACCAGTGTGCGGCGGGAGAAATACCAGCCTCGCGAGGTCGAAGGCACAAGTTCGGCGAGCCAGTCGTTGTAGATCGGGTTGACCGTCTGGATCGCGGCCGCTGCCACGCCGATGCACCCGAGCAGCGTGAGCAACTTCAGTTCGTTCGGCATCGGCAGGAACGGAAGGAACACGAGCGGGATATAGAGGAGCCGCCAGACCCAGCCCCCAGGGGCGATGAACCGCTTATAGAAGGGGAACGAGCGGCCCCAGATCGCGCCCGGAACCTGTACTAGTCCGATGAACGAGGGAATGGCTGTGACCAGGCCGATCCAGTAGTCGCCACCTCCGAAGAACTGGATGAACCCGATGAGAAAGTTGCCGGTGACCAGGGTGGCGAAGGCCGTGGCGAAAGCCACGTCCCAGTTCGCGACCTGCAGGTTGCGAAGGTAGTCCAGCCGGTTCTCGGTGAATCGCATCGACCCTACGTGCGATTGTGATGTCGCGGGGTCGGTCGCTGCATTCGATCAGGTCGGACGGCGGAAGCGCGCCTGCCGAACGGCCCGGAATGGGGAAAAACCTGCCCGGGACCCTTGACTTGAACCTGGCGACCTGCCTATAATGACCGTTGCCCCTCAGCCTATGAGGGGTGCGCACCTTGAAAGCCCCATAGTGATAGACGCAGCCTTATTGCCTGTCGGTATCGGCAGGCGCACATGAGTTCCGAATGGAACTTGAATCCAATTCAAGTCAGACGGACCTCCAGGAAGCGAGCCTTCCCCTAGTGGGCGGACATACGTTTTCTTCGGAGAGTTTGATCATGGCTCAGGACGAACGCTGGCGGCGTGCCTAAAACATGCAAGTCGAACG
>CAZGXW010000050.1:0-21791 GCA_964529975.1 uncultured Fimbriimonadaceae bacterium
ACTTGAACCGGCGACCCTCGCATTTTCAGTGCGATGCTCTACCAACTGAGCTACCGTGGCACAGGAATGGCGAGGATGACGGGACTTGAACCCGCGACCTCCGGCGTGACAGGCCGGCGCTCTAACCACTGAGCTACACCCCCGCTGGGAGCCACAATTATCCCCTATTTGAGCCTGACCGGGCAAGGCAGGGGGACGTTCGGGGGTGCGCCCGACCGTCATCATGAGCCTGTCGAAGGATGTACGGTCGAACCAGGCCCGACTACCTGAAGAACTCTCTAACCAACCCGCCTTGCACTTCCCCATCGAGCAAGAACGCGTCGTGCCCATAAGGCAGGTCGATCTCGCGGTGTTCCGCCCTGCTGCCAGCCTCACGGGCCAGCGACAGGAGATCCAACGACTGGTGAGTCGGATAGAGCCAGTCGCTCGTGAACGATGTGAACAGGTATTCGCTCTGGGAGCCCCGCAGGTCGTGCCGCTCGTAGTAGTCCAGTGCGCGGGTCAGCACGAGGTAACTGTTCGGGTCGAACCGCTTCGTGAACTTGTCCGCCTGGTACGAGAGGTAACTCTCGACCTCGAACTCGGTGCCTAGAGTCCACTCGGGTCCAGGTTTGTCCTGGTAGCGCCGAGCGAACTTGTGCGTGAACGAGGCCTCGCTCAGATAACTCAAGTGCCCGACCATGCGAGCCACGGCGAGCCCTTCCGTCGGCGGATCGCCCAGGGGGTAGTCGCCACCGCGCCATTTGGGGTCGCGCATGATCGCTTCCCTGCCGATCTCGTTGAACGCGATCTGCATCGCAGAGTGGGCGCGGCACGAGCCCGTCATCCACACTTTGCGGACGGTGCCAGGGAACCGCAGCGACCACTCCAGCGCCTGCATCCCGCCCATGCTCCCCCCACAGGCTCCTAGGAGCGTCTCGACTCCAAGGGCCGTGACGAGGCGTCTCTGCACCTCCACCATATCGCCGATGGTAACCAAGGGAAAGCGGGAGCCCCAAGGCTTGCCGTCAGGATCGAGGGAGGCAGGCCCGGTGGTGCCTTGGCAACCTCCAAGGCAGTTCGAACCGATCACGAAGTAGCAGTCCGTATCGATCGCCTTCCCTGGCCCAACGAGGCGGTCCCACCATCCAATCGCGTGCGAGTCGCCGCTCAGCGCGTGGCAGACGAGAATTGCGTTGGAACGGTCGGCGTTCAGCGTCCCCCACGTCTCATAGGCGACAGTCACGGACGGAAGTTGCGCGCCGCTCTCACAATCTAGGGGACCGACCTCGAGGTACCGCCGCTCATCCGCAACGGCGGCCTGCCGCTCGTTGTCGCGGAACAGTTCAGGATCCATCGCCTATTCGCGCTTGTAGCCAGGCCTGTTCGGCTGGCCTCGCACGCCAGACGTCGGCTTTGGCGGCTCCTGGCCATCGACGGGCGGCGCTTCTGCGGGAGGGGCTTCGACCGCCGCCTTGGCCTGTTTCGCCTCCTTCGTGATGTTGAGCATTCGAAGGAACTCCGAAGCGTCCTTGGCACGGCTCTGGGCTTGCTCCTTGTCGACGAGGCCCTGCTCCACGAGCATGGCAAGGCTTTGGTCGAGCGTGCGCATCTTCTGCTTCGAGCCGGTTTGGATGATCGAACTGATCTGGTACGTCTTGTTTTCGCGGATCTGGTTCCTGACGGCAGGAGTCGCGTTCAAGACCTCGAACGCGGCGACGCGTCCGTTGCCGTCCGAACGTTTGACAAGCGTCTGAGAAATGACACCGAGCAGGTTGACCGACAGTTGCATCCTGATCTGTTGCTGCTGGTGGATGGGGAACACGTCTACGATGCGGTCGACTGTCTGGACGGCGTCGACGGTGTGCAGGGTCGCGAACACCAAGTGCCCGGTCTCAGCCGCCGTGATCGCGAGGTGGATCGTGTCCAAGTCGCGCATCTCGCCGACGAGGATGACGTCTGGGTCTTGGCGGAGCACGTACTTTAGCGCGTTGGCGAAACTGAGCGTGTCCTGGTCGAGTTCGCGCTGGTTGATGAGCGCCATGTGGTCGTCGTGGATGAACTCAAGCGGGTCCTCGACCGTGACGATATGGACCGCTTGGGTGCGGTTGATGCGGTCGACCATCGCTGCCAGCGTCGTGGACTTGCCAGAACCAGCAGGGCCAGTCACCAGGACGAGCCCACGGGGGCGCGTCACGACGTCGAAGCACAGTTCCGGGAGGTCGAGTTCCTCCATCGACTGGATACGGAGCGGGATGACGCGGAAGGCTGCCTGGAGCGCGCTTCGCTGCTGGTACATGTTGCCTCGGAAGCGGGCGACGTCCTTGATCTCCAGCGCGAAGTCGAGTTCCAGCTCGTCGGCGAACCGATCCATCTGCTTCTTGCTGAGAAGGCGCGACATGGCCTCCTGGAACTCCTCTTGGGTGAACGCCGGGACGTCCTCCAGCGGGAGAAGGTCACCATAGACGCGGACGTAGACCTTTCCTGAGTCCGTCTTGATGTGGAGGTCGCTGCCCTCCATCGCGACGCAGCGGTTCAGCAGGTCTTCAATTCGTAGCACCGGCAACCTCCACCAGGCCCAGATTGGCGGCCCGTCGTTGGAACTCTGAGACGTTGGAGCACTTGCCGAGGGCGTGCTCGTAGTCGATGTGCCCGTCCTTGACCAGGCTCAGCAGGTGCGAGTCGAGAGTCTGCATACCATACTGGCCACCTGTCTGGATGTCGAGGTAGATCTGGTGCGTCTTCGCCTCGCGGACGAGGGTCCGGATCGAAGGTGTCGCCACCAACACTTCGAACGCGGCGATCCTCCCCAGCCCGTCCTTTGTAGGCAGAAGTTGCTGGGAAACGATGGCCTGGAGCGTGACGCTCAACTGCGTCCTAATCTGCTCCTGCTGGTCCGGCTCGAAGACGTCCACGATGCGGTCGATGGTCTGCGCGGCGTCCACCGTGTGCAGGGTGGAAAACACCAAGTGTCCAGTCTCGGCGGCAGTGATCGCCAGTTGGATCGTCTCTAAGTCGCGCATTTCGCCTACGAGGATCACGTCCGGGTTCTGGCGCATGACGTGCCTGAGCGCGTCGGCGAAGGAGTGGGTGTCCGTGCCCTTCTCCCGCTGATTGATGACGCTCGTCTTGTCCGGGTGCACGTACTCGATCGGATCCTCGATCGTCATGATGTGCTTGCGGGTGTTCGTGTTGATGTGGTCGATCATCGCAGCGAGCGAGGTCGACTTGCCCGAGCCGGTCGGCCCAGTCACGATGATCAGTCCTCGCGGCAACATCGCCAGTTTCTTGGTGACCTGCGGGATGCCGAGATCGTCGATCGTGCGGATCCTGTACGGGATCAAGCGGAACACCGCGCCGATCTTCCCTCTTTGCCAGTACATGTTCACGCGGAACCGCGCGAGGCCAGGAACGGCATAGGAGAGGTCGAGCTCTTTGAACTCGTTCAGCAGTTTGATCCTCTCTTCATTGAGGATCGTCTTCAGCATCGTCTCCAGTTCGTCTTGCGAGAACGCGGGCTGGTTCAAGCGTTGGAGATCGCCGCGCAATCGAATGATCGGCGGGTTGTCAGCCTTGAGGTGGAGGTCGCTAGCATCGACCTCCACGACGTGATGGAGCAGCTCTGTGAGCCTGGACATGAACGGTCACCTCATCGGCGCAGCATCTGCTTCAACTCGGAGACGATACCGGCGTAGTTGATCGCCGTCTCCTCGTCGATGACCCCCGCCTTCACGTAACGGGCCAGGCCCTGGTTCATGGTTTGCATGCCCCAGAATCCGCCCTCGTTCATGAGGTGGTACAGGTCGCCGAACGCACCGTCTTCGATCGCCTTTGAAACAGTTGGTGTGCAGATGAGGATCTCCGCGACGACGACACGGCCCTTGCCGTCCGCGCGTGGGACGAGTTTCTGCGCAATGATCGCTTTGAGCGAACCCGCCAGTCGAAGACAAAGGTGCTTCTTCTCGTGCGGGGGGAACATGTTGATGATACGGTCGAGCGTGTCATACGCGCTCTGGGTGTGGACCGTACTGAACACCAAGTGTCCCGTCTCACCGGCCTGGAGGGCCGTGTGCATGGTCGTGACGTCGCGCATCTCACCGATGAGGATGACGTCGGGCGCCTCGCGGACGACGGCGCGGAGGGCCGGCATGAAGTCCTCAGTATCGAGGCCGACTTCGCGCTGGCTGACGTAGGAGTTCTTGTCGCTGTGCTCGATCTCGAGCGGGTCTTCGATGGTGACGATGTGGCAGCGCCGCTCCTGGTTGATGATGTCGAGGAGGGCGGCCAAGGTCGTGGTCTTTCCGCAGCCCGTGGGCCCGGTGAGAAGGATGAGGCCTTGCCTGTGCCTGGTCTGCTCAGCAAGGACGGAAGGAAGCCCTAGTTCCTCCAGGGTGCGGATGCGGGTCGGGATGATACGCATCGCAGCGGCCATCGTGCCGCGCTGCCGGTAGACGTTCGTACGGACACGGCACTTGCCAGGCACGACGAACGCAAGGTCCATTTCGTTGGTGGCGTCGTATACGCGGCGCTGGCGGTCAGTCATGACCGCGTGGATCAGCCGTTCGATGTCGGCGGCCTGCAGAACTGGCCATTCGCCAGGGAGATCCTGGATCTGGCTGTGCAGTTTCATCTTGGGCTTGCTCTCCGCCTTGATGAAGACGTCAGAGGCCACGACGGAAAAGCCCGCCTCGATAAGATCCTGAACGGTAATAGAAGCCGCGTCTCGCATTGTTCGTACTGCTTCTGCCCAAAAAGGCAGTCTCCAACACTCGGTCTAGGAACGTTTCCCGAGTAACGAGAAGTATACCAAAGCCCCCGCCGAAGCACCTGCGGTCAAAACTAGCAACAGCAGGGTCGGGGCTCTGGCCGATCCTGCCTTTTCCACAGGCTGGGTGACCTGGTCGGGGATGTGGCGAGGAGGAATCTCCAACTCGCCTGGAGTCTGCGCCAGCACGAGTATCCGGTACTCGATGCTCGGGGTGGCCGCATCGTAGAACGCCTTCAGGGCCACCGACTTGCTCGAATAGGAGGCTAGGGTCGAATACGGGCTTGGCCGTTGGCCCACGATCCGAACGCTGAACGACTCGACCCTTGCGCCCTCCTTCCCTGACATGAAGGCACGGACGAGAGGCTGCAGGCGGATGTCGCCAGCGGCAGGATCGAGCAGGTTCTTGGCTATGAAGAAGACCTTGGTGGGCTCCTCAGGGGTGAGGGGCACGACGTACTGGTAGTTCTGGATGTCTCCGCCGGTCATCTTGGCAAGGCTCGCCAAGGAGGCTCTGACCGAGGCGTCGTCGTAAATGGCTTCCCGGAACACTAACTGCACGATGTCGCCCGTGCCGGCCACGTGCTCGATCGAGAACACGGCTTGGGGCTGGACGGTTCGGACACCATCGGGGTTGGGCCGCTCTTCAGCGGCGACCGCGACGGCGAACACAAGGCCCAACAAGCCGGCTCCGAAACCTCGAAGCATCACCTACAAGGTACCAGTTTCTGGGCCGTTTTGGGCTAGAAACAGCCCCTTCAGGCACAATTCCTGGCCTCTCCAGGACCACGGAACCCGCAGTGCGCCTGGACCGTTTCAAACTAGGCATTCGGCGGGCATCTCGGACATGGGCCGAGATATAATCCCGTCCCGTTCGTTAGGGCATCACATGGAAGAGTTGGAACTTGAATCCTCGGAACCTATCCTTCTGACCAAGGAGGGACACGACCGCCTCACCGAGGAACTCCGCCGGCTTTCGATAGAAAAGCGGGCCGAGATCGCGGAGCGCATCCGCGAGTCTAAGGACCACGGCGAGTACAGCGAAGACAACAACGAACTCGACGAGGTCAAGATTGAGCAAGCGATGGTGGAAAACCGGATCAACGAGCTCAAAATGGTCCTTTCCAATTCAGAGGTTTTGGATAGCAAGAAGATCCCGACCAAGAAGGTCGGACTAGGTTCAAGGGTGACGGTCCGCGACACGAAGCGGAGGTCGGAGTTTGAGGTCAGGATCGTGGCCAGCGCCGAGGCAAACCCGGACGACGACCTGATCAGCGAGGAGTCCCCCCTGGGTCAGGCCCTCATGGGTCGTGAGGTCGAGGACACCGTCGACTACGAGGCTCCCGCCGGTGCCCTCAGGTACAAGATCGTCAAGATCCGTAGGTAGTCCCAACCCCTAGACCGGCCGCTCCCCGGGTCGGTACAATGGCCCTATCCCCCGTGCCCCCGGAGCCCGCCAGCGTCGGTGGCACTAGGCAGGACCGTTATGAGTGAAGCGCCCAAGGGAATCAAGCCCGGAGCCGTGCCCATCCCCTCCATGAAAAGGGGTCTGAAGGGCTTCTACCGGGACGTCGTCCGTGAGATGAAGCATGTGACCTGGCCGGCACCGAAGGAAACGACGAGGCTGACCGGAATCGTCCTCGCTGTGTGCACCATGATCGTCGTGCTGTTGATGTTCGCCACGTATTTCTTTGGCGCCATCATCCACATGATCGTCAGAGGAGCCGCGTAAGACATGGCCAGAGCATGGTACGCGGTCCATACGATCGCCGGCCACGAGAACAAAGTGCGCGAGGTCTTGACCCGTCGCGCCCAGGTCGAGGGACTTTGGGGTCTCGACATTTTCGAGATTCTGATCCCCATGGAGCAGGAGTTGGGCATCCGGAGCGGCAAGAGGGTCGTGGTCAGCAAGAAGGTGTTCCCTGGCTACATCCTTATCCAGATGAACATGACCGACGACATGTACAAGTTGGTCAAGAGCACGAGCGGAGTAACGGGATTTGTGCAGAGCGGAAACAAACCGGTCCCCCTAGAGGAGTACGAGGTCAAGCGAATCCTGCACAACCTCGAACTGAGCGAGGAAGTCCCCAAGGTCGCACTAGACAAGGGCGACATGATCCGCGTGATCGAGGGCCCGTTCATCGACTATCAGGGCCGCATCGACGAGGTCAACCCCGATCGCGAGAAGCTGAAGGTCATGATCTCGATCTTCGGACGCGACACGCCAGTCGAACTCGACTTCACCCAGGTCGAGAAGGTCTGACCCTCTCGGCATCCAAATTGGGGCACGGCGCAATCCGTGCCCCAAATTGCGTCTAAGATGATTCTTGAATGAGCGCGGTGTCCGAGCACGCATCGGTCTGGAGGGTTCAAAAGAGGTCGGCTGAGAAAGAGGCCCTCCTCCAACGCGAACTCGGCGTCGCCGCTCTTGCTTCTGCGGTCCTTGTTGGTCGTGGCATCGACGAGCCCCAGGTTGCCGACAAGTTCCTCAATCCTTCCCTGGACCACTTTCACGATCCTTCGCTTTTGCCCGACTATGGAGCCGCGGTCGCAGAGATCCTACGGGCAAAGGATTCTGGAGAGAAGATCTACGTCCACGGTGACTACGACGTCGACGGGGTCACAAGCGCGGCGCTCTTGACACGCTTCCTCCGAAAGCTGGGATGTGAGGTCGTTCCCCACGTGCCGCACAGGGAGCGGGAAGGATATGGCATCCACATGACCGCTGTCCAGGACGCCGCGAAGGCTGGTACCAAACTGTTCCTGACGTGCGACTGCGGCGTTTCAGCGTTCGAGCAAGTCGACGCGGCCCGCGAAGCGGGAATGCGCGTCGTCGTCACCGACCATCACGAAGTCGGAGACGAGGTGCCGAGGGCAGAGGCCGTGGTCAATCCCCATCGCTTGGACTCGGAGTACCCCTGGCCTGAACTGAGCGGCGTCGGAGTCGCGTTCAAACTCTGCAGCGGCATCACGGTGGAACTCGGCCACCGCAAGGAACTGTTCTATCGCGCCTACCTGGACCTAGCCGTGCTCGGAACGGTCGCCGACGTCATGCCCTTGCTCGACGAGAACCGTGTGATCACGCGGTTTGGGCTCGACTACCTGGCATCCACGAAGAAGGCGGGGCTACGAGCGCTGATCGAGGTCTCCGACCTCGCCGAGAAGAGGAAACTCACAGCGAGGAACATAGGCTTCCAACTCGGGCCGCGTATCAACGCGGTGGGACGGATCGACGACTCCGACATCGCGCTCCGTCTCCTGCTCACAGAGGACCGCGAGGAGGCCAGGCAACTGGCGATGGTGTTGGACGAACGCAACCAAGAGCGCAGGTCAGAGCAGGACCGCATGCTCCTGGAGGCAGTTGAGGAGGCTGAGAAGATGCAGTCTGCGGGACTGCCTGCCATCGTCATCGCCAGAAAGGGGTGGCATCCCGGGATCATCGGCATCGTCGCCGGAAAGTTGGTCGATCGGTTCCGGCGTCCGGCCTTTGTGATCTCGATCGATGACGAGGGACGTGCTAAGGGGTCGGCCAGATCGATCGAAGGGTTCAACTTGGCCGCTGCGATCGGGGCGACGAGCGAGCACTTGACCTCAGGCGGCGGACACGAAATGGCGGCTGGGTTTTCCCTGACGGAGGAGAACATCGATGTTTTCCGGGAAGCCGTCAAGGGCCATGCTGGCGCCCTGCTCCAGCCTGAGGACTTCCTACCACGCTACTCGATCGATGCCGAAGTCAGCGGCGAAGAGGCTGGGCCACAGGCGCTTGCCGACCTTCATCGCCTTGAGCCGTTCGGGCAAGGCAATCCTGAGCCACTGTTCGCAACTCGGGGCGCGCGCTTGCTCGATGCGACGCCTACGAGCAATCCCGACCATGCGAAACTCACCATCGAAGCTGCAGACGGTTCGGTGCGGCAAGGAATGGTCTTTGGAATCGGTCGAGCGATGGCGAGCCTCGACCAACGCCAACGCATCGATCTTGTGTTTTCGTTGGACGAAAACTACTGGAACGGAAAGACGTACTTCCGCTGGATGGTCAAAGACTACAGGCTCAGTTCAGACTGACTGCCCGCAACCTTCACTCTGGTGGTTCCCTTGACCGTCCCTCGCAAGTAGACGATCTGCACTGTGTCGCCAACGTTCTTGCGGAAGAGCAAGACGGCCATGTCGACCGGTGTGTTCACAGCCTGTCCGTCGATCTCGACAACCACGTCGCCGGGCTTGATGCCGCCTGCCGACGCCGGTGAGGCCGTCATAACCGCTTCAATGACCGCGCCCTTCCCTTCTGGGTTGGCCTTCCAAAAGACGCCAATCGTCGGGTGGGCGACTTCGTGCGAGGGGCTCACAAAGCCTCCAACGACGCGCTGGAGCACTTCTCGGCCGAGGGCATAGGCGACCACGACCCCTTGCGGCCCGTATTGGTTCTTTAGAGCGTTCAGGGCAGTTTCGCCGAAACCGCCACCGCCGAGGGCATTGCGCGCCGCACCAGTGGGTGAAGCCTCGTCGGTCGCGAGGGTCGCCCCCAAAACGCCGACGACGTCGCCCTTGTCGTCGAAAACGATGGCGCCGCCGAGTTGCTGTTCGCTCGCCTCTAGCCGCACTTCGCTCAGTGGCACATAGCGGAGGCTCGGCTTCATCACGCCTGCTTTGCCGTCGCCGACAAACTCGCCCGTCTTCGGGCCGCCCACCGTGACCGCCAAGAGTTCGACGTTCGGCTTTGTGGGCTCTGCCGCGACCTTGAGCACTCGCCTTGTGCCTTGTTCCCAATAGAGGGCCCGTACGAGCGCAAGTTGGGTGTGGTCGTCTGTACCGATAACGAGAAGGTCGACGGACTTGCCGTCGTCGTACTTCGCCTTCAGGGTCTTGGTCCTGACTGCGCTCGAATGGACAAGGAAATGGCCCTGGTCGTCGATGAGCGCACCCACGCCGACTGTGTCTCTTCCGTCTTGCACGAAGACGATCGAGTTTCGCACGGTCCTCCAGACCGTGTTCTCCCTCTGTGGCGCCTGTTGGACAGGAGCCATCGCGAGGATTGCGAGGCTAACCGCCGAAAACGACATTTCCGTATGATGTGACTTCCCTTGCGGCGGCAGCGCCGTTCGGGGTGGTGTCTGCAGGCTCGACGAGCACGATCGGACCAGGCATCGACGCCGGTTCGATCGATGCGCCTTCGGAGAGCGACGCGTTCTGAATGACAGGGGCGATGCCGTCTGCCATGTTCTCGCGGTACTCAGGGCCAAGGGCAACCGTGTCGAGCGCGGTGTAGCCCAGGTTGGGCGACGTGTCGACCGTCGTGTTCGCGGCGACGATCGTTTCGTTGCCCTTGATGTTCGACTGGCCTTCAGAGCCTGTCGACGTGTTGCCAAGGAGCGAGTCCGTTCCGGGGTCTGCGATGCCGTTGCCGACCTCGTGGCCGCTGTCCATCTTCGCCACTTCGGGGCCTGTCTGGCCCATGAAGGCAGACTGGAAGGCCACGAATCCGACGACCACAAAAGCGGCGGCGGCCGTGGCATAGCCCCAGACCGGTGTGCGGCGCTGTGTGACCGCCGTACCGAGGATCGCGTTTCGCAGCCTCTCGTTGCTCAATTGGTGCTCGGGCACGTCCTTCAGCGCCTCAAGGCCCTGTTTGATCGCTTGGGCTTGGGCGAGGTCGCGCCTTTCATCTCGGCTCATCTGACCGAGGTCGCCCTCGTGCTCGCCGAACGCGGCGTTGATGATCTCGTCAATTCTCTTGTTTCTCATTGCGGGTTCGCCTCCTCTAACAGGGGCGCCACTCGGTCCTTAAGAGCCCTTCTGGCCCTCAAGACCCTTAGTTTCGCGCCGCCGACCGTGCACCCCAGGGTCGCGGCGATGTCCGGATACTCCATCTCCTCGATGTCTCGCATCACGATGACGTTCCGGTGGTGCTCCGGAAGGGCTGCAAGCGCCTTCCTGAGTACATCCTTAAGTTGCTCCTGTTGGAGATTATCGACAGGATCCTCTTTTTCCCCAACGGTCATCCATGTAAGGGCGCCGCTCGCCTCTTTCTGCTCCAGGGTCTGTCGACGCTGGAACATGCGGGCGCGGTCTGTGCCGAGATTGGTCGCGATGCGGAGCAGCCAGGTCGTGAACTTGGCCTCGTCCCTGTACCTGTGGAGGTTTTGGTACGCGCGGACAAAGACCTCTTGGACGATGTCCTCCGCGTCGTCTCGGCGCGGGGCCATCTGGTACACGAACCTGTAAACAAGCGTCCGGTGGCGCTCGAAAAGGATTTCGAACGCCCGGTAGTCGCCGTTCCGCGCTTTGGCAACCAAGGCCTCGTCGGAGTCCCGATCGCTGACCATAACTTTCTGCGCGTCTTTGGCGGACACGTTCAGGTTGAGCCTCAAGGCGTCCCTCAGCATGATCTTACATCCTGCTGACGCCCCAGGTGCCCCCCAGTTACGCCCCCGCTGGGACTCCTGGCAACCTAGCGGGGGCTACATACCGACGCCGGTGTAGTGCTTGAGCCCAAACCGCCACATAAGCCGGTGGGCCACGACCATCACCACGACCCACCCTAACTGGGCCAGGAGGACCGTAAGCATCGACCCCTCAGGCACGCGCCCGACCAACATCTCGGTCGGCGCCCCTACAGTGTAATAGAACGGCAACCAGTCGGCCAGCCGCTGCGCCCAGTCGGGATACAGGTCGATCGGGAACAACTGCCCGCTCAAGAACAGCATGGGCAGGTAGTAGATCTCAAAGATCGAGAACGCCTCTTGAACGAACAAGGCGATCAGGGCAAGGGTCAGCACCGTCATCACGCTGACCAAGTGCCCAAGGACGATCGACGCCCAGAACTGCCAGCCCAGGAACAGTTCCGACCCGCCCAAGTGGTTCCGGTAGAGGACCATGAACAGCACGAACCAAGGCAGGAAGAGCCCGAGCCTGATGCACCTCCAAGTGAAGTTGCGCACCAGCATGAACTCGAGCCAGTTGACCGGCCGAACGATCTGTGCTGAGAACACTCCCTCCTTGATCTCCCAAGCCACGTCCCACATAAAGTGGCTTTGAATGAATTGGTTCAGCAGCAGGACGCAGAGGTAGTACGTGACGAAGTCGCCGGCCGTGAACCCGTGGATCGCGCCGCCCTTAGCGGCAGCGATCCACACGAGAGGCATCGTTATCGCTAGCGAGACGTCGGTAAGGATCCAGATGATCCCCTGGGCGCGGTAGGCAAGTCCGTCCTGCAGGAAGACCGTGAACATCGCGCGCCACTTGCGCGCCCTTCCCAGGCTGGTCCTCTGTGCTACCACCCTGCGATTATCGCCGAATCTCGAACGGGACGGAGACCTTTAGGATGAGGCTCGTGCGGAACGTTTGGGCATTCGGGTCTCCAAGGATCAGGAAGTACTCGGCACCCTTGTTGCCGCTTCGTCGGAACGCGACATACGCATTCCAGTCTGCGCCGCGCTTGACCATGCGACCGCTCAAAGACTGGTCGTTGCCCATGTCGTAGTTCATCCCGACGATGGCCTGCTCGCTCCTACCACCAAACTCGACCACTTGGAACGAGCCAGTCATCTGGAGCCTTTCGAGGGGGCGCCAGGCCGTAGTCGCCCTCATGCTCTGATAGTACGTCCCTGTGAACTCGCCCTCTTGGTAGTCTAGCGAGACGAAGTTGTACGGGTTGTTTCGCGGCCGCCGCAGGTTGATCTGGTAGTAACGGTCTTCGCTGCCAAGGAAAGACTCCCAGTCGGCTAGCAATTGAAGCGCGGTGCCGTCTTTGAAGGCGAGGAACATGTTTGGAGCCATTTGGTCGCGGTAGAACCCACCGTCGTACCGATCATAGGTCAGGCCGTCGAATCCAACGCCAGCCTCGACGATGGAACCCCATTTGACGGGCTGGTTCACCGCGAATCCACCGATGTATCCGCGATAGTCGGTCTCAGGCGCGAACCCCAACCTCGGCAGAAAGTTCGGCGCCACCGCATCGTGCTGGACGTATGCGAACACGGGTCCAAGGGAATAGAACAGTCCTGCCGTGTTGTAGACGCCGCTTCCTTCGACCGCGTCCTTGGTGCCCATGTTGCGCAGGAAGAGGGCCATCGGGCCGAAGATCCTCTGATAGCGCAGCAGATAGGCGTCGTTGTTCATGCCGTCCTGCATCAGGCTCGTTGCCGTGACGCGGTAACTTTCGTTCGGGTTCGGGTCATAGGAAAAGTTGGCCGCGAGGTTGTCGTTCGTACCGAACGTCACCGTGTTGAGGACGCCGAAACTCAATTCGTCGTTGATCTTGCCGTAGACGTTGAGCCCGGCGTCGAAACTGCTGATGCGCTGGCTCGCGAACAAGGCCGAGTTGTAGTACTGCGAGCCCTCCTGGAAGAACGGGCGCGTCTCGCCAGCCAAGCGCTCAAACCTGCTGAAGTCCAGCGAGAGGATTTGGTTCTCGATGTTCCGAAAGTCCGGGTTGACCGAGAACACGGCAGGAATCTCCTCCGTGATCTGAGTCTTGGCGTCGAGGCCAGTGTTCACGATCGTCCCTTCCCCGTCCCCATAGCCAAGATAGGTGTAAGGCAGAAGGTGGATGCTTCGGTCAAACTCCGACCTCGGCACAATGACGGAAGACCAGTAACCCGCGTTTTGAAACGTCTGGTTTGGCGTGAAGGCCGTAGTCGTCGTGCGGCCAGTCCGCTTATGTTCGCGGACTACTGTGAATCGGATGTCGCGCGGACCAGCCGACGGAAGCCGCATGATCTGCCAGGGAATACGGGCTTCGCACTCCCAACCTTTCTCAGTGACAGTCCCCCGAGCCAGAAACTCCCCGCTCCACTCCCGCTTGGCCGCCCTTCCCCCAGCGAGTTGGATGTCGGTCGCCCCGCGTGGGTTGACGAAGAAGCCGTTGAAGTCCGCCAACGAGCCCGAGAGGTCGAGGTAGAGGGCCACGTTGTCGTCGCCCGCAAGGCTCACGTTCGTCCGGTACTCGGTCGCCTTGATCGTCTCTGGCTGGCTGTCCGCCAGCCTTGCTGCGAAGTAGATGAAATCCTTGTCGAATGCGATCCAGAACTGGCCATCGTCGGCCGCTTGGGCCCCCGTAGCCAAGTCGCGCAGACCGGAAAAGGAGGGAGCCCCCTCCCACTCACCAGGGTTGATCGTCCCGTCGATCGTAGGCGTCAATGGAAGCGACTTGCCTTCAATCCGGACCGCTTGCTGGCCTAGTGCAGAGTGGGCGGCAAGGGCAACGAGCCAGGCAATCGTGGGTCGAGCGAGCGGCATCGCGACTCACTACGGATATGGGCGCCCAGATGTGGCAGGACTTAACGCAAAGAGGTCATTGCACAAAGAATGTGCAATGACCTCCAGGCTGCTCTTACTTCTCGCGGAGCGGGAGGCCGAGACCCTTCAGAAGGGCCGCAGACTCAGCGTCCGTCTTCGCGGTAGTCACGATAGTGACGTCCATGCCACGGATCTTATCGAAGGTGTCGTAGTTGATCTCCGTGAAGACCAATTGCTCTTTGAGCCCGATCGAATAGTTTCCTCGACCGTCGAACGACTTTGGGTTGAGACCCTGGAAGTCTCGAATGCGCGGGAGCGCCACCGTGCAAAGCTTGTCGAAGAAGTGCCACATGCGGTCACCGCGAAGGGTGACGCAGCATCCGATCTTCATGCCCTCGCGGACTTTGAAGTTCGAGACCGACTTTTTAGCCTTCGTGATGACGGGCTTCTGGCCCGTGATCGTCGTGAGGTCGCGGATGTAGTTGTCGATCTCCTTCTCTTCCGGCCCTGTGCCCATGTTGACGACGATCTTAGTGAGCGTCGGCACTTGCATCGTGGACGTGTACTTGAACTGCTCCTTGAGCGCAGGGGCGACCTTCTCGCGGTGGATCTGCTTCAACCGCGGGGTCGGCAACTTCGTCGGCGCAGCCGGCTTGTCCTTTGTGTCCTTCCTAGCCATGGACTACTTCTTCTCCTCGATGTTGGGTTGGTCTTTGATCGTCTTGCCGGTCTTCTTGGCATATCGGACGAGTTTGCCGCCTTCGACGCGACGACCGATTCTGGTGGGCTGGCCCTTGTCCGGGTCGAGGACCATCAGGTTGCTGATGTGGATCGGAACCGGGATCTGGAGCCGCGAAGACTTCTCGCCCTGGAACTTCGCCTTGCGGTGCTTGATCGCCGCGTTGAGCGGCAACGGCTGGTCAGGGTTCTCAGGATTCTCCTGCAAGACGTAGGCGCGCTGCTTCTTCGGGTCGATCGCCTCGATATAGCCCTGCTGGCCCTTGTCCTTGCCCGCAATGATGACCACCTTGTCTCCTTTGCGGACCTTGAGCTTCGGCAGGTTTGCCCTGTGCTTGATTTCAGCCTTGGTCGGCATCAGATGACCTCCGGAGCGAGGGACACGATCTTCATGAACGCGCCGTCGCGGAGTTCGCGGGCGACTGGGCCAAAGATGCGCGTGCCGCGCGGCTCCATGTTCGCCGGGTTGATGACCACGCAAGCGTTCTCGTCGAACCGCAAGGTCGATCCGTCCTGGCGTCGAACCGGCTGCTTGGTGCGCACGATCACGGCCTTCACCACCTCGCCCTTCTTGATAGGCATGTTCGGTGTGGCGGATTTGACGCTGGCGACGATGACGTCACCGACCCCGCCATAGCGGGGCTGCGATCCTTTGAGGACCCGGATGCACATTACTTCGCGTGCGCCCGAGTTGTCCGCGACCTTGAGCCGTGTGTACTGTTGAACCATTTTTCCGCTCCTAAACCGTTACTTGACCTTTTCGATGATCTGGGTGATGCGCCAGCGCTTGTCCTTGCTGAGCGGCCTTGTCTCCATGATCTCGACGGTGTCTCCGACGTCGCATCCGATCAGGTCGTGGGCCTTGACGTTCATGGTCTTCCGCACCGTCTTTCCGTAGAGAGGGTGCTGGTAAGAACGCGCCAGGGTCACGACACAGGTCTTCTGCATCTTGTTCGACTTGACAATGCCTCGCCTGACCTTTCGGCCGCCGCGCTTCGCAGTCTCGCTCACTTGTCACCTCCGCGCTTCTTCTCACTGATCACAGTGAGGATGCGCGCGATGTTGTGCCTGCGCTGCTTGAGGCTGGCGACGTCCGTCGTCTGGCGGAACACCAGGTCGCGGCGCGCCTTGTACAGCGAGGCCCTCTCCTGCTCGAGCATCTCTTGGAGCTCGGGCACGGACTTCTCTCTCAGCGAGGCGGGTTTTGTGGCCTTCATGTCTTGATCTCGACGCCTAGAACGCGTCGTCCTCCCGTGAAACGAACTTGGTCTTGATCGGCAGCTTGTGCTGCGCGAGTCGCATGGCTTCCTTCGCCGTCTTCAGGTCGACGCCGTTCATCTCGAACAGAATCCGGCCCGGCTTGATGACGCAGACCCAACCTTCGACGCCGGCCTTGCCCTTGCCCATGCGCTGCTCGAGAGGCTTCTTGGTGATCGGCTTGTCGGGAAACACCCGGATCCAGACCTTTCCACCGCGCTTGATATGCCGCGTCATGGCGATACGGGCGGCCTCGATCTGCCGGGCCGTCACCCAAGCGGGCTCCAAAGCCATCAGGCCGTGGTCGCCGAACGCGATGGAGTGTCCGCCCTTGGCGTTGCCCTCCATGCGTCCGCGGTGCTGCTTGCGGTACTTGGTTCGCTTAGGCATCAACACGGGCTGCCACCTCCTGCTCCTTCGCCTGAGCCGACTCAGCGTCGCGGCGACGCCGCTGCTGCTTGTTCTCGGCCTCGATCGCGGCAAGAATCTGCCTTTCCGGCAGGACCTCGCCTCGATAGATCCAGACTTTGACGCCGACCGTGCCGTAGATCGTGTAAGCGACGGCCAGTCCGAAATCGATGTCCGCCCGCAACGTGTGGAGCGGGATCTTGCCCACCATGTCCGCCTCGGTGCGCGCGATCTCCGAGCCGTTCAACCGGCCCGAGACCATGATCTTGATGCCGCGGCCGTTCATGCGCAGCGAGCGCGTCACCGCCTGGCGCATCGCCCGTCGGTGGCTGATTCGGCGCTCGAGTTGGACGGCGATGTTCTCGGCCACCAATTGGGCGTCGAGTTCCGGCTGCCTGACCTCGGCGACGTTCACCTGGACCTGTGCCGAGGGGTCTTCCCTGCGGATGTTGTGGTTGAGTTCCTGGCTGATCTCGTCGATGCCCTTTCCGCCACGGCCGATGACCGCGCCCGGGCGGGACGTGAAGATCGTAACCTTGATCCGGTTGGCGGCGCGCTCGATCTCTGTGCGGGAGACGAGGCCCTTGCCGATCTTCTTGGCGACATAGCGACGAATCCGGCTGTCGGACAACAGCAGGTCGCGATACTGGCGCTTCGGACAGATCCAGTGGCTGTCGTGGCCTCGGATGATGCCGAGCCGGAAACCGACGGGGTGGATTTTCTGGCCCATGCTTACTCCTTGCCCTCTTCAGGGGTTTGAACTTCTGCGGTCTCTTCGACGGCGGTCGTCTCTTCGGTCACCACCGGCGCGTCTGCGGCCTTCTCGGCCTCCTTCTTCTTGCCTTTGCCCTTCGGCGCCGCGAAACTCGGCCGAGGCTTGGCCTTCGTGCCGTGCGGCTTGACCGAACCAGCCACCTCGCCTTCCGAGACGACGACGATGATATGGCTCATCTTCTTCTGGATCCGGTTGGCCCTTCCCATGGCCCTGGCCTGGATCCTCTTGATCATCGGCCCCTCGTTGATCTGGATCTCCGAGATCTTGAGGGTCGCCGGATCGGCGCCGTGGTTCTCCTGGGCGTTGGCCACCGCGCTCTTAATGACTTTCGCGAGCACCCTGGCACCCTTGCCGGGGTGGAAGCGCAGCACGTCGGCGGCCCGAACGGCTCCTTTGCCACGGACCTCGCGTGCGATCTGACGCACCTTTCTAGGCTGCACCCGCACGAACTTGGCTACTGCTCTGACTTCCATCTTCTCTGCTTCCAGACCGGTCGCTCCCGGCTTCCGCAGGGCTCAAAAGTGTACCTATCGAGCCTGCCTAGCCGGGACATTGGGCTACCGTATCTTGGCCCCCCTGTCGGGTAGTTTCCCGTCGTGGCCCCGGTAGGTCCGGGTCGGGGCGAACTCGCCCAGTTTGTGCCCGATCATGTTCTCGGTGACGAAGACCGGGACGTGCTTGCGCCCGTCGTGAACCGCAATAGTGTGACCGATCATCTCGGGGATGACGGTCGACCTTCGCGACCAGGTCTTAATCAGCTTCTTTTCGCCGGCCGAGTTCAAAGCCTCCACCTTCTTTTGAAGGTGGCTGTCGATGAAATAGCCCTTCTTGACGCTTCGTGCCATGGCTTACTTCTTCTTAGCGGCGTGCCTCCGACGCACAATGAAACTGTCGCTGCGCTTGTTCTTGCGCGTCCGGGTACCGCGAGCCTTATTGCCCCACCTGTCGACAGGGCCCTTCTTGCGGCCGACGGGAGACTTCGCTTCACCGCCTCCGTGGGGATGGTCGCGGGGGCTCATGACGACGCCGCGCACGTGCGGCTTCTTACCGATGCCGCGCCGCTTGCCCGCCTTGCCCAACTGCTCGTTCTCGTGGTCGGAGTTACCGACCTCGCCGATCGTGGCGCAACAGTCGATGTGCACCATGCGCATCTCACCGCTTGGAAGTCGAAGAGTCGCATAGTTGCCCTCCTTCGCCATCAACTGGGCTGCGGCACCGGCAGACCGGACCATCTGGCCACCTCTGCCCTTCTGCATCTCGATGTTGTGCACCATCGTGCCGAGCGGCACGTTCTTCAAAGGAAGGCAGTTGCCGGGCAGAATGTCCGCGTCCGGGCCGCTGAGCACCTTTGCACCGACGACCAGCCCTTTCGGAGCGATGATGTACCGCTTCTCGCCGTCCGTGTAGTGGAGCAGCGCGATGCGGCACGTGCGGTTCGGGTCGTACTCGATCGAAGCGACCTGAGCGATCACCCCGACCTTGTCCCGTTTGAAGTCGATCACGCGGTAGCGCTGCTTGTTGCCGCCGCCACGGTGGAACGCCGTCACGCGACCTGTGTGGTTGCGCCCGCCGCTCTTCGACTTCGAAGTCGTGAGTTTCTTCTCAGGCCTCTTGCCCTTAGTGACCTCCTCGTAAGTCGAGACGATCATGTGGCGCCTGCCTGGCGAGGTCGGTTTGTACTTTCGTGTCGGCATCTTAGACTCCGTAGTCCTCCAGGACCTGCCCTGCGCCCAGGGTGACGATGGCCTTCTTGAAGTCCGGCTTCCTGCCTTGCGGGCGGTTGCCCACGCGACGGCCGTGCTTGCCAACGCCCTTGACGGTGCGAACGCTCTCGACAGAGATCTTCGGGTCCTTGTCACGCTTGCCAGCGTTGTAGATCGCTTCGATCGCCTGTTTGATCTCAATCTTGTTGGCGTCCGGCGACACGATGAACGTGTACTTGCGCCTGACCGCCTCTTCGTTTCCAACGATGCGGCCGCCGTAACTGAGATGGGCCGACTTCTCGGTGATGTGCGGCCTCAAGATGATAATGTGCGGGTCTCTCACTTCGTCCACGCCTCCTCGGTCTTGGCCAGCGCGTCCTTTGTGATCAGGATCTTGTTGGCGACCATGACGTCCCTGGTCGAAAACGCGCTCGCCTTGCCGTCTTTGGCGGGGGCGGTGCGGACCTCGACGTTCGGGATGTTGTGGAAACTCTTGACCGCGATGGGGTCGTTCTCAGCGAGCACCACGAGCACGTGCTTCACGCCATCAAGCCCGAACGCCTGAAGGAGCGCAGCGGCCTCCTTGGTCTTTGGCGCGCCGAACGCGATCTTGTCGGCCACGAGCACGTTGCCGAGAGCCACCTTGGCCGAGAACGCGCTGATGGTGGCCAACTTCTTTTCCTTCTTGTTGACCTTCTTGCCGTAGTCTCGCGGGGCAGGAGCGAACGCGACGCCACCGTGCGCGTAGTGCGGCGCACGGATCGTGCCCTGTCGGGCGTTGCCGGTCTTCTTCTGCTTGTACGGCTTGCGGCCACCACCGCTCGCCTCGCTGCGCGTCTTGGCCTTCTGGGTGCCTTGGCGCGCGTTGGCATGCTCCGCAACGATCGTGCGGTGGACGGGGCCCTGTTGGAGCCCGACCTGGGCAATCGGTTCGGCCAGTGTGTGCTTGCCGACGACCTTGCCCTTGGAATCCTTGATCTCGAGTTCTGCCATGGTTACTTGGCCTCCTTGTTGATCGTTACGAACGACCCGTTCGGCCCGGGGACGCTTCCGCTCACGAGCACGAGGTCCCTCTCCGAGTCCACCTTGACGACCTTTAGCCCGACTTGGCTAACTTGGTCTCCGCCCATGCGTCCGGGACCACGCTTGCCCTTGAACACGCGGGCTGGACCCGTCGGACCGTTCGAAAGCGGCCTGCGGTGGGTCATGTAGCCGTGCGTCATGTGCTGTCCTCGGAACCCGTAGCGCTTCACACCGCCTGCAAAGCCGCGGCCCTTGCTCACTCCAATGACTGTGACCTCGTCGCCGGGCTGGAGCACGTCGGCCTTGATCTCTTGGCCGAGCGTAAACCCGCTCGTGTCAGCCACGCGAAACTCGCGGAGCCATCGCAGGTTGGTCTCGACGCCGGCCTTCTTGAGATGGCCGTACTTCGGGAACGTCAGGCTCTTGTCGCTCTTCTTGCCGAAGCCGACCTGGACGGCCGTGTACTTGTCCTTTTCTTGGGTCTTGATCTGTGTGACGAAGACCGGCCCCGCCTGTATGACGGTGACGGGAACCATCCGCCCGTCCTCTGAGAAGACGTGCGTCATTCCGACCTTCGTGCCTAAAATTCCTGGCAGCATTCTTATCCTCCGGCTTCTTAGGCAGGGTTCGCGCTTGCTTTGACGTTGCCCTCTTGGGTCGTCGGCGCGGCCTCCACGAAGCCTATTCTTGTTTCCTAGTCCTAAACGGTCTTGATCTCAATATCGACACCGCTGGGGAGGTCGAGCCTCATCAACGCATCGATGGTCTTGTTCGTCGGCTCATGGATGTCGATGAGCCTGTTGTGCGTGCGCATCTCGAAGTGCTCCATCGACTCCTTATCGATGTGCGGCCCGCGGATGACGCAAAACTTGCGGATCTTCGTCGGCAGCGGGATAGGCCCAGCGAGCCTGGCGCCGGTCCGCTTCACCGTGTCGGTGATCTTGCTGACCGAGCTGTCCAGGATCCTGTGGTCGTAGGCCCTGAGCCTGATTCTTACTGTCGGCGTTTGCATGTTCTTCTCGCAGAACGAGGGCCTCTGACTCTTGCCAGAGGCCCTCTATTCTTCCTAGGCGTACACCTTGGTGATGGTGCCGGCTCCGACCGTTCGACCGCCTTCGCGGATAGCGAACTTCGAGCCTTCCTCCATAGCGATCGGCTGGATGAGTTCGACGTTCATCTTCGTGTTCTCACCCGGCATGACCATCTGCACGCCTTCAGGAAGGTCGAGCGTACCGGTCACGTCCGTGGTGCGGAAGAAGAACTGCGGGCGATAGCCCTTGGTGAACGGCGTGTGCCGTCCGCCCTCTTCCTTCGACAGGACGTAGACCTCGGCGTCGAACTTCTTGTGCGGCTTGATCGAACCGGGCTTGGCAATAACCATGCCGCGCTCGATCTGCTCGCGGTCCACGCCGCGGAGCAGCAGTCCGACGTTGTCGCCGGCCTGGCACTGGTCGAGGAGCTTGCGGAACATTTCGATTCCGGTGCAGACCGTCTTCATCGCCGCGTCGCGGAGACCGACGATTTCGACTTCGGTGTTGACGTTCAGGGTTCCACGCTCGACGCGGCCAGTGGCAACGGTGCCTCGGCCTGTGATCGTGAAGACGTCCTCAACGGCGCACAGGAACGGCTTGTCGGTCTCGCGCGTCGGCTCGGGGATGAACGTGTCGACCGCGTTCATCAGGTCGAGGATCGACTTGACGTTCGGCTCGTCCATGCTGACCGAGCCGGCGTTCAGCGCCTCTGTGACCTTGACGGCCGAACCCTTGATGATCGGGGTGTCGTCGCCGGGGAACCCGTAGCTGCTCAGCAGTTCGCGGACTTCCATCTCGACGAGTTCGATCAACTCCGGGTCGTCGACGAGGTCGACCTTGTTGATGTAAACAACGATGTGCGGGACGCCGACCTGGCG
>CAZGXW010000051.1:0-1859 GCA_964529975.1 uncultured Fimbriimonadaceae bacterium
CAATGTTCACTCCGCCGCTCGCCCAGTTGCTCGAGCGGAACACGACGATGTTGTCTGTGAACACGCCGCTGCGCGAGGGGACGAACCCCTCGGCCACAGTCTCTTGCAGAATCCGTATCGCCCAGCGTTCGGGCATGTAAATCGTGTTGAAGCGCACGATAGCGCCGTCCACGCCGACGAACGCGATCGGCGCCACGCTACCGATGAACGTGCATCCCTCGACGGTCAAGTTTCGCGCTTCGTACTTCGCGCCAGAGGGTCGAAAAAACTGCAGACCCGTGCTCCCGCCGAGGTTTATCGACCGTTGCCCCGCGTTTTCAAATCTTGAACGCCGCAAGACCACATCGCTCGTTCCGCCTTTGCCCTGAACACCGTTGTCGCCACCGTTGCGGAACGTGCAGTCCTCGATCACACCGCGGTGGCAGCCGACCATGTCGATGCCAGACCCGCCCCACTTCTCGATCACACATCCGCGGACGACGAAGTCGTCCAGCCCGCTCAGTTTCAATCCATCGATGTTCCCGCGAGGCGTCTGTGTGACATGCACGTTGATCACGGAAACGTGGTGCGATGGCGACGTGATCGCGCCACCGTCGTCAATGTTGATGCCGTTGCCCGTCGTCGCATCGATCACTATGTCCCTGATCTCAAGATGAGCGACGCGTGAGAAGTGCATGCCGCTGAAACGCGGACGGTTCGCCGGGTCCGCTCCCGAGATCACAATCCGTCTTTCAGCAGTCCCAGACAACCCGGAGAAAGAGAACCCGCCCCGATACTCGCCAGGAGCGACCAAGACACGCGTTCCTGGCTTCGCGGCAGCCACCGCCTGCCGGAACTCTGCAGAGTTCGTCACCCGCACATCCTGGGGCCACAGCAGCAATACGGCGACGAGCATCTTAAAAGTCTATCACTCGCCCGGCCAAGCCCGACATTCCCGGTCCATAATCCATCCATGAGTACGACCGAGACACAAGAACAGATGGAGGTGGGCACCAAGCCCATCGCCGAACATGAGTGGCTGAACAACCTCGTCGGAACCTGGAAGACCGAAAGCTCGATGACTATGCCCGACGGCAGTGCGATGAAGGGCCATGGCATGGAGACGCAGACCTTGCTAGGGGGCCTGTGGGTGCTGGGCGAGGGCAGCGGTGCGTGGGGCGAGGGCGAGAGCGCCGGAGAAATGCAATACCGAACGGGCCTAGGCTACGACGTGAGTTTCAAGGGCTACCGCGGCTTTTGGCTCGCGGACATGTCCTCCCACCTCTGGAAGTACGAAGGCGAGATGAGCGCCGACAAGAAGGTGCTGACCCTCAACTGCGAAGGCCCGGACATGGTGGTCGACGGCAAGACCGCGAACTACCGCGACGTCATCACGATCATCGACAAGGACCACCGCAAGATGGAGTCGTTCAGCCAGCAAGAAGACGGCTCTTGGGCCCACTTCATGACCGTGAACTACACGCGGGCATAGTGCGCCATTCCCCTTCCCCTTGCGCGAAGCGGAGGGGGAAGGGGCCAGGGGATGGGGGTCTAGACCGATCCACCCAGCCGAACAGGACAATTTCAAAAACACTAGACAAACCTGCACTACCCTGGTCCATAATCTCGGTCGCAATCGATAGGAGATCCGTAATGACATCACTCATGACTGCTCTCGTCCTGGCAGTGGCGATCGCGCCCGCTCAAGACCCGATGATGCCGGCTCCGCCGGCCGAGCTCAAGAACCTCGCCTGGATGCTGGGCGACTTCAACGCCGATCTCAAGATGTTCGAGCCCGGACAGACCGAAGGCGCACCGATGCCCGGCTCGACGACCGCCAAGATGTCGCTCGGCGACGTGTACATCGAGTCGCGCTTCGA
>CAZGXW010000051.1:1959-21621 GCA_964529975.1 uncultured Fimbriimonadaceae bacterium
ATGAACTCCGGCGACGGGTTCTACAAGATGATGGAAGGCATGATGACGAAGAAGTAGGATCGAGTCCCCTCTCCTGCGTAGCCGGGGGAGGGGGCAGTCCGAATTGACAATACCGGGGCGGCGTCATCCTGAGCGTGTCGAAGGAGCGCCGCCCCGACTCTTTGCCAGTACCATAAAGCGATGCTTGTCGCGAGCCTGTTACTCCTCCAGAGAAACGAGACGCAGGTGCTTCCCATCGACCTGCCGAACATCGTTTGGGTAAGCCCAGCGCCAGAAGAAGGTTGCTATGTCGTAGCGACGCAAGTGAACGACAAGTACCAAGTCCATTGGTGGCCGACAAGACCGGACCGCAGGCCATTGCACGTGACGAGCGCATGGATTGCGAGCGCGGACGGGACAAAGCGCGCCCACACTTACGGCAACAATCCTCTTGCGATCCTCGACTTTGAGAATTGGAAAGTGAACGACTCAGGCGGGCGCGCGACCGCTTGGCAGAATGGCGAGACCGTCCAGATCGAGAGGACTCCTGAAGGCAAGACGACGCTGCTGTTTGGCGACAAGCACATCGCGCCGCCGAAGGGGCAAGAGTTCACCATGCTTTCGGACGATGGAGAGTACGTCGCCACAGAGAGGCTCAAAGAGGGCGTGTCAGGCCCGGAGAGCAACTACTATTTCACGTTCGAACTGTGGAAGATCGGTCCGGGCACTATCCAGCGCGTGCGGAGTCTGGGCGACATATGGTACGACGGCGGAAGCACAGGCGCGCCCTCCGTCCTTTCGGTCAGCGGGAACGGGCTTGTCGTGTTCGACTGTCCCGGCGGCGGAGGCGTGATCCAAGAGCCCGTGCTTGTTGGGCTCGATGGAAAGCAGAGGTCATTGCGTTCGCTTGCAATCCAGAGTTTCTCAGTCTATGACGGCCCTCCTACGGCGTTTGAGACTGGAGTTCTAATGCCTGTCGCTGCTTTCGAACACGTCGAACCAGACGGCCTTGAGTTTCCAGGTTACAAGTACGCGAACTGGCTCGTGTGGTACTCAAACGAGGGCGCGTTCGGGCTGATCGAGCCCGTCGGGTTCCTCAATGTAATCATGACTGGACCGATGAGTGCGGTGATGGCAGTCCGCGTGAAGGGCGGCGTTGAACTCCACCCGCTCACTCTTCCACCAAGTGGCTGGTACAAGATCGATGTCTCAAAGGTCGCAAACTTCCGCGGCCCTTGGGGGTTAGAGCATTGACGGCGTCATAATAGAGCCCAGAGGCACCCGAGTAATGAGCGACAACAGCACCACCCGAAGGCAGTTCCTAGCCGCGACCGGAGGCGTCGCGCTGGCGACGGCAGTCCCCGCCCTGGCCAGAGCAGGCGTCCACCAGCAGGGTGGCGGCGAGATCAGGGTCGCGCTGGTCGGGTGCGGCGGGCGTGGCAGTGGCGCGGCTGTGAACGCCGTCAGCGTCAAGAACGGCCCGGTCAAGTTGGTCGCGATGGCCGACGTGTTCCAGGACCGCCTCGACGACTCCTACCGCAACCTGCAAAACAGCATCAAGGACAAGATGGACGTGCCCAAAGAGCGGCAGTTTCTCGGCTTCGACGCTTACAAGCAGGCGATGGACAGCCTGCGCCCCGGCGACGTCGTGATCCTCACCACGCCTCCCGGGTTCCGGTGGGTGCACTACGAGTACGCGATCAGCAAGAAACTCAACGTGTTCATGGAGAAGCCGGTGACGGTGGACGGCCCCTCGAGCCGCAAGATGCTTGCGCTGAACGAGCAAGCCAAAGCAGCGAACCTCAAGGTCGGCGTCGGCCTCATGTCGCGCCACACGATCGGTATGCAGGAACTCGCCAAGCGCATCCAGGACGGCGAACTCGGCGAGATCATGCTGATGCGCGGCTATCGCATGCACGGCCCAGCGGCCTCCTCGCAGTCCGTTGCAAAACCGGAGGGCATGAGCGACCTCGAATACCAGATTCGGCGGTTCCACAGTTTTCTGTGGGCCAGCGGCGGGTGCTACGCCGACTTCTACATCCACCACATCGACCACCTGATCTGGATGAAGGGAGCATTGCCGATCAAGGCGCAGGGCGTCGGCGGTCGGCACTACAAGGAGAACCGCGAGGGCCGAGCGTTCGTGGACCAGAACTTCGACGCGTACGCGGTCGAGTACACCTTCGGCGACGGCAGTAAGTTCTTCTTCGAAGGGCGCTGTATGGAGGGCGCGGCAGGCATTTATTCGTCTTACGTGCACGGCACGAAGGGCGTCGGTGTTGTCGCGCGCAGCGGCGACTTCGGCGGCCCGCAGGCGATCTACAAGGGCCAGAACATCGAGCGCGAAGCGATGACCTGGCAGTCCACCGACCGCTCGAACCCCTACCAAAACGAGTGGGAAGTGCTGATCGACCGCATCCGCGCCAACGAGAAGCACAACGAGGTCGAGACCGGTGTGAGCACCTGCGTGGCGACGAACATGGGCCGCATGGCCGCCCACACGGGCCAGGAAATCACCTACGAACAGATGCTGAACTGCACGCACGAGTTCGCACCGGGTATCGCTTCTCTCACTAGCGCGTCTGACTCTCCGTTGATGCCGCAGTTCGATGGCAAGTACCCCGTGCCTGAGCCGGGCATCAAGAAGGACCGAGAGTATTGATCGCAGTTTTTGTTGCCCTATTGTCGCCGGCCTACGGCGTCGCCCCGTTGTCGCCCAGTGGCCCCTCATTTGAGGCCACCGTTCAGCCACAGGACAGCGCAAAGCCGTCGACTTTCGTGGAAAAGGTGCCCGGTTCGACCGTCGAGTTCAAGATGGTCCACGTCCCCGGCGGGGAAGTGAAGATCGGAGACAAGACCGTGAAGGTCGCACCGTTCTATTTGGGCGCGACCGAGGTGACGTGGGACGTGTTCGACGGATACATCCTGAGCGGTGAGCCAAGCAAGCCCTATGAGCAGAAGGAGTTCGGCCCGGACGTGATCGCGCGCCCTTCGCGTCCGTACATCCTGCCGGACCTCGGCTGGGGCCACGCGGGCTATCCCGTAATCAACGTGAACATCACGACGGTCGAAATGTTCCTGCGCTGGCTTCGCTCGGTGACGGGCAAAAAGTACCGCCTCGCGACCGAGGCCGAGTGGCAGTTGGCGGCTTCTGCCGTGGCCTCGAAAGACCCCAAGAACTATGAGTGGTACGCCGACACTAGCGGCGACACGACTCGACCAGTTGGCAAGAAGCAACCCAACTCGCTCGGCCTGTTCGACATGCTCGGCAACGTCGGTGAATGGGCGACCGACCTCAGCGGGAAACCGGTCCTGTGTGGGGCGGACTTCACATACGCTGCAAAAGACCTTTCACCGACTGTCCGCCGCTACTACGATCCGGGCTGGCAAGTGACCGACCCGCAGATCCCCAAGTCGCGGTGGTGGCTGAGCGACGGGTTTTTCGTCGGGATCCGCTTGGCTTGCGATCCGTAAGGTGCCGTTATGCTGAGTTTGTTCGTCGCAATGCTTGATCAAAGCGGCGCTCGCGAATGGATCGTCTTCGAGCCGAAAGAGCCGAACGGCAAGCACGTCGTATTCCTCGCCGGCGACGAGGAGTACAGGAGCGAAGAGGCTCTTCCGCAACTTGCCATGATCCTCAGCCAACGCCACGGATTCAAGTGCACCGTGTTGTTCTCGATCAACGACAAAGGCGAGATCGACCCTGAAAGGCGCGACAACCAACCAGGCCTAGAGAACCTCAAGACTGCCGACCTCGTCGTGATGGCCCTGCGCTTCCGCCAGTGGCCGGACGAGCAAATGCGGCACTTCGACGAATACGTGAACAGCGGAAGACCGATTATCGCGCTCCGCACCAGCACGCACGCGTTCGATATCAAGCAAGGTCCATACGAAAAGTACGGCTGGGAGAGCAAGACGTGGGCAGGGGGGTTCGGCAAGCAGGTTCTTGGCGAGACGTGGCTCACGCACTGGGGCGATCACGGAAAGCAAGCGACCAAGGGAGTCGTCGAACTCGCGCAAAGCCAGCACCCGATCATGCGCGGCGCATACACCGTGTTCGGCACGACCGACGTCTACGAGGCGCACCCGCCGCGCGACGCAACAGTGTTCATGCGTGGCATGGTTCTCGATGGAATGAAAGCCGACAGCGAACCAGCGCGTGGCAAGAAGAAGACGGTGCTCGGCGAGAGCCAAGACCTCAACTCTCCGATGATGCCGATCGTGTGGATGCGACCGAACAACTCGCTCACGTGCACGATGGGCGCGGCGACCGACTTCCTCAGCGAAGGTCTCCGCCGACTCATCGTAAACGCGTGTTACTTTCTCACTCGCCTGGACGTGCCGGACTGGGCCGACGTCGCGCACGTCGGCGATTACAAGCCAAGCAACTTCGGCTTCGGCGGGTTCAGGAAGGGCGTAAAGCCGCGCGACCACGCGCTCAACTGAGTTCCGGCCAAAGTTCGTTCGCTGTCGCCTTCATCTCGTCCCAGCCGCCTGGCGGCATTCGCCACCATCTACGGTCGAAGGCCTCCATTTCGGGCGTGCTGAGTTCGAAGAGCGCGACCGACATCCCGACGACCATCGCTCGCGCCGCGATTTCGATCGACGCGTCTATCCCTGCTTCTGCATATCCTTCGAGCATCGCAGGCACACAGCGCAACGGCATCATCGCGAAATCGCGTGCAGGATCACCGAACGCTGCGTCGCCCCAATCGAGGATCGCGGTCAAAGTCCCGCTCGCTGGATCGCCCATCAGGTTCCAAGGGTGGAGGTCGTTGTGGATCAAGTGCCCCGTTTTCGACGAGCCGCCAATGCTGTCCCAGCGGGCCATTGTGACGATGACGTCCTCGGCGTCGTGCTCGGTCACCGTGCCACGCTCCACGGCACGCTTCAGCCACTTGGGAACGTCGTCGCGGTCGAAGTCCTCGACGTGCTCACGCAGGGCATCCGTCGGCTTGATCGCATGCAACGCGGCGTACTCCCGCCCGATCTGGCGCCAACAATCAGCGTAGTGTTCGTAGCCAAACGGGCTCGAACCGATCAGCTCGCCAGGGGCCCGTTCATAGATCGTATACGGCTTGGGTGCGAATGTCTTGCTCGAGTCGTGCGCGACGAGCGCAGGCACTGTTAGCCCAGCGGCACGGACCACGGGGACCACAGCCGCCTCGCGCGCGGCTTCGCCGTCGGCGTCGTCGATCGACTCGTTCACGATGCGCAGGATATGCCCCTCGCCGATCAGCCACGCGTCGTTCACCATGCCGCTCTTGGGCAGGGGAACCAGATCGCCGGACAGTCCGTGTCGATCTGCTATGGCGCGGATCAGCGACTCAGCGTAAGGCACAAGGGTCGATTGTACGCCCCCGCTTCCCAGTCGCCGTTACTTCCGCCGCCGACGCGCGGCGAGCGCGGCGACACCAAGCCCCAACGCGACCATCGTTGCAGGCTCCGGAACAGGGCCATAGATGTGCGTGATGCCTTCGATGTCGTCGGCTGTGAGTTCGCGCTTGCCGCCTTCGTACGACGCGAACATGACCGAGCCAGGAACGTCGCTGTGGAGCAGGCCGAGCGCGTGTCCGATCTCGTGCAACGCGACGGTTTCGAGGTCGTAGAACGCACCGTCGTCCGGATCGTCCGGGTCGTCCACCCAGTCCTTTTCGGAATTGAAGTGGGTGTCGCCCATTATCGTCCCGCCCGCGCCATAGAGTTCGAACGTGCCAGGAGAGTAAGCGTGAGCCAAGGTGCCCGAAGAGGCGAAACCGCCGATGATCGCAAAGCGAATGTCGGCAATGCCTGCGCCCGATCCCGGAGGGCCACCGCCAGGCGCGCCGCTGTCAGGGATCGGCCCAAGCACCGTCAATCCACATACTGCGGACCATGTCGAAAACGCGCTCGAGATCGCTTCGATTTCTTCAGTCAACGAAACGGGGCTGCCGAGCATCCCGCCCATCTCACCTGTCAATTCGCCTTCGTGCGTGTCTTCGGCTCCTGGAAAACCGAAGATCGGCTTTCCTCCGCTCATAATCGACCACGAAACGACGCCCGGCGTGCCTTCGTGACCAGCCAGGTGAGTGGCCACTCCTGGGCCCATGCCCCACTTGGTTCCAAACGCGAGCCACGCGTGCGACGCAGGCGCGAGAACTGTGACGAGAGCGAGTACCGCTAGGCAGCGGAGAGATTTCATTCCAGCCTCTAAGCCCACTCTACCGCCGTACTCTGCTAAGCGAGCGATAAATCCGCGGCCAGCCATTGTGATCTAGTCTAAGACCCGGTAGGAATGCAGGGTGTTCAAAGCGGCTTGAAGAACCGGATGGAGTTACCGTCGGGGTCTTTTGCGTACATCTCTCGGTTGCCCCACGTTTGGTCGATGGGCCTCGGATCGAACGCTACGCCCTTTGCGGAGAGATCCTCGAACAAAGCATCGACGTCGTCGACGAGCACCATCACAACTCCACCCACAACAGCATCGCCAGAAAACGAAGACAGATGCAAGTGCACGTCGTCTCGCGACACCCAGAGGTACGCCGGTTCTCCACCCTCGTGCCGATGTGCCGATTCCAACTTGAACCCCAACTTGCCGCAATAGAACTCCTCGGCACTGTGCGAGTCGGTCACGTGCAGGACGGGCAAGGCGTGTCGGAACATTGCTACCCATTACAGGAGGGGCGCGTCTGGGGTTTCACGAACGACTCAGGCTCAGAGTCACTCCCATCGGCGCAGGGCCGAGGTCGTTCTCGCGCTGGTTGAACTGCGCACGTCCTCGTCGCAAGCCCATGACGACGATGTCGAGCGACTTGAACTTGGACGCGCGAACGTCCCACTCGCCCATCCCATAGAGTTTCGCGTCGTAGCCTCTCGGGCCACTCGCCAGCGAGACAGAACCTGTGTACTCGATCAACCGCACATTCATGCCGTTGCTTCTGAGTTCACCGACACTGCGCATGCTGATCGTGGCGCTCTTCACTTCGCTCGGCTGCCACTGTGGCGCCTGTCCGCGCACGTTGTCCACGAGCACCTCGCGCGCGATCATCTGCACGACCGCCGGATCGACCTGCTCTGGCCCGGTGCCCTTGGGCACGAACGACGCCGCCTTCTCGATCGCGACCCAGTTCTCGTTCCATGCCCACTTGACGAAGTCGCGCCACATGCCCGTGTCGGGGAGTTCGTGCCGTCGCGCACCGCTCTTGTCCCCTGGCCCGCGAGGCAGGTCGCGGATGTTCACGCGCAACACAAGTTCGCCTTCGACGTCGGGAGGCGGGCTCCACGGTTTCGCCGGAATCGCCTTGTTCGCGTAGCCCTTTTCCTTGCGAAGCGTTTCCCACTTGACCAAGGCCCGACCGAGCCGCGCCCGGATGTCCGCCGGCTCACCGCTCGCTGCGAACCGTCCTTCCAGGTACTCGGCGTTCGGTCCGATCATGTAGATGCCTTGCTTAGTGCCTGGGTGGTTCCACGCGCCGGGCGGCATCGACTCGCCGTATCGCTTGAAGAACTCGTGGTCGGGGCGCCCCTTCGCCCGCTCCAAGTGCTGCGGGTTCTCGGGGTACAGGTAGTACGTCTCGTCGGCGACGGTGACGAACTCCTTACTCAGCCTCTTGATCTCCGGGTCTGACCAGACCAACTGGCGTCCTCGGACGCCATTGTTTCACGTACAGCCCAGCGGGTGGCCGTTCATCGTCCACAAGAGGATCGGTCGGCCTAGTTCCTTCGCCTCCTGGACGGCAGTCCAAAAGTGGTTGCGCCAATCGATCTCCTTGTACGCCTGCTCTTTGGCGTCCGGCTGGATGAACTTCAGCCACTCCTTGTAGTTCTGGGCGTTCGGCTCGACGGCCTGTTGCGCGAGCAGGGTCAGCGTCGCTGAGAGCATGTCCTCATTATAGAGGCATCTGGATCGCCCGGGCTCGGGCGATCCAGACAACAATCGACTATCCGCCTCTACCGTTCCAGTAACGGTTCACATCGGCTTCTGTCGTTCCAGGCGCGCGTAGGCTCGCGATCGAAGGATACGACACGTGCCCATCGAGCCACATCACGGCGACGTTCTTCGGATTTGCACGTCCCCAGAGTTGGCCCTGTGATCTGGCGTTTGGATACGTGCCGGTCCAACCGTTGTATGGCGGCAGGGGTGCAGGAACCGGCACCGCGAACGGCGGCTCGATGCGCGAGTAGCCGATCTCGGTCGTGACCGTCGTTGGCGCGCCTCCCGAACTCTGCGGCACATTGAGGTCCTTCATCGTCGCCTCGGCGAACATGACCGTCTCTGCGACGCTCTCCCTCGCGTTCGACGAGACGCCGCTGTAGCGCGGAAACGGCTGCCCGAAGAGCGAACCCACTGTCACCGAGTTCATGTAGCGATAGTTGTAGCCGTAACTCGGGTTCGCACCGACCAGGTAGTGGTGAAGCGAGTTCTTGGGGTCAAAGCGACCCCTTCCCTGTGCGTCCATCTGAGTCGGGTCTTGGTCCGTGTCCATCGGGCACAGGAAGATCTTCTCGTTCTTCGTGTAAGGCAGGAGAAGCAGCGGATAGTAGTGGAATCCCTGCGAGGTCGGATAAGCCGTGTCGAGGGGATTGAACGTGAACAACGGCGGGGTGAGATCGTCGTAGTCACCCATATAGATCATCGACGCGAGCGAGACCTGCTTGAGGTTGCTGATCGTCACCGTCTTCTTCGCAGCGACCTTGGCGCGTGCGAAGACCGGGAACAGGATCGCAGCTAGGATCGCGATGATGGCGATCACGACGAGGAGTTCAATGAGTGTGAACGCGCGGCGTGGCATGGCCCTCGTTTTCCCATGCGCGGTGCAAGGGTCCCAATGAGAAAACTGACGATCCCATGACGCTCCTGCCGGACTTTCGAACAAGTCCGTCAGCGCGGTCAAACGTCCGTCATCCATGTCCGGCCCGTCGGTAAGATGCGGGCATCATGCCAGCCAAGTACGTCGCCAACTATGTGATCAACGGCCTCGCGGCCGCGCCGGACGCACAGACCGCGCTCAGCGCGCGCGTCACCGATTGGGACGCCAAGCCGCTGGGCGAGGACCGGTTTTCGATTCGAGAGAGCCTTGCACACCTCGCAGACTGGGAGCCGATCTGGCTGATGCGGGCGCAGCGGACCCTTAACGAGGACAAGCCCAACCTGCCTGGCATCGACGAGGGCGAACTTGCGATCAAGAACGACTACGCCAACAGCGACCCTCAGGAGTCGCTCCGCCGGTATCGCGAGTCGCGCAAGGAACTCGTCGAACTGTTCCGCGGCCTGAGCGACGAACAGTGGCACCGCACGTTCACACGCGACGACGTAGGAGAGGTCACGCTCTTCGAACTGGCCGCAATGATCCTCGGCCACGACGGCTACCACTTCCGGCACACGCTTGAGAGCGCGGGAGTGCTTGCGTAGCTTCCTAGCCCCAAGGAGGGCCGCCGCCTGGTTGGCAAAGGTAGCCGAATTGGTCGTGCAGACCGGTGCTATTCAACTCCCATGCTTCGAACTCTGGGTGAGGATGAACGGAAAGTGCTCGGCCGCTCATGAATCGAAACGTAGCTGACCCACTTCGATCCACTCTTACTTCTGTTAGCGCATCGTCCAGCAGAGGAAGGAGAGCACACAATTCTTCAGGATGCTGTGGATCAATGGTGGTGTCGACATCGTCATGCGAGAACCTGAATGGCACGCCAATCCTGAACTCTAAGGTGGCCTCAAGAGTCCAAAACCTCATCCAAAAGTCGCCGAGGGTGAGAGCGAGCTGAGCCATGCAGGCTCCATCAACAACCCACAAGTGTCGTTCATCCGATCGTTCAACACCGATGACCTGTAATTGCCTACTTGCCATTAGTGACTCTGGTGGTTCTCGCCGTCACCAGTATGGCGCAAACGAAACCAACGACCACGGAGGGGTCGCAGAACTCTATTCAAAGTAGCGCGGGTCGTATTCGATCCCGCACTCATCAAGGATGCGCCGCAGTTCCTCTGCAGATGTCTCGCGACGATGGTGCTGGGCCACGACGGCTACCACTGACGGCATACGCTGGAGAGCCGGGCAGTGCTGCGTTAGCTGTCGCGCACCTCAGATTCGAAGTGCCGACTGTCGCGCCAGACAAAGAGCAAGAACAGGAGCACGGCGAGCGCGAAAAGGCCGACGCCGATCAAGATCGCAAGCGGTCCTTCGACGTGGACCGAGTTGAACCTAAACTCCAGCTTCACTGCGACGTAAATCCCCCAAATCGCGAGCGCCGGGACGGCCAGATAGCTTGTTAGCCGTCGGTACTCGTAGCGTCTCTTCCAATCCCACACGTGGCGCCCTCTACTTCTTCCCCTGGTCGAGGTTGACGACGGTGCCCATGAGCGTCTTCTCCGCGCCGCCGACGTCGCCGGACTTCAAAGCGTTCATCGCCATCGTCACCTCTTGCGCGTCAGCCGTGCGACCGTCAGCAAGAAGCAACGCCTGAGTTTTTTGCAGTTCCGCCATCGCCTGCGCGGTCGTGATTTGCATGGTCTTGAGGCCCATGATCGTCTTCTCGACCACGCGCGAGGCCGCAGAGACCTGGTGCGCCGAGGCCACGCGCGGGTCGGGAGCCACCGAGTAGCGCGATGCGTCCGCTGTGAACTCCATCACAAGGTCGACAGGCACGGTCTTAGAAACTCCCCCGCCCGTGTCCTCATACGTCAACCGACCCGTCGCCACGACGTAGTGCCCGAGCGGGTGGTTGTCGAAGTCGAAGTCCAAGACTTGCTGCAACACCGCCCCGCGTTCCAGATCGGCGAGTTCCAGTGACACCTCGTTGTCCGAACCGACCACTCCGATCCCAGTTCCGCCTCGCAAAGTCACCCAGCGAGACAACCTGAGGTTCAGGCGGACGTTCATCGCCGCGACCGTCACGAGTTTCTCGAGTTCCGTCCGGAACACCTCTGGGATCAATTGCGGCTGGGTGATGTAGTAATAGTTTCCGCCGGTCTTCTTCGCCATCGAGGCGAGCAGCTCTTCGTTGTACTCCGGCCCAAACCCTAGGAACGTGCACGTGATGCCGCGGGCCTTGATGTCCCCTGCATGCGTGACGAGCGGGTGGAAGTCCTTAATGCCCGCCGTCGGCTCGCCGTCTGTCAAGAACACCATGCGCGTCGCGCGCGTGAGGTCGTCCTGCAACTTGAGTTGCTGGGCGGCCATCGTCATTGCATCGCTGATGTTCGTCGTATAGCCCGGCTGGATCTGCGCGATACCGTTTTTAATCGCCTGCTTGTCGGTCACGCGCTGAGGCGGCATCAGAACGTCCACAGTCTCGTCGAAAACAACGATCGAAAGCACGTCGTTCGGCGAGAGCAGGTCGACGACGTATTGCACGGCCTGCTTCGCATAGTCGAGCGGCGGCCCTTCCATCGACCCGGATCGGTCCAAGACGAGGCACAGGTTCAACGGCGTCCGTGGGCCCGAGACCGCGACGCCAGGCAAGCCCGTGACGTCGCCAGCCGCGACCTCGATCAAGAACTGCTCGCGCGCAGGCCCGTTCGCCATCGTCGCCATGCGGCTCGGCGTGACGGAAACCGTCACCGGGTCGACCGGCGCCCACGCCGTCGTCCGGTTCGGGTCACCGATGACAGGCGGAGCGGCCATCGCCTTCGTCCGGTTGTCCATCTGCCCGCTGACGACTGTCTTGTTGGGGTCGAACTTCTGCGTCTTGTCCATGCTTGCTGGCTCCCTTACTCTACACGAAACGTGCTTCCACCCAATTGTACGACGTCTCCGCGGTTCAAGACCGCGCTAGGCGTGCGGACGCCGTTCACAAACGTGCCGTTCGTGCTCCCCAGGTCGGTCATCTGGATCGCTCCGGCGATCGGCGCGAACGAAGCGTGTCGACGCGAGGCGTTGCCGTCTCCCGACAAAGTGATCCCAGCGGCCTCGCGGCCGGCCTCGATCGGCGCGTTCACCTCGAAGCGCCTGCCAGCGAGCGGGCCGCCCGTCGCGACCAGCGCCAAGGAAGCACTGGCGGCAGGCGAGAACGCCTGCGTCGGCTGCGAGGGCTGGACGTGGCCCGTAAAGTCGGGCTGCTGGTACGGCTGTGTGTTGGGCTGCCCCATCTGGATCGGCTGCATTGGGGCCACCTGTCCGCCTCCGACAGGCTGTGCGTGTGCCCGGACTTCGTGCATCGCGCGAGCAGCGGAGTCCTTCATAAGGAACTGTAAGTTGTGCCCGCCGATCTGGAACGTGTCGCCCGGGTTCAAGTTCGCGGTCGAGACGCGCTGGCCGTTCCATCCCACCCCAACCGTCGTGTTCTGGTCTTGGAGCACGTACTGCGAGCCTTGCTTGAAGATGATCGCGTGCAATGGAGCGACGTTCATGTCACCGAAGAGCGGCACGTGCGCCCGCTCGTCCCTGCCGATCAGAGTCTTGTCGGTGTCGATCGGCCACTCCTTGCCTTCATTGCGCCCGAGCACGAGCCTCACCCAAGCCTGGCGGGTCACCCGGTCGAAGACCGCGACGAACAATCCGACGGACACTCCCAAGCCCACTGCCAAGATCGCGCGCGAGGGGCCGCCGATCTCCAACATGTAGCCAGCAGGCACTTCGACCCCAGAAGCCGTGGTCGCCATAACTTGACCGATCGTGCCCGCGAGTGTGTCGAACGCGAACCCCACGAACAACCCGCCGACCGCGCCACCCAGCAACCCCGCGATGATCCCGCGCTTCGACTTCAAAGTCATCCCGATCGCGACGCCCATGAACAACCCGATCGGAAACAGCGCGAGCGCGCGAGCAATGATGAGCGAGGGGCCGCTCATATGGTGGATGCCCCCGGCGGGCACGTCCATGATCGCCGAACTCAGCACAGTGCCGAAGTTCGCACCGAACACCGAACCGATCGCGCCGAAGACCAGTCCGAGCAGACCGTTTTCGATCGCGTGCCTCTTGCTTCCTCGGGCGATGCCATGCATCGCGCCTGCCGCCAGCCCCACGAGTGCGCCGATGAGCAGGATCAGCCACATCTGGCCGCTGCCTTCGCGCGCCACGTTCGGGTCTGCAGGGATGAACCGCTCGTTGAACGGTTCGGTCAGCAGCCACGCTAGGAGCCCTGCGGCACCACACGCGATCGCTCGACCGAAGACCTGCCCCATCTACTCCTCGTACCGCGCCTGTACCGCGCCGAACTGGATCGAGTCGCCAGGTTGAAGCACGCTCGGCGCACTCAATCGAACTCCGTTGACGAACGTGCCGTTCGTGCTGCCCGCGTCAGAGATCGTCACCGAGTCGCCGGTTCGCGACAACCGCGCGTGGGTCCGGCTCACGCTCGATTCGCCCGCGAAAGTCAAGTCGGCGTTTTCTCGCCCGACGGTCTGTTCGCCGTCCTGGAGCAAGAACAACGACCCGTCTGCCTTCACAAGCCGAGGGTTCTTCACTGCAGGCGCGGATGCGAACGCGACAGTCGCGTCCCCAGCGGGAGTGGGCGCCGCGTCGGTCAGCAAAATCTGTTGCGGTGGGCCGGTCTTCTTTGGCGTCGGCGCCGGGCCTGCGGCGGGGTCTCCAGGCATGGCAACCCCTGCCTTCTTCAAGGCGTCCGCGGTCTGGTCTGGGTTCGCCTTCACAAACCGCCAGATCGCATAGCAGATCGCGCCAATCACGACTAGCCCGATCAGCATGTTGAAGACGGTCAGGAACGGACTCGTCTTCGCCGGCTCTTCCTTCTCATCCCCCTTCGAGCCCTTGTCCTGAGCCGCTCCCGTTCCCGTCTCCTTCTCCGGCTCAGGCGCGATCGTCTCGACGTCGTCCGATATCTCAAGCGTCGGTGCTTCGCCATCGGCGAGTTCGGGTTTCGACTCGAACACCTGCGCGGCCAAAGTCTTGTCCTCGCCTCCGCTCTTGTAATCGACGCTCACTTCGACGTCCCCGAACGGAACCACGTGGAACACGACAGTCCCTTTGTCGCCCGGAGTCATAAGCGTCTCGCGCGTCGACTCGCCTGAGACGAGCCGTACCATCGCCGTCGACACAGGCAGATCGCCGTGCCGCACAAGGAACTTCATCGCGAACGTATGGGTCTCGTCCTTCGCCGTGACGGCCCATGAGCCTGCCTTGACGACCACATCGAGCGCGCGCGTCGCCACATTGCCCGTCGCTTTGTCGTGCACATAGACGTTCTTGCCCACAACGTCTTCAGGCGTTTCGATCTCCACTGCCTTGCCGCTCACGGCGGTGCGGTCAGGGAGCGTTCCCTCCTTCCCCTTCGTCTGGATCCAGACTTCTCGCTGTCCCTCGCCCTCGAACTCGATCCGGACCTTCTTGGCGTCCTGCGCCCAGATCGCGGTGGCGGCGAGAAGCAGCGCAAGCGTGGCCGCTAGTCTTGGTACCACTGCTCCAGTTTAGCGCGGGCGGCGGGTAAGTGGCGCGCGACGTCGCCGGCGATGAACCCGACCGGCCCCATCGTTTCGGCGCAAAGGTCGCCCGCGGCGCCGTGCAGATACGCACCGACCGCTGCCGCCTGCACTGGCGGGTGCCCTTGCGCGAGCAGCCCCGCGACGATCCCCGCCAGCACGTCGCCCATGCCACCGCTCGCCATCCCCGGGTTGCCGGTCACGTTCACAAGCAGGTGCCCGTCGGTGTCGCAGGCGACGCTGTACGCCCCTTTCAAGAGCACGGGCCGGCTGTACTTCTCTGCCGCTGCCAGGGCCGCTCCGAACCGGTCGGCCTGGATCTTCTCGCTGCTCATCCCCAGCAGTCGCGCCATTTCGCCAGGGTGGGGTGTCAACACACACGGCGCGTCCGGCAGTTCGAGGCCCAGGCTCACTGCGTTCAAAGCGTCCGCATCGATCACGCTAGGCAAGACCCACTCCTTCCAGACCTTGGCGAGCAACGCCCGCACCGACTCGTGAGTCGTAAGCCCGGGCCCGAACACGGCGCAAGACATCCGGTCCTGCAAGTCGAGCAACCTTTCCGCAGCCTCTTCGCTCAGCACGCCTTCGTCGTCCTCGATGGGCAGCGTCATCGCCTCCGGAACTGTCGCTGCGACCGCGTCGCAAACATCCATCGTCGAGGCCACTGTCACGAGTCCCGCGCCCGCCCGCAGCGCCCCTTGCGCCACAAGGGCCGCTGCCCCACGCATCTGGTAACTCCCCGCGACGACCAGCACATGGCCCAACTCGCCCTTGTGGGTCGTGATGGATCGGTCGCCCGATGCGGCGAGCACCGCAGGCTCGTCCACGGTCGCCATCCCGGTCGGCTCGCGGTACGCCTCCTCTGGGATCCCGATGTCGACGACGCTCCAATCGCCTACCGCTTCGGCACCTACGCCCTGGAAAAAGCACGGCTTCGCAATCCCAAAACTCACGGTCAAGTCCGCGTCGATGTACGCGCCAGGGGCGTCGCCAGTATCGGTCACGATCCCGGTCGGAACGTCGACCGCGACGACCGTCGCATAGGTGTCGTGAAGGGCGATGACCGTCTCTCGCACAGGGCCTGTCGGCTCACCGATTTGGCCCGTCCCCAGCAAAGCGTCGACGACGACTTCGGCCTCTTCGGCGGCGTCCTCCAGTTTCGACCACTTCTTGCTGCCGTAGAAGACCGGCTCGACGCCAGCGAACTTCGCCTTGGAAAGCATCGACCGGCTGAGTTCGCTCAAGCGGTTTTCGGCAGAGGCGACGTACACTTGGACGGCAATCCCGTCCTGCTTCAGAAGCCGGGCTACCACCAGCCCGTCGCCGCCGTTGTTGCCCGGGCCGCACACGATCAGAACAGACCCTTCAGGACGGGTCTCCTTGACCGCTTCAAAAACGGCCTGGCCGGCCCGCTCCATGAGGTCGTGTGCGGGTACGCCCAACTCCTCGATCGCGACGCGGTCGAGTTCACGGCACTGGGCGGCGGTCCCGATCCACATGACTTCTACTCGTCGATGCGGGAGAAGTAAATGACCGTGACGAGGTGCGCCGGCGTGATGAACTCTCCGTAGATTCTTGTAATGAGCCCGATGACCTCGTCGTGCGTCCGGAGTTCCGGGTTCTCCCTTTCAATGTCCCTAGGCGAGAGTTCGCTGATCGGCTTGACCTCGACCCGGTCGAGGATCGCGGAGAACATCTTTTGCCTCCTCCCGAACCGAGGGCCGACAGTGATCCACACCACCATGCCGGTCTGGTATTTGTCCGACTTGTCACCAAGCCTGATCGTCGCAGTCTTTCGACCGTTCAGCAGGAGGTCGTCGTAGAGTTCGGGGTAGAAGTTGAGGGCGAACATCCCAGGTCGCCTGCATTCTATCTGGACCCCCGCATCTCATGGGCGCCTTCTTCCTGACCTTGGCCCTTGCCCTGCTCGCACTCTACGCGATCGTCGTGTTTGTGGCAGCCTGGGTGAGCGTCCATCCGCCCCGCGTGCCCCTCTGGCTGAGCCCGGCGATGTTGGGAAAGCCCGAAGAGAGGGTCAAACTGGACTCCAACGGGCTCGAACTAACCGGATGGTGGAGCGACGCCGGGGACGGGAGGCTGGCTATCGTCTGTTGTCATGGCTACCTGATGAACAGGTGCGAACTCCTGCCGTTCCTCGTCACCCTGGGTGATCTGAACGCGTCCTGGCTGTTCTTCGACTTCCGGTGTCATGGCAAGAGCCAGGGCAGCCTCTGCACTATGGGCAAGCTCGAGGCCCACGACGTGGTCGCCGCAGCCAAGTTCGTGCGCTCTCGTCGGCCTGACGCCAAGATCGTGCTCTTCGGCAGTTCGATGGGCGGGGCCGCTTCGGCAATCGCCCTCGGCGACGACCCTCTGCTCGCCGACGGTCTGATCCTCGACGGTGCCTACTCCGCCATGGACGAGGCCGGCCGGGGCTGGTGGAACTTTCTTGGGGGGAAATGGCTCGCCTTCTTCTTGGCACCGACGATCTGGTTAGGTCGCCTGATGATCGGATTCGACCCGGCGAAGGTGGTCGTGAGCGAGTACCTTGCCAAGGCGAGCCACAAGCCCGTCCTCTTCCTGGCCGGAGACGACGACCCTGTCGTCTCGCAGAAGTCGCTCGACCGCAACGTCAAGGCGAGCGGCGACCTCACCTGGGTCGAGACGTTCGAGGGGGCAGGCCACGGCGAAGGAAGGTTCCGGGAGCCAGTCCGCTATCAGGAGGCAATACGCAGGTTCGTTCGCCAGGGAGTGCTTGGGGAGGCAGGGCCATAATCACCGGCATGCAGGCGGTCATGCGGACCCAGTTGCCGGGGCTGGGAGAACCCAGGCGAGGCAAGGTCCGCGAGGTCTACGTCCTCGGTGGAGACCTTCTGATCGTCGCCACCGACCGCATCAGCGCGTTCGACGTCGTCATGGCCAACGGAGTGCCTGGCAAAGGGGTCGTCCTCAACCAGATCAGTGCCTTTTGGTTCGACAGGCTCAAAGGAACCTGCCCCAACCATGTGGTGAGTGTCGACGACGGCGAGGTCGCTTCCAGGCTAGGGCTAAGCCTCTCTGAACTCAAGGGCAGGTGTACAATCGCCCGCCGGGCCGAGCCGCTGACCATCGAGTGCGTTGCCCGGGGCTACTTAGCCGGTTCGCTCTACAAGGAGTACCGCAAGGAGGGCGGCAAGATCCATGGTCTCGACCTCCCCGAGGGGCTCAAGGACGGCGATCGGCTGCCCGAGCCGATCTTCACCCCTGCGACCAAGGCGCAGGAGGGTCACGACGAGAACATCAGCTTCGGCCAGGCGGCAGATATGGTGGGAGCAGAGGTAGCAAGCCAAGCCCGAGATTGGACCCTAAGACTCTACGCGCAGGCCGCACGACACGCCGAGTCGGTGGGGATCATCCTGGCGGACACCAAGTTCGAGTTCGGCCTGACTCCGGAAGGGATGATCTGGATCGACGAAGCCCTCTCGCCAGACTCGAGCAGGTTCTGGGACTCCGCCCTCTGGAAGCCAGGCGGGCCGCAACCCAGTTTCGACAAGCAGTACGTCCGTGACTTCCTCGAGACCCTCGACTGGGACAAGAAACCCCCTGGTCCGACCCTGCCCCCGGAAGTGATTGAGGGCACCCAGCGCAAGTACCTCGAAGCCTATAGGCGCCTGACAGGCCGCGAACTGACGCTCTAATGGTCTTCTGGGTCTACAACCTCCTGATCCTCCTTTTCAGCCCGTTCTGGGTGCCCTGGATGGTCTGGAGGGCCAAGAAGCGGAAAGAGCAGCCCGACTGGCGTCAGCGCTGCGGCGACCTGCCGATCAAGCCCCCGGCCAAGGGTGTCCGGCGGGCCTGGATACACGCCGTTTCAGTCGGAGAGGTTATGGCGGCCCTCCCTGTGTTGAAGGAGGTCCGAGCCCTCGACCCTGGCCTGGAGATCGTCCTCAGCACGACAACCAGCAGCGGTCAGACTGCGGCCAAGGAGCGCGCCGAAGGGCTATTCGACCACCTGGTGTACTTTCCGATCGACGTCCCCAGGTTCGTGCTTGCAGCCCTCATGCGCGTCCGCCCCAAGGTGGTCGCAGTCATGGAGACCGAACTTTGGCTCAACTTCCTTTGGACGGCAAAGAACTTAGGCGCCCGAACTATCTTGCTCAACGGGAGGGTCAGCGACCGTAGTTTCAACCGCTCTCTCCGGCTCAAGCCGTACTACAAGGCCCTGGCCCGCGAGGTAGACGAGGTCCTCACGCAGTCTGAGGAGTACGCCGACCGATTCAGAGCCTTGGGCTTCCAAGACCCCAAGGTCGTCGGCAACACCAAGTACGACGCCGCCCTTGCCGATTCCCATCCCACCAAAGACTGGAAGGCCGAACTTCGCATTCCGTCGACAAACCGAGTCATCGTCATCGGCTCGACCCGTTCGGCAAAGGAAGAGCAGATCCTGGCCGACGCCCTCGCGTGGATCACAGCGCCGGGAAACGAGGACGTCACCCTCGTTCACGCGCCCAGGCACATCGAGCGCGCCTCTGCCCTCGTCGAACTCTACCGCTCCAAGTTCCAGGTGGGTGTCGCCTTGCGCTCGCTTGGCCAGACGGGACAAGTCATCATCCTGGACACCTATGGCGAACTCGGCGGTGTCTACTCCATCGCCGACGTGGCGATCATTGGCGGGAGTTTCGACGACTTTGGGGGCCAGAACTTGATCCAGCCGCTTGCCCACGGCGTTCCGGTCGTCCACGGGCCCTATATGCAGAACTTCCGCGACGTGGCAGACGCCGCGCAAGCGGTAGGGGCGAGCCTCTACTGCCGGGACAACAGCGTCATCTCAACGGTCGTGGGAGACTTGCTCGAGGATAGGGAAGACTGGGCCGAACGAAGCAAGGCCGCGAGGGCCTTGGTTCAAGCGAACCTAGGAGCCAGCCGCAGGTGCGCCGAGGCGATCGTGACCGCCGCGAAAGTCTAGCCCCCGCCGCCCAAGAGGTCGCTCAGGCCACCCATCCCGCCACCGAGACCTCCAAGCCCGCCGAGCCCGAGCGAGCCCAGCCCGCCCCCGATGTCCCCGCTTACCTTGAACCACTTGTACGAATCGTACTTGTGGCAGATCTGTCCCACGAGCGAGTCGGTCTTGTTCGCAGCAACGTCGATCTTGCCTTCGCTGGTCCCCATCATCGCCATGAGGCTGTTGATCGCCCCTTGGGGATCGCCCTGCGAGCGCTCGAGCTCATTCAGGATCGAGAGCATCATCGCGCTGGTCTCACCGAGGCACTGCTCGTAGGCGTTCTTGATCGGCACGCATTCCGCGGGAGGCTGCTTCGAGTTGAAGTAGGCGACCAAGTCCTTCCAGCCTT
>CAZGXW010000052.1:0-21097 GCA_964529975.1 uncultured Fimbriimonadaceae bacterium
GAACGGCTTGTCGTGCTTTTGGTCGAACTTCTCGCGGGTGTTCAGGGTCTTGGTGCCCGCCCCCCCGCCCTCGCCGTTCTGCCCGTGGCAGTTGGCGCAGTTCTGGTTGTAGGCCGCTGTGACGTTGACGTTGCGCTGCTGCTCGAACGAAGGCGCGCCAGTCGCCGAGGGCTCAGTCTTGGCCTGTGGCTGCGGCGTGCTGGCCGACGTGCAGGCGTAGACTGTCACGATGCCGCTAAGGAGGAGAAAGGCGAGTTTGCCCACGCCTACAGGTTACCTTCAGAGCACGATGACCGACCGGATCACGTTGCCGGTCTCCATCTCGTGGAACGCGTCCTCCACGTCGTCCAGCGTGATCTTGCGCGTCACCATCGAGTCGAGGTCCAACTTGCCCTCCAAGTACAGTTGCGCCATCAATGGGAAGTCATGCGAGGGCAGCGCGTCGCCGCAGTGGCACACGTTCAAACCGGCCTTGTTCCAGTACACGCCCGTAGCAAAGTCCCCGAGGTTCAGGTGGATCGTGTCCGTTTCGGCTGGGAATCCGATCGTGGTCGCCCGGCCGCCGTATGAGAGCATCTTGACCGCCTGCTCCGTGCACTGTGGGATCCCCGTCGCCTCGAACGCGAACTCCACGCCGCCGTCCCAACCGTCGTCGGTCAGTCTCCGGACCTCGGCGACTGCATCACTTTTGCTGGCATCAACGACGTGGGTCGCGCCGAAGTTCTTGGCCCACTCCAGTTTCACGGGGTTCTTGTCCACGCCGATGATCATTTTTGCGTGCGCCAGTTTCGCGCCCTGGATCACGCTCAGGCCCACGCCGCCGCAGCCGATCACCGCGACTCGGGAGCCTGCGAACACTGGCGTCGTGTTCATGGTCGCGCCAACGCCCGTGATCACGCCGCAGGCGATCAGGCACGCCTTGTCCAGCGGCATCTCCTTGGGCATCTTGATCGCAGCCTTGCTGTGCACGACGGTGTGAGTCGAGAACGTCCCGCACCTCAGAACCTGCGAGCAGAGCGCGCCGTCGCTCTTGCGGTGGATGCGCTGTCCTGGCCGCAAAGCCATATAGCAGTGCCGCAGATCGCCGCGCCGGCACGCCGGACAATTCTCGCACGGAGCCCGATAGGCGATCACGACCGGATCGCCGACCTCCAAGCCCTTGACTCCCTCGCCGACCTGCTCGATGTACCCTGCGCCCTCGTGCCCCAGCACGATCGGGAACGCCATCCCGCTGCCGTTGAGCATCTTGACGGTCAGATCGGTGTGGCACACACCGCTGGCGGCGACCTTGACCATCACCTCGCCCGGCCCTGGGGGATCGAGCACCACGTCCCTGACGACCGCCGGGGCGCCCGGCTCTTCCAACATGCACGCACGGCCTTCGACTGGCATGGCACTATGCTAGCACGGCGGTTAGGTCGCGCGCTCCTTCGTGCTCTTAGCAAGATCCAGGCGGTTCAGCATGCGGAGGGCGGGCCATTGAGAGACGAGCACAACGACGAAGATCAAGGCCGCTGCAAGGGCGTAGGTTTCACCTGTGAGGGCCGGCTTCATAGAGAAGAGATCCATTTGTTCTTCGGTCTGGGCCGCAAGGATGAACTGCTTGACGAACCAACCTCCGACAGGCAGACCGATCGCAGTGCCAAATAGAGCGAGCAACAGGTTTTCTGTCGTGACCATGGTTCCAACCTCGCGACGGCTCACCCCGAGCGTGCGCATAGTTGCCACCTCGTTCGTTCGCTCGAGCACGTTGATCGTCACGGTGCTGAACACGATGCTGAACGCCAGGGCAGCGCCAAACACCGACATGTAGTTGACGTATTGCCTGAACCTCGCCATGATTTCGTTGACCATTTTCCGAACGTCGGCGATGGAAGAAACGGCGGCGACCTCAGGAAGCTGCTCTAGCCTTCTCCGCACAACCTCGCTATGCTCGTCGTTTACGAGCAGGCGGACGCTTGAGACAGCACCGGTCGGCATATCGATCTCCTCCTTGAACACGCTCCAAAGATAGTCCCGGTTCATATACGCGACGGTGCCAATCGGTTCGTCACATATTGCGATGACCTCTACTTCTAAGGTTCGAGTTGCCTTCTCGGTGCGCATGAACGCCGGCAAGGCCACGCGGACCTTGTCGCCGACTCTTGCTTGAAGGCGCTTCTGCACTGTGGTGCCTAACACGACTCCATTGCGTGTGAGATCTATCGGCGCCCCACTTCTGTCGACAATGACACGCTGGCTCCCGGCGGGTTCGATGCCAGATATGGCGGCGGAGTAGGCAAGCCCGTTCCGCGAGAACTCCGCAGGAACGTCGAGAGTGCCCTCGACTGACACGACGCCCTCCCATCGCCTGAGAGTATCGACAATGCGCGGGTCCTCGTACTGGATCAGTTCCACGCGCAAGTCGTCTCCGAACATTGTCGCCGTGAGCGTTTCCATGAGCACCGTCATCGTGTCGAGCAATCCACGGCCGGTCATGATCAGAGCGATTCCGGCGACGATGCCAAAGAGCGTAGAAAGCGTCCTTCGCCATTGTCGGAAGAGGTTTCTCAAGGGAATCCTCCAAAGGAGCCCCATATTGGGCATCAAACGATCGAGACGTAGCACGCGCCCGACAGGAGGCTCCGCTCCGCGCATTGTCTCGACCGGCTTGACGCGCGCCGCAGCGTGTGCTGGCCAGGCCGCCGCAATGAGGCAGACTGCGCAACCCATGAGCACACCGATCGTGTAGACGTCCATCCCGGCCTCAATCCTCTCAAATGGCACGGCGATCTGCGAAAGGTAGTACTTCGTGAGCAGCACTCCGAGCCATACTCCGAGCGCGATGCCTGCAATGCTCCCAAGCAAGCCGACGAGTGTCGCAGCGAACAGATAGTGCACGACGACGCGCAGCCTTTCAAAGCCGAGGGCCCTCAGCAGCCCAATGATGGGCCTTTGAAGGTGGACCGTTCTCGTCATGAGGGTGTAGACGGTAAGAGCAGAAACGCCAAGGAAAAAGAACGGGAACATCACAGCGTAGAGCCGGAAACCTTCGACGTCCTGCTGAAGAAGTTCGTGCGAAGGCTGGTCTTCGCGCAAGACGCCATCGTCTGGCCGATAAGTCGAGAGTCGGGACTTCATTTCGCGCGCGACCGCTCCCACGTCGGCGCCGGGTGCAAGCCTCACCTTCACCTCGTTCACTTGCCCGGTGAGTCCCACGAGAGGGCCAAGGACGTCGTCATGAACGAACATCACACCAAACGTGCCAGGCATTGGAAAGAGGTCCTGCTTGCTCCGAACGACGTAGATGTACTCAGCGCTCCGAACAATGCCGGCCACGCTCAAGGTGACTCGCGCAGTTCCGCTTACGACTTCGACAGCGTCGCCGCGATGAAGGTTGTGCTCCTTCGCAAAACTGGACTCAATGAGGACTTCGCGCGCGCCTGCTCCCGTCGGATTGGCCCCTTCAATCAGCCTTAGATTGTTGACCTGCGGTTCTCCACGGGAAGGGATCGAGACCAGCCTGCCGACCAGCTTTTTGTTGCTGCGGCCGCGCAGTTCGATGCCCACGTCTTCCACCAAGCGTCCCTCAGCAGCCGCAACGCCAGGGATCGATGCAATGCGCTCCACAACGCGAGCGGGCGCGTGCTCGAATGCAATCCCAATATCCTCGAAGTCGAGCATCCTGTAAGAGAACTCGTACGAGTTGCTGAGGTTTCGGTAAGACGTGGTCGCTGCGCCATAGAAAGCGACACCGAGCGCGATCATGAACGCGACAGCGACGTACTGCCACTTCAGCCGCCACAGGTCTCGAACAAGCTTGCGATTGAGGACGGACACTTACCACTCCAACTGGGCAGGATCGATCGGAGAGGCGTTCACCTCGTCGCTTACGATCTCCCCTGACCTCAGGCGAACGATTCGATCGGCCATTCGCGAGATCGCGATGTTATGGGTCACGAGCAGGACAGTCTGCTTGAGCTCGTGCGTGAGGCTGTGAAGGAGCACGAGGATCTTGCGTCCTGTCTCAAAGTCGAGTTCCCCAGTCGGCTCGTCGCACAGCAGGATCGGAGGGTTCTTCACAAGTCCGCGCGCGATCGCGACGCGTTGTTGCTCGCCTCCGCTGAGTTCGGCAGGAAAATGGTGGCCGCGCTCTCCCAATCCCACCTCGTCCAAGACTTTATCCACGTCGCGCGGCTTTGCGACCAGCTCAGCTGCGAGCAGCACGTTTTCGCGAGCGGTCAGTGTCGGGATCAGATTGAAAAACTGGAAGACGAACCCGATCCGCTCGCGACGAAACCGGGTCAGCTCCTGGTCATTGAAGGTCGCGATGTTCGTTCCGTCGATCACGATGTCGCCCGATGTGACCGAATCGAGCCCTCCGACCGCGTTGAGTAGAGTGGTCTTACCGCAACCGCTTGGTCCCAGAATGACGACCATTTCGCCAGGATAGAGGTCGAGGTTGACGTCGCGGAGGGCATAGACGTCCCCTGCTTCCGTTCTGTAGGCCTTTGTGGCATGGCGCAGGCTGACGACAGGCGCAGCCATCACGCGCCCTTCTTCTGGACCCTTTGACCGTCCTTGAGATCGGCAGGAGGAGATACTACGACTTGGTCGCCCTCCTTCAGTCCGGCTGTGACCTGCACGCTCTCGAAAGTAAGCGCGCCGATTGTGACTTGGGTCTTGCGGACTGTGCCGCCAGCGAAGATCCATACGCTCCGATCCTCACCTGATGTCACGAGAGCACGGCTGGGGATTGTGATCGCGCGCTCAGCGACTGTTCCTTCGCCGTGCACATCGACCTCCATTCCGGGGCGGAACCGAGCGACGGTACTGTCCAACGCGATCGTCACCCGAAGGATGCGCGTGCGCAATTGAGTTCCAGGTTTCTGCACGGCTTCGTCTGCGATACGGGACACGACGCCCTTGTAAGTCTCTCCTGGCATGGAAGCAGACGTCACATCGACGCCCTGCCCGACGGAGACTTTGGAAAAGTCTTGGTCTCCGATCTCTGCTTCAATTGTGAGCACGTCTTGTCCCACCAAAGTCAGCAGCGTACGACCTGGCATGGCCATGTCACCAACCTTTGTGGGTACGTAGGAGACTGATCCCGCGAAAGGTGCCTTCACCGTCGCTCGGTCGAGTGCAGAGTTCGCGGCCGCGAGGCTCGCTTGCGCTTGCTGGACCAAGTCTCGCGCTGCTGAGAGTTCGTGCTCCGCCACATCGACTTCTTCCTGGCCTGCAATCGCCGCATCGAGATTTGCCTGCGCGACTTCGACGGCAGCCCGCGCCGCAGATCGTTGCTCTGGTGTGGGTCCGTTTTTGGCGATCGCAAGTGCCTCCTTGGCGACGGCGGTCTCCGCGATTGCGGACTCGTGCGCGGTCTTAGCCCGCTGAAGATCAGCGAGTGGCACGGCACCTTGGTCGTAAAGGCGCTGCATACGGTCGCGCTCGACTTTTGCCTGCGTCTCCGCTGTTTCTGCCTGCTTAACTCGTTGTTCGAGTTGGGCGACCTCTTCTGGTCGCGCTCCGGCCAACACAAGTGCAAGGTTGGACTCGGCTGCTCGTTTCGATACGCGCGCCTGTTCGATCCTTGCAGCACTGTTCCGCTTCGCCAGGTTGTAAGCGTGCTCGGCCTGACTCTGGCGTTCACGCGCAGAATGCAAGGCTGCCGTCGCCTGTGCGACAGCGGCCGAGAGATCTGCAGACTGAAGACGGACCAGTGGCTCGCCTTCGAAGACCGTATCCCCTTCTCTGACGAGGATTGCGAGGACTCTGCCAGACGTTTCTGGCTCTATGTCGACTGAGTTGCCCTTGATCGTCCCTTCTGCGGTAAACGGTGAAACGAGCGGCCCGACGGCTGCAGTGCTCAGCTCAACCTCCACGGGCTTAGACTTGGACAAGGCAACCCAAGCGACAATGGCGATCACAACGACTGCGACCAACAACCACAGCAACCTGCTCTTCATGGCTTGCCTGTAGCCCATTTTAGCCGAGACTCTTATTCGCCGGGACTAGCCGAAAGAGTAGGGAATCCCCCTATCTGCAGAACTCCTCTGAAACCAGCCCGTCCTTGCCGCGTGTAGACTTAACCAGAGGACAATCGATGTTGGGTGTGGGATTGACGAAAGGGCTTTGGGCGATGGGCGTGGGAGCCGTAGGGTGCGCTGCAATCATTGCGAACCGCGGCCAAGACCAGGTTCGCGTGGCCGCTGAGCCTATCAGGGGCGACGGCATTGGGCGTCTGGTCCTTGGCCTGGAGGCCACGACTCTTGACGGCGGCAAGTGCTCGATCGAGAACAAGGGGACGAAAGCGACCGTCGTCGCTTTCACGGACGTCTCCTGCCCCCTCACCAAGAAGTATGCCTCGACCCTCGCCGCGCTGGAGGAGAAGTACAGCAAGCATGGCGTGCGGTTCGTGTTCGTCAACCCCAACAAGGCTGACGACGAGAAGGCGATCCGTTCAGAGATCAAGCACCACGGACTCGATGGAGAGTACGTCCACGACAAGGACGGCCGCGTCACGGCCAGCCTCGGAGCAAAGACCACGACGGAAGTGTTCGTCCTCGACGCGCGCAGCACGCTCGTCTATCGCGGTGCCGTCGACGACCAATACGGTTTCGGATATCAGACCGACGCGCCAAAGAACACGTTCCTCATCAATGCGCTCGATGCGGTGCTGGCCGGAAACACGCCAAAGGTTGAAGCAACGACCGCCCCAGGCTGCGCGTTAATCGTCGACGCGAAGCCCGTGATGCGCGCGGTGACGTACCACGACCAAGTGTCTCGAATCCTACAGCGCAACTGCGTCCCGTGCCACCGCGATGGTGGAGTCGGCCCGTTCGCGCTCGACAACTACGCCAAGGCCGAGGCGTTCAAAGGCATGATCAAGCAGGTCGTGAACAACGGCACGATGCCGCCCTGGTTTGCTGCGCCGACTGCCGACGGCCACTCGCCGTGGGCCAACGACCGCACGATGAGCAAGCGCGACAAGGACGACCTCAACACATGGATCGACGCGGGATGTCCCGAAGGCGACGCGAAACTCGCGCCCGCGCCTCTCAAGTTCCACAACGAGTGGGCGATCGGCGAGCCCGACGTGGTGTACGAAATCCCTCGCGCGATCCCGGTTCGGGCAACAGGGCAGATGCCGTACTACCACGTCCGCATCGATCCTGGGTTCACCGAGGACAAGTGGATCGACGCCATGGAGTTGCATCCGACCGACCGCAGCGTGGTGCACCACGTGCTCGTCTTCGTTGTCGAGGACGGTAGGGTCGGCGGGCGTGGTTTGCTCGACGTCGATGAGAGCACGGGGTTTCTGATGGGCTATGTGCCGGGAACGGACAGTGTCGTGTTCCCAGAAGGACAGGCGAAGCGCGTGCCCAAAGGCGCGGCTCTGCTGTTCCAAATCCACTACACGCCGAACGGCAAGGCGACGCAAGACCAGACGAAGTTGGCCGTGCGCTTTGCGAAGTCGCCGCCCAAGCACGAGATCCAGGTGTACGGCGTCGTCAACAAGACGTTTGCGATCCCGCCCGGCGCCCCGGCCCACTCGGACACGAAGACGGTCACGATCCCCAAGGACATGTACGTCACGGCGCTGATGCCGCACATGCACGTGCGCGGCAAGGCGTTCAAGTACGAAGTGCAGTATCCGGACGGCAAGAAGGAGGTCCTCCTCGACGTTCCCGCATACGACTTCAATTGGCAGATTACGTACCGCTACGTAGTGCCGAAACTCTTGCCGGCGGGCACACGTCTGACGGCGACCGGCACGTTCGACAACAGCGACAAGAACCCCGCGAACCCGGATCCCTCGAAGACGGTGCGCTGGGGACTGCAGACGACCGAAGAGATGCTCTTGGGCTACGTCGAGTTCTACGTCCCGAGCGTCAAACCCGGCACTACCGTGACTCTGGACGGCGGGTAGGAAAACGGGATGGAGGGTGCCACTTCGTCGGCACCGCACCGGTCACGAGCCCTCGTTTGAATCGGCTGAGGCTAGTCCATCACAGCGTCGAGCCCGACGACGAACCCATCGAGACCGCGCACACGACGAATCGCCAGCAACACGCCCGACATGAACGACAGCCTGTTCATCGAGTCGTGCCGCAGGGTGAGCACCTCGCCCTCGCCCCCGAACATCACCATTTGGTGCGCGACGAGGCCCGGCAACCGAACCGAGTGCACGGGCACATCGGCCACGACGGAACCCCGCGCGCCCTGGTACTTGAGCATCGTCGTCGGGTCGTTTCTGCGCGCAGCAGTCCGGGCGCCAGAGACGACCTCGGCCGTGCGGATCGCCGTGCCGCTCGGCGCGTCGGCCTTCTTGTCGTGGTGCATTTCGATCACTTCGACGTTTGGCAGCCACTTGGCGGCCTCTTCAGCAAACCGCATCATCAAAACGGCACCGATCGCAAAGTTGGGAACCAGGATCCCCCCGACTCCGCCCCGCCTGCAGGCAGCGGCGATTTCGGCTTGCTGGTCGGCGTCCAAGCCGCTCGCACCGATCACCGGCGCAACGCCGTTAGTGGCCGCCAAAACGGAGTGTGCCGTCGCGCTCTCGGCGTGGGTGAACTCGAGCAACACGTCACAGCCCTCGACCGAGTCCAGCGAGCCGGCGATCACGACCGAAGACTCCACGCCGCAAACGCCGCCAAGCGACTGCCCGGCGGCAGAACTGTCGACGGCGGCCACGACCTGCATGTCGGCAGCGCCCGTGATCGCGCGGACCGCCTCTGAGCCCATCCGACCTGCCGCTCCGACGACGCAAACGCGGATCACGGGCGGTCCTCGACGGGCGGGTTGGTGCGGACCAGTGTTAGGGTCCCTTTCGCCGTCTCTTGCGAAGACTTGAACGGCATCCCGAACTCGTCTGTGTAGAAGTTCACGTCCTTGCCTAGGCTGATGCGGTGTGCGGTCACTGTCTTCTCGCCGATCTTCAATTCTGCGGTTCCTGTATAAGTCACCGTCCGCTCGACCCACTTGTTCTCATCAAGCGAGTACTCCCAGAACACGACCTTTGCGTTCTTTTCGGGAGCGGAGCCAAAGAGCCAGAACTGGCTCGGATCAGCCGTCTTGGCGTTTTCGACCTCGAGTTTAAAATCCTCCGTCTCGGACTCACCTCCGTCGGTGATCGTCACCTTAGCCGTCAGTGCGGAGTACACGAGCGTGACCGTCACCGTCCGCGTGCCTTCGGTCACTTTGCGTACGACGGACGTCGGCAGGCCGCCGTTTGCGTACGTGCGTTTTTCCTCCACGCGATACTTGGCGCCCTCTTCATCGACGTCGAGGATCACGGTGCGCTCCATCCCCTTGCCTGCGACGATCCCGCGAATGTAAGTGACCCTTCCATAGGGCTTGCCGCCGAGCGTCGCCGAGAGTTCGACGACTTTGGCGGGGGCGGCCTGCGCTGCCACCAGGAACGCGACGGCGGAAAGGAGCATGGCTAGAGTCTACACGGTACAGGCGTCCACGTTCAGAACAACTTGCTACCGTTCGGGACATGGCGTTCCGGCGTACAAAGCACGACGGCGCCGTCCTCGTCAGCGAACCCGGTCACCAGGCACTCGCTCTTGAACGGTCCGATCATCTTGGGCGGGAAGTTCAGCACTCCGACCACCTGACGTCCGACGAGCGACTCGACCGTGTAGTGGACCGTCAACTGCGCACTTGATTGGCGTATTCCCGCCTCACCAAAGTCGACCCAGAGTTTGAACGCGGGCTTTCTAGCCTCGGGAAACTTCTCGGCGCGCACGATGGTGCCGACTCGAATCTCGACGCGTTCGAAGTCGGCCCAGGAGATCACGCCTTGCCGCTGAGTTTGAGGTAGGTCTTGATGACGCGCTGCACGTAGGCCTGCGTCTCGGCGTAGGGTGGCATACCGTCGTATTTCGCGACCGCGCCGGGGCCTGCGTTGTAAGCCGAAAGAGCGCGGACCAAGAGGTCGCTGACGTCTTTCGACTCTTTGCTCTGCCGTTCGAGGTGTCCTCTGATCGTGCGCACGGTGCCGTACACGTTCTGCTCGATGTCGTACGCATCGGTCACTCCCAGACCTTTGGCCGTGTCAGGCATGAGTTGCCCGAGGCCCATCGCGCCTTTGTGGCTCGTCGCCAGTGGGTTGAAACCGCTTTCGTGCTGCATGAGCGCCATGACGAGTCGAGCGTCGACGCCGTAGTGCGCCGAGTAGACGATCACGCACTCCGCGATCAGTTGCGCCTGGTTGAGCGGCAGATTCTTGTTGACGGCGAGGATCATGCCCATGTAGTCCGGCACGATCGAAGTGAGCGCGGACGTCATGCCTTGTCGACGGGAGCCTCCAATGTCTCCTGTGATCGGGTTGTCGACGTTGCCCGCATAGCGCGAGGCCGTGCCCCGAGAGGCCTTGGTCTCGAGCGCGAGCCGGTTCGCCTCGGCTTTCTTTCGCGCCTCTTCGGCCTTGCGCTCCGCTTCAAGAATCATCTGCTCGTCGATCATGAGCGCGTCGCCCTCGGCGACCGAGGCGACGAGTTCGAGCGTCGGAGTCAGTTGAAGGTCGGTCTTCGTTGCGTGGAAGATGAACCGGACGTCGGTCTCGTCGATCTGGACCCATTGCGGGGTCTTAGGAGACTCGATGACGTAGGAAGTGGCTCCAAGTCGGACGAGCAGGGTGATCGCTCCGTTCTGGCCCTTGATCGAGCCGTAGACCTTGCCGTTGAGTTCGACGTACGACTCGCCGGTCGCCATCTCCTTCAGCACTTGCGGCGTGGACACCGACAAAACCTTGTGCTTGGCACGTGCGGCAAGGAACTCGTCCCGGTCGGCTCCGAGAACGAGGGCGGGCAACAGCCCTGTGAGAACGGCGAGCAAGCAAACGCTACGCATGCGACCCAACCTCAAAAGTATACAAGAAACAGGCCATGGCGGACAGACAGGGATTCGAACCCTGGAAGAGGTCTAATGTCCTCTTACCCACTTAGCAGGCGGGCGCTTTCGACCACTCAGCCATCTGTCCGCGCTGAGGCCAGTATAGCACCCGCTAGGTTCGAGCCTTTGGCCCATTCCTGGTACTTCAAACGGGGGACGCGCCCTGTGGTTACGGTGGTTCGACCCCGATATTTCTTGTAGCCGGTAAACGCACGGATAGAAGGCGTCGGCGAACCTAAGGGACAGGATTAAGCCAAGGACAAACGCAACCGCAAGAAAGCAAGTCGGCGAAAGCCGACAACGGGTATCGGGCGACCTCTGACGAGGCGCCCTTTTTTTCTGCTGAACCACCGAACCTCCTCACGTCCGGACCACCGAACCTCCATTGGCCATAATCCGGCCAATGCTCCTCGAAGGCAAGAAGGGACTCGTCCTAAACGTCACCAACAAGAACAGCATCGGTTGGGCGTGCGCCGATCTGGCAGCCGCCCACGGAGCGCAAGTCGCCGTCGGCGCCCAAAACGAGCGAATGCTGGAGCGCGTGGCCGACTTGACGAAGGACAATCCAAGGCTGTCGACGCTCGTCGTGGACTTCGGCGACAATGCGCAGTTGGAGGCTCTCGCCAAAGAGGTCGAGGCTCGGTTCGGCAAGATCGACTTCCTTGTGCACTCGGCGGCGTTCGCCAAGAAGGAAGACCTTGAAGGCCGGTTCATCGACACCTCGCGGGACGGGTTCGCGCTCGCGCTCGACGTGTCTTGCTACTCGCTCGTGGCCCTTTGCAAGGCGCTCGAGCACGTGTTCAACGAGGACGCGAGCGTGATGTGCATGTCGTACCTCGGCAGTGTGCGCAGCGTCGGTAACTACAACGTGATGGGCGTGGCCAAGGCCGCATTGGAGTCTTCGGTCCGCTATCTCGCGCAAGACCTCGGCGTGAAAGGCATTCGGGTGAATACGATCAGCCCAGGTCCGATCAACACGGTCGCGGCTCGCGGAGTGAAGGGACTGCTCGGCATGATTGAGTACGTTCAGCAGCGCGCGCCGCTCAAGCGAGAGTTCGGCCAAGACGAGGTCGCGGGAACGGCGGTCTATCTCATGTCCGACCTAAGCAAAGGCGTGAGCGGGCAGATCATCTACGTCGACAGTGGTTACAACACGGTCGGGATGTGACTTTGCGGGTCCTCGCGGTCCCCAACTGGTCCTTCGGTCGCGACTCGTCGCTGCTTCGCAACTTTGCCGAGGTCATTGACCTGCACGGAGTGCGGCCCTACTATCTCGCTAGCGACGTGGACCACAACCGTACCGTGAGCGCATTTGACGGCGACCACGAGTCGGTCGCGAACGTGATCGTCGAACTTTGCGCGCTAGCGTTCTCCTCGATCGACCTCAACCGGCACATCGGGGTGCATCCAAGGATCGGTGCGCTCGATGTATGCCCATTCATCGCGCCATGGGGGTGCGAGCCCGACGAGATGCGTTCGTTCGTCGAGATCGTCGCGGCGGAGGTTGCCGAGCGCTTCGAGGTCCCCGTGTTCCTGTACGAAAAGTCTGAGAAGGGGCGGCACGAGGCCGACCTGCCCTCGCTGCGGAAGGGCGGCTTTGGTGCGCTGCTCGATCGCGAACTTGATCCCGACTTCGGCCCACCACAATGTCATCCGCGTCTCGGGGCGACCGTCATGGGCTGGCGCAACTTCCTGATCGCCTTGAACGTGGACTTCGAATCGAGCGACACTGTGTTCGTGCGCAAGTTGGCAAGGCAAGTCAGGGCGCTGCGCGCCGATGGAGACCCGCGGTTCCTGGGCGTGCGGGCTCTCGGGCTGCCGCTTCCGAGCCGGGCCCAGAGCCAATTGAGCTTTAACCTGACGCTGCCCGACCTGACGCCCGTCGACCCGGTCATCGAGTGGGTCTACGAACAGGCCGTGGCGCAGAACGTGCGCCTTATAGGCCCAGAATTGATCGGAGTGATTCGAGACGTTGACATGGAGCACGCGACCCGGCTGCCGGTTCGCGACGAGCAGGTGGTGGAGACGCGGTGAGGAAGTACGACATCGGCTTCCTCGGCGGCGGCCAACTGGCGCGCATGTCGATCCAGGCGGCACAGCGTATGGGACTGCGTTGCCTGTCGCTCGATCCGGGCGAGGACACGCCTGCTTCGCAGATCGCGGACAACATCGTGTCCGAGTTCAACGACCATGCTGCCGTTCAATTCGTACTTCAACAGTGCGAGCACGTTACACTAGAGAACGAATTCTTGTCGATGACGTTGCTTGCTTCTGCGGCGGAACATGCTGGACGGGAGACCGATGCCTACACGCCTAGTCCGTGGACGCTCGGCTTTATCAACGACAAGCTCACTCAGAGAGGTCAGTACGAGAAGCACTGCGTCCCATCGCCCATTGCTAGGCCACTTAGGTTCGATGGCGATTGTGAGACCTCGCCAGAGGAGACTGTTGAGCAGGCCATTCACGAGATTGGCTTCCCTATGGTCTTGAAGTCCAGATTTGGTGGCTATGATGGTAAGGGAACTCGCTACGCCAGATCTCGGGAGGAGTTCGAGAGTCATCGTTTACTTTGGAGCAGTAGCCTGTGGCTTGCCGAGGAGTTCGTTCCCTTCAAGCGCGAGCTGGCCGTCATGGTCTGCCGGAGCAAAGACCAGACCGTCTGTTTTCCGACGATGGAGACGGTTCAAACCAACCACGTTTGCGACCTCGTGTTCCCGGCGGGTGTCGACGCGAGCGCAGTCGCCGTACAGGCCGTTGAAGCGGTCGAAGGTTTCGGGCTCTTTGGTGTAGAACTCTTCGAGACTCAGGACGGTAAGTTCCTGGTCAACGAGATCGCCCCTCGCCCCCACAACACCGGCCACTACACCCTCGATTGGGGTGGCATCAGCCAGTTCGAGGCCCACATCCGTCTCGTCATGGGCCTGCCGATCCCTGAGCCCAAGGGCCAAGAAACCTGCATGGCCAACCTCCTCGGCATCGAGGCCCCGGGCGACTGGCGCGACGGCCTGCAGGCCGCGATCCAAGGCGACCCAGGCGTCCACGTCCACTGGTACGGCAAGGCCGAGGCCAGGCCGGGCCGCAAGATGGGCCACATCAACGCTGTCGGCCCGCACTGCGTCGCCAGAGCAAAGTCCGCCCGAGAGCGGTTCTATGGGGCCTGGAAGCGGGCCTGAGGCCCGCCTAGGCTACAGGCCGTTGGTATAATCGTCCTTCCTGCGGGCCGCTTGGCCCGCCCTCCAGAGGACTCAAATGGCAACGTTGCAGGTCACGACGCGCGAGAGCGCCAAGAGCGCCGAAGTCAATCGGCTGCGCCGAAACGGCATTCTTCCGATCGCGTTGATCGAGAAGGGCAAGGGCACTCGCCTCATCCAAGCCCCCCAGAAGGACGTGCGGACCACGCTTCGAGCGTCCGGCGGCGTTCCCGTGTTCACGATCAGCCTGGACAACGCGAGCGAGATGAAGGTCGTCCTCAAGGACGTCCAGCGTTCTGTCGTTGGCCGCGACATCATCCACCTGACGCTGCAAGAGGTCAAGGACGACGATGTCATCCGCATCAACGTGCCGATCCACTTCGTGGGTGAGCCCGAGTGCGTGACCAAGAAGCGCTCGTCGCTCATGACCCCTATGGTTCAACTGGAGATCTATGCCAAGCCTGCCGACATTCCGGACCATCTCACGGTGGACATCAGCCAGATGGAGGACAACGACAAGATCGTTGTCGGCGATGTGAAACTGCCCGGCGGTGTCAGCACCCACGTCCACGACGACGCGGTCGTCGCCACAACGTTCCACATGCGGGCCGTGTCGCTTGAAGCGACGCCGACTGTCGCAGCCGAAGGCGAAGCCGCCGCTGGCGCAGAGGGCGCTGCTCCGGCCGCCGGTGCGGCTGCACCCGCCGCGGCCGCGAAGCCAGTCGCTGGCGCAAAGCCTGCGGCAGCACCGAAAAAGTAGTTCCTCGTTGGGAAACGGAAAGCGCGGCCTCCCGGCTACGGGCAGGCCGCTTTCTTTTGCGGCTGCCCATTCTTCAATTTGGTGGAGGCGCGGGGAATTGAACCCCGTTCCAAAACCGCCGTACCAACAGCGTCCACGAGCGTCTCTCTCGGTTTGTGTTTCGGTGGCAGGCAATGCCCGAGAGCGCGCAGCACAGCCACCTAGCCCGGTTGTTTTAGTCCGGCGGGCCTCGGGCCGTGGCCGCGACGGACGATCTAGCTTTTGCTAAGCCTCAGTCAGTCCCCACTAGAACGGTCCTGACGGGCCCGCGGTGTTAGGCCGCGTAGGCGAAGTTGTCGTTCGCTTTTGCTTTTTTTGCCGCTTTTTACGAGGCCAGCGGCGCCTCGGCTCGCAACTGGAGGTCGATCCGGCCCTGTCGAACCCTGACGCCCCCGTCGTTCCTATTATAGAACGTCGGAAGGTTCAGCCCAGTTCTCGCGTCCTGTGACCCTTCATACTTGGGCCAGATGTCGCCAAGGCTCGCGTTCGCCATCGAGACCGCCACCCTGGCCGCCAAGGGGACGCTAAGGCACTTCCAACAGGGGGTCGGATACGAACTCAAGGGCGACGACTCGCCCGTGACTGTGGCCGACCGCGAGGCTGAGGCAGTGATCCGAAGGGCCATCGAATCGGCCTATCCTGGCGAAGCGATCCTGGGCGAGGAAGAGGGAGGCTCCGACTCTCCTGACCGATGGGTGATCGACCCTATCGATGGGACAAAGTCGTTCCTTGCCGGTGTGCCGCTCTTCGCGACGTTGCTCAGTTACGAGCAAGACGGCCGCCCGATCATTGGCGTGTGTGTCGTGCCCGCGCTGGACGAGACCGTCTTCGCCGAGCGCGACGGCGGAGCGTTCTGGAACGGGAAACCGTGCCGCGTCTCTTCTAAGGCCTCGCTCTCCGAATCGATCCTAAGTTGTGGCAGCCACGGCAGTATGGTCCTCGCCGGACGGATGGAGGGCTATCTCGCTCTCGCTAGAAGTTGTTTGACCGCGCGCGGATGGACGGACGCCTACGGCCATGTGCTCGTCGCGACAGGTCGCATCGAAGCGATGGTCGATCCGATCGTCAACCACTGGGACGTCAGCGCAATGGCGCTCATCGTGCGCGAGGCAGGCGGGCTTTTCACGGACTTTACTGGCGTGGACGCCATCACCAGCGAGGCGATTAGCGCGACTCCCGGCGTCCACGCCGCGGTCGTCGAGGCGTTTGCGAAATGAGGGTCCTGGCAGTGGACTTCGGAGGCAAGAGGATCGGCATCGCAGTCGGCGAGACCGAACACGGCGTTGCGAGTCCGAGACCTAACCTTTCCGCGTCCGGTACCCTCGCGAAAGACGCTATGGCCATCGCAGAGATCGCAACGAAGGAGCAGGCGACGCTTGTCGTTGTCGGACTCCCGCTGGACGCCGATGGCGAGACGAAGATGTCGAGGGTGTGCAGGAAACTGGGCGAGCAAGTCGAAGCGCAAGGCTTCGCCGTCGAGTACGTCGACGAGTCTCATACGAGCGCAGAGGCGGAACGCGACATGTCTGAGGCTGGGTTGAAGAGTAGCGAGCGGCGCGCCCGCAGCGACGCCGAGGCGGCCTGCCGCATTTTGGAGAGGTTCTTTGATAGCACGACCTAGGCGCCGCTGGATCGTTCCCTCCATCTTGGGCGGCGTTCTGCTCGCTACTTTTGGGCTCTCTTGGTCGTGGTACGCGCGAAACACTGCGCCGACCGATAGGGGCGCACCCTTCTACGTCCGGTACGAAAAGGGCGAGACGTTCGATTCCGTCACGGCGGACCTGGTCAAACGCGGCGTCTTGCGGAACGCTGACGCGTTCAAGGCCTATTGCTATCTCAACAAGCAAGAGCGGACGGTCCGAGCAGGAACGTTTCAACTGCACGCGGGGATGACCGTCGGCCAAGTCGTCCGTGCGCTCCGTCGCCCGATCGAACAGCAGGTCCGACTCCCTGAAGGATGGTGGATCGCGCGCATAGCCCCGATCCTGGAGAAGAACAACGTCTGCACCGCCCAGGAGTACATCAACGCGACCCAGAACCCTGACCTGTTCAAGGACGACGTGGCGTTTCCGCTCCCCAAAGACTCGCTGGAAGGCTATCTCTACCCCGACACATATGACCTTCCCCCGCTGATCGGTGCAGAAGCCGTGGTAAGGAGGCAACTCATGGCGTTTGAAGAGAAGGTCTGGAACGAGTTCAGCAAGATGACGTTTCCTGCAGGGATGCCAGACCTGCACACGATCGTCACGAAGGCCTCGCTCGTCGAACTGGAAGCCGGAGTCGATACAGACAGGGCGACCATTGCAGGCGTGATCGAGAACCGGCTGGCGTCAGGACAAAGGCTGCAGATCGACGCGACAGCCCTCTATGCGATCCAGGAGTGGAAGGTTTTGAAGCCTGGCGAGATCGCCACAATCGACCACCCGTACAACACCTACAAGGTCGAGGGACTACCCCCAGGCCCGATCGGTTCGCCCGCTTGGCGCAGCATCAAGGCAGTCCTTCTGCCTGAGGCGCATCCTTACTTCTTCTATGTGGCCCGACCCGACCTGACGCACTACTTCAGCAAGACTTACGACGAACACCTCCAGAACATCAAGAAGGCGCGGGCAGAGTTCGCAGCACAGGGGTCCATGTGAAGGGATTCAAGGCGGGCACCTTCGAGCGTGAACAGATGCCGCGTGCGCTGCGTCGATTTAGTCCGGCGGCCTCATTAGAAAGGGTCGAAGACGTCGATCTGAATGCCCTGAAAGCGCAAGGAAAGTCGCTCGTCTTGCTCGACGTCGACAACACGCTCTTGCCCTGGAAGCACCACGAGTTTCCTGAGTCCGTGCACGATTGGGTCGCGCGAGGGAAGTCGCTCGGTATGCAGTTCTGCATCCTCAGCAACACGCGCCACCCCGACCGGCTCGACCGCCTGAGCAAGGACCTCGGTGTCCCATACATCCGCGACAAGTTCAAGCCCAGCCGCAAGATGTACCTCCTCGCGCTAGAGAAGTACGGAGCAACGCCGGAACAGGCGGTCATGGTCGGCGACCAACTCCTCACCGACGTACTCGGTGCAAACCGGTCCGGAATCGACGCCGTGTGGATCAAGCCTGTCGCAAAGCGAGAGTTCATCGGAACGCGCTTGGTAAGCCGCAACATCGAGCGCGTGATCGGGCGGATTCTCTTCGACTACGTCGAGGGGCCCGCAGGATCAGCGCCCGGGTTCTTTCGCAGCGACCTTCTCAAGCAGATCGTCAAGTTCTGCATCGTCGGCGGCTCGTCGTTCATCATCGACTATTGCGTCAAGATGACCCTGCGCTTTGCGGTCCCTTATGGAGACGACCTGATGAGCGTGAGACTCGGCGAGTACCTCGTGGCCAACTACCCTGGGCTGTTCTCGTTCGCCCACGGGAACCCCGTGCAGGCAGCCGTTGTCCCGATCTCTGCGGTCGCAGCCTTCGTCGCGATCATCAACAGTTTCATCTGGAACCGGCGCTGGACCTTCCGCATCGTCGGCAAAGAGGAGCGCTCGCGGCAGTTTGCAAAGTTCTTCGGAGTGTCGATAGTAGGCCTCGCGCTCAACACGGTCCTTACGACCGTCTTCACCGTCGTGCTGCCGGGCGACGAGAAAATGGCGTTCCGCCTTGCGATCGTCCTGGCCGCCGCCTGCGTTGCGGTGTGGAACTTTACGGGCCAGAGGCTCTATGCTTTCAGGAGGAAGCAATGAGCGAGTGGTTCGAGTGGAAAGACGCGCCGAAGGCGCATTACGCCGTCGTCGGCGATCCCGTCTCGCACTCACTCTCTCCAAAGATGCAGAACGAGGCACTCCGCCTGATGGGAAGGGAGGAACAGTACGTCGCTGTGCGCGTCCCCAAGGAGGAGTTCAACGAGGCGATCGAGCACCTCAAGTCGCTCGGCTATATCGGCGTCAACGCCACGGTCCCGCTCAAGGACAAGGCCTATCGCTGGGCGGGCTCCATGCCGCGCAGCGAGCGCCGCATGGGAGTGGTCAACACGCTCGACTTGCGCGACGGACGCGCGATCAACACCGATGCTCCTGGGCTCATCGACACGCTGCGCGATGCCGGGATCGATCCTCGGTGCAAAGTCCTGTTCCTGGGTGCGGGCGGTACGGCCCGAGCCCTCGCCGTCGCATTGATCGAAGCAGGTGCGCAACTCAGGGTATGGAACCGAACGCGCACCAACCTCGACAAGATGCTGAACGAACTTCGCATCGACGTCGAGATCGCCCTCAAGCCAGATCCAAGTGATTGCCAACTCATCCTCAACACGACGTCGGCCAGCATGAAGGACGCTCGGATCGAGATCGATTGGTATGCCGCGCCAAGCAAGGCCCTCGCAGTTGACGTGTTCTACAGCGACTCGCTCTCGCCGTTCTTGTTCGATGCCAAGAACAACGGCCTGGCCTACATGGACGGGCGTCGGCTCCTTGTGGCACAAGGCGCAAGATCGCTAGAGTGGTGGACAGGACAGAAGGCGCCGAGGCACGAGATGCTCGAGGCGATCAAGTGAGGATCGAATCGCCGTCGTCTGGTGCTATCCAAGAAGCGGCCGATGCCATCAAACGCGGTGACCTAGTCGTCGTTCCGACCGAGACGGTCTACGGCCTGGCGTGCAACGCCCTCGACTCCAAAGCCGTCGGCAAAGTCTTTGAGGCGAAGGGCCGTCCTAGAGAGAACCCTCTGATCGTCCACATCGCCTCTGTCGACCAACTCGGCGAAGTCGCGAGAGAAGTCCCTGAACTTGCCAGCAAACTCGCGGAGCGCTTTTGGCCCGGGCCCCTGACGCTCGTGCTGCCCAAGAAGTCGACCGTCCCAGACGTCACGACTGCGGGCCTCGACACAGTCGCCGTGCGTGTTCCGAGCCATCCCGTCGCGCTCGCGCTCATCCGCGCAGCAGGCGTTCCGATCGCAGCGCCGAGCGCAAACGTGTTCATGGGCCTCTCTCCCACCAGCGCAGAGGACGTCGATCCTCGCATCGCCGGCCATGCGGAGATGGTGCTTGACGGGGGACGTTGCGAAGTCGGTCTGGAAAGCACAGTCGTCGACCTCAGTGGCGAGCACCCGCGCATCCTTCGACCAGGCGGCGTGACGCGCGCCCAGGTCCAAGCCGTGGTGGGGCGACCGCTTGGTCACCTTCCTCCGCCGAGCGTCAAACGAGGACCCGGGATGTACGACCGGCACTACGCTCCCAACGCCATGGTCGTCTTGACGGAGACCTTGCGCGACGGACAGACAGGGCTCACCTTCCACGAGCCATCTTCCAGCGCACAGATCAAGATGCCCGACGACCCCGCGGCTTACGGGGCGAGCCTCTATCGCGCCCTGCGAAGGCTAGACCAACCGGGCCTCGATGTGATCTACGTGGAGAGGCCGCCGCAGCACCCTGATTGGGAGGCCGTGCACGACCGCCTCAAAAAGGCGAGCGCGACCTAGCGGTTTGTCGAACCGCGGACAAAGAGTATCGGTCGCGTGACCTTCTGCAAGATCGCCCCGACCAGTTTGACGCCTTCCTCAATCTTCTCGGGAGTGCGATAGGAGAACGCGAACATCACATAGGCGGCGTCTGCCGCTTCTGCGACTTCGTGAATGAGGGTCGGCAGGTCCCGCGCGTGCTCTACTCGCGCCTCGTGCGCGATGCGAATCTCTGTGAGCGCCGTTTTCGCCGCCTCGATCGCCTTCGTCGCTAGCGTCTCCTGCTCGGGCATCGGCGCCTGAAGCGGGAGGTTCCTTGGCACGACGATGGGGAACAGCACCACGACTTTGACTGGGTTCGTGCTGGCGAACTCGCGCACGACCTTTAGCAGTTCGACGTCGCTGTCGTCGCCGCATACGATTGCAACTACTGTTCGTTGATACTCGCGGAACTCGGCGTCGCGACGACGCTTCTTTTTGGGTTCGTCGTCCGTTTCGAGCAAGAGGTCGAGCGACCGGCGCGCGTCCTCGACCGACTTCGCGATCGGAAGTTGCGACCGCACCTCGGGAACGCTGCGCAGGACGTCTAGCACGTGCTGCGGCACGGCCGCGACCACGATCCGCGAGCGCTCCTGCTCGGTCACATACTCGATCGCGTCGTGGAACGTCTCCGCACCGTCCTCAGAGATCTCAGTAATGCCGCTGCAATCGATGATCACACCGGTCGGATGCCTTTTGAGCGTTAGAGAGATCGCCGTGTGGATGGTCTCCCAGAAGTTCGAGCGCAGCGCGCCCGT